>DATJFH010000204.1:0-54169 GCA_035495815.1 Bryobacteraceae bacterium
CGCGCGGCAGTACTTCACCTTCATCTCGGCCAGCTTTGGAGAAGGCATGCCGCAGAAGCTGGGCCTGCCTGCAAGCGTTCCGGCGGACGTCTTTCCGGTAATCAACTTCGGCTACACCGCGATCGGCAACGGCACCGTCGGCGCGCGAGGATCGCTCAACTGGGATTTCACCGACGTGGTCACCAAGATCAAGGGCAGCCATACCATCAAGGGGGGATGGGAGCACCGTCTTCTGCGCGGGAACAACCGCCAGAGCGGCCAACCCTCGGGCTCTTTCAGCTTCAACGCCAACCTGACGACGAATCCGCAGAGCACCGCCGGCGCCGGGTCCGGTCTCGCATCGTTCGTGCTGGGAACCGTCGCCAGCGCTACCATCGACAAGGTTCTCGGCGTTTCTCAGATCGGCTACACCACCAGCTTCTTCGTCCAGGACGACTGGAAAGTGAGCCGCCGGCTCACCCTGAACATCGGGCTCCGCTATGACTTCCAGCAGGAGCCGCTCGAGCGCAACAACGGAATCAGCAATTTCGATCCGTATACGAGGGATCCGCTCACCGGTCTGCTCGGACGCACCGTCTACGCCGGCGTCGACGGCCAGCCGCGCGCGTTCCGCCCCGATGAACACAACGACTTCAGCCCGCGCTTCGGTTTTGCCTTCGATCCTTCCGGCAACGGCAAGCTGGTGATCCGCGGCGGGTACGCCGTTTTCTATCCATCCATATTCGCCCAGTTCAATTTCGGCAGCACCGCCGGTTTTGCAAGCACCACGACTTCGTACACGTCCCCCGGCAGCAACGCCAACGTGCCCGCGTTCCAGTTCTCCCAGGGATTGCCTTCGCCGCCGATTCTTCCTCAGGGGTCGAAGCTCGGGTCGAATCCGTTCCTCAGCCAGGGCGTAAGCTACACCGAAACCGACGGAACCATGCCGCTGTCGCAGCAGTGGAACCTGTCGGTACAGCGGAAGATCGGCGCCACCTGGATGATCGACTTGACCTATTCCGGCAACCGCGGCCAGCATTTCGCCGCCGGAGCCTATGACATCAACGCCCTCGATCCGCAATATCTGAGCCTCGGCCAGGCGCTGAACACGCAGGTCCCCAATCCGAACGCCGGCAAGTTTTCCGGTTCGCTCGGAGGCGCGACCATCTCGCGCAGCCAGTCGCTGCGCCGGTTTCCGCAGTATACGGGCGTCAGCGTGGCCAGCCCCCGCCTCGGTAACTTCAACTCGCACCTGTTCATCGCCAGCGTGGAGAAGCGTATGTCTCACGGGCTGAGCGTGCTGTTCTCCTACACCGGCGGCAAGGTGATCAGCGACAGCCTGGCGACGCCGGTCAACTTCGGCCCCATCGAGCAGGCCAACGAGATCAGCTGGCAGAACGGCGCCTATAACCGTCGCATCAACCGTTCCGTGGATCCGGACGACGTCTCCTCGCGCGGCGTGGTCAGCGTGCTCTACGAGCTTCCTTTCGGGCGCGGCCGGCGCTTTCAAACGTCGAACGCCATCGTAGAAAAGCTGGCCGGCGGCTGGCAGGTGAACACCATCGGCACGATGCAGACCGGCTTGCCACTGATTCTTCGCGGCGCGAGCAACTTCCTCTCGGATCGCCCGAACTCGACCGGCCATAGCGCCAAACTGGACAATCCCAGCCGCAACGGCTGGTTCGACACCACGCAGTTCGTCAACCCACCCGACTTTACCTGGGGCAACATCGGTAGGGTGCTGCCCGACGTGCGCTCGCCCGGTACGGTGAACTGGGACTTGTCCCTGATGAAGAACACCAGGCTCAACGAGCGGGCGAATCTCCAATTCAGGGCGGAAGCGTTCAACTTCCTCAATCACGTCAATCTGGGATCGCCGAACGTGAGCTTCTCGGCCGGAGCGGACGGCCGGAACCGGAGCGGATCGTTCGGCCTGATCACCAGCGCCCGCGACGCCCGGATCGGACAGTTGGGCCTGAAGGTAATATTCTGATGATCACCAATCAGGAGTCCTCGAAAGCCCGAAAAGGCGTATTCCCCGGCTTGGCCGTGCCCGTCATGGGTGTTGTTTTGTTGGCAGCCTCGGCTGCACTCCAGGCCGCTACTTACTCATCCGCCGGATTCATCACCTGGCCGTCCACGGTCCAAATCGGCGCCCTTTCTTCGGTCGCGGCCCACGCCGGCCGCATCTATGTCCTCCATCGCGGTGAGCCGCCTTTGCTCGAATTCGACAGCAGCGGAGAGTACATCAAAGGTTTCGGTGGAGGCCTGTTCAAGGTAGCCCACGGCCTCCGCGTCGATCCCGCCGGCGCCATCTGGACCACCGACAACGGCAACCACGTGGTGCGCAAGTTCTCGCCCGACGGGAAACTGCTGCTCACTCTCGGCGAGGTGAATACCGGCGGCGGAGGCCAGGACCATTTCCGTTCACCGGACGACGTCGTCATCAGCTCGAAAGGAGATCTCTACGTAGCCGACAGCGGCAACGGCCGTATCGTTCGCCTGACCGCGGCCGGCCGGTACGTCTCTGAATGGGGACACAAGGGCTCCGGCCCCGGCGAATTCAAACTCTGCCACGGCCTCGCCATCGATTCGCAGGATCATATTTACGTGGCCGACCGCGGCAACAACCGCGTTCAGGTGTTCGACTCCGGGGGCAAGCCCCTCGCCATCTGGACGGGCTTCGGAAACCCCTACGGCCTGCTGATGTCCGGCCGGGAGCTGTTGGTTTCGGAAGGCGAAGTTCACAAGATTTTTCACGTCGATTCGAGTGGTAAGGTGGTAGATAGCTGGGGCGGTCCGGATGTGCTCCAGTTGCCCCACTTCATGGCGATCGATTCACAGGGTGTACTCTATGTCGCCGAGGTGAATGGAAAGCGTGTTCAGAAGTTCACGTTGAAGAAATGATCATGAGACCGGCAATTCTGCTTCTCGCGTTCGCAGTCTCCGGGTTCGGGCAGGCTCCGGCGCCCCAGGATCCGTTCGAAGAATCGCACCGATCCATCTTCCAGCCGCCTGCCGACAAGGCGAAGGCCGCCGGGGAGATCACCTCGGAGCTGGCGAAGCGGGTCCCCCGCCGCGGCGGTCCGAAGGCCGTGCGGAAGAACTATATTGACCAGCACATCTTCGGACGCATGGAGCGCGACGGAATTCCCTACGCCGGAAGGGCCAGCGACGAAGAATTCCTGCGCCGCGCCTACCTGGACGCCACCGGCCGCATCCCGAGTTCGGACGACGTGCTGAGCTTCATCGCCAGCCGGAATCCGCGGAAGCGCGACGACCTGATCGATCGTCTGGTGGACAGCGACGCGTTCGTCGATCGCTGGACATTCTATTTCGAAGACCTGTTCCGCGCCGGCGGCCGCATGGGATCCGGTTTGAACCTGTTTCATTACTGGGTTCGGGAATGGCTGCGGCTCGACCGTCCCTATAACGAAGTGGCTTCGGAACTTCTGACCGGGGGAGGAAAGACCAGCTACTCCGTCCCTGGCGCTCTGTATTTTGCGCGCGATTTTGTCAAGGCCAAAGACGATCCCGACGCTCCGGACGGCATGGACCTGGTGAACATCCCGGACACCATCGATGAGTTCACCATCACCTACGGAAAAGTCTTCCTCGGCCTGAACCTGGCGTGCATTTCCTGCCACGACGGGAAAAATCATCTGGAAAAGGTGAACCTGTTTCTAACCGGAAAGACCCGCGAACAGTTCTTTCAGCAGGCTTCGTTTTACGGCAAGACCAGGCAGATCATGAACTGGGAGAACGGCTACCAGGCCAACACCGAGTATACGGTTGACGACGTCGCGCCCGGGTACGACACCAAGTCGGCCAGCATCGTTCGCATGCCCCGGACGGGCGGGTCGAACGAGCCCCGATTCCTGCTCACCGGCGAGCCCGCGCGTCCGGGCATGAATACCCGCGACGAGCTGGCGCGAATGCTGACCAATCACATCCAGTTTTCCCGCGCCTTCACCAACCGCATCTGGAGCGAGCTGATGGGTTTCGGCATCGTCGAGCCGGTGGATGAATTCGACCTTTCGCGCTACGACCCCAAGCATCCGCCGCCCGCCCCCTGGACCCTGCAGCCCTCGAATCCCGAGCTGCTCGACGCCATGGCGAACGATTTCCGCTCGCACAATTACAGCCTCAAGAACTTCTTCAAGACGGTGATGAAATCGAGCGCATATCAGCTATCCTCCCGCTTCGACGGCGAATGGAAAGAGTCCTACTCTCCGTACTACGCCCGCAAGTATGTCCGGGCGCTGAGCGCCGCGGAGCTGCATGACGCCATCACCACGGCCACCGCCCGTCCGTTGAGCGGAGCGAAGAACGTGGCCGCCAACGTGATGTCGATGCCCGACCCGAAGCAGGCGGGCGCCCAATCCGGCGCGTTCCTGAAGGTCTTTGGACAGAGCAATCGGGACGATATGCCGAAGAAGACGCCGCCGTCGTCGCTCCAGGCGATGCTGCTGATGCAGTCGAAGCTGGTGACCGAGCGGGTCAAAGCGGCTGGTAACAGCCGCGTCGAGCAGTTACTGAAAGACGTGCCCGTCGATCGGGACCTGATCGGCCGGCTCTACCTTTCAACGCTGTCGCGCAAGCCCAGCGAGGCCGAAATCGAGGTGGCTTTGAAAGCGCTCAACACGGACCGCAAGACAGGCGCGGAGAATCTCCAATGGGCGCTGATCAACAGCCCGGAGTTCATTTTTTCCTACTGATGAGCCGCCCAAGCGATTTTGTCTTATCGGCGTTCATCGGCGGCCAAACAGGAGTCTTACGATGCGCAAAACGATAGCCGATTCGTTTCCCGCCCGCCGGGACATTTTGAAGCTCGGCGGATACGGTCTTCTGGGCGCTTTCGCCGACCAGGCCCTGGCTCCGGTGGCGGCGCGCGCCGCGGGTAAAGCGAATCCGCGCGGCACGGCGCGGTTCGGGATCGTGGTGGAGCTCGCCGGCGCGATCAGCCACGTGGACACCTTCGATTTCAAGGAGACCGCCGGCACGCCCAAGGACCTGGACGTCCGCCCTGTCAATAACAACAGCCTCTATCTTTCACACAAGCTCTTCCCCGAGCTGTCGAAGGAAATGCACCGCATCTCGGTTGTCCGTTCGCTGAAGAGCCACGAGGTAGTGCACTTCCGCGGACAATACTACACGCAGGCCGGACGCCCGCTGAACCCGGTGCAGGCGCCGGAGATTCCATCCGTCGGCTCGGTGATTGCTCAGGAGCTCGAATCGCAGCGGCGCGAGACGGACAGCTTTCCGACGTATGTCGGCTGCAATCTGGACACCTCCGGATGCGGAGCGCTCTCCACCGGATTCCTGCACCCCCGTCATTCGGTGCTCGACATCAATCTCAAAGCCGGCGTGGGCGGCGTGGCGGTCGACGGCGACGCTCTGAAGCTGCTCGAGGAGCGCTACCGTCTGCTCAGCGAACTGGAGAAAGTGACCGCGCCCCGCCGGCAGGGCCGCGACCGCGCGTTCGGCGCGTTTCACAGCTTCCAGGACTCGGCGTACAGCATCCTGCGCGATCCCCGCTGGCCGAAAGCCTTTCAGATCGACAAGGAAGAGCGCGCCCGCTATGGCGACAACGAAGTCGGGTTAGGTTGCCTGCTGGCGCGGAACCTGATCCAGGCGGACGCCGGAACGCGCTATATCCATGTCGTCCATCCCGATTGGGACCACCACAAGGCCATCTTCACACCGTCCGCCAAGTCCAACCACTACATTCGCTGCAACGAGATGGATGCCGCGGTCGCCAATCTGATCCGCGATCTCGGGGCCGCGCCGTCGCCGCGGGACAAGAGCAAGACCCTGCTCGACGAGACGTTCATCGCCGTCGTCTCCGAGTTCGGACGCGTGCCTGGGGCGCTGAACGGCAATGCCGGGAGGCACCATTACAACCTGGCTTACCACGCGCTGTTCGCCGGCGCCGGAGCCAAGGGGGGCCGCATCCTTGGCAAGACGGATGCCGCCGGCGAGCACGTGCTCGATAGCGGCTGGCGCTACAAAAAGATGCAGACCAAGACGGAGAACATCTATGCCACCATGTACTCCAGCCTGGGCATCGATTGGAAGAAGGAGATCACCAACACGCCTTCGAAGCGCGCCTACCGCTACATCGACGTCCTGGGCGCGACCGAGTTCGTGATGGACGACGAGATCGTGGAGCTTTTCGTCTGATACTGCTGTTGCTTTTCTGCGCTCTGGCCTACGCGGCCGAAGACATGGCGCCGATCCCCGCCGGCGAATTCACCATGGGACGCACGAAACTCACCCCGGACGACAAAACCACCATGCGGCCGCAGGTCCTGCTGGACGACCGCCCGCCGCACAAAGTCTATCTCGACGCTTATTTCATCGACACCCACGAGGTGACCAACGCGCAGTACGCGCAGTTCGTGAAAGCGACCGGCCGCAAGCCTCCGTATCACTGGACCGCGCCGGTGGATGATAAGCTGCCGGTCTTCAACGTGGACTGGGCGGACGCCAGCGCCTACTGCGCCTGGGCGGGCAAGCGGCTGCCGACTGAAGCGGAATGGGAGCGCGCCGCCCGCGGCGGCCTGGAGGGCGCGGATTATCCCTGGGGGGACAAGTTCGACGCCAAGCTTGCGCTGCACAACGCCGCCGAGCCCCGGCCCGTGGGACAGTTTCCGCCGAACGGATTCGGACTCTACGATATGGCCGGCGGAGTCTCGGAATGGTGCTCCGACTGGTTCGAGCGGCTCTACTACGAAAAGAGTGAGCCCCGGAATCCAAAGGGTCCGCCGAAAGGCGAGTACAAGATCATCCGGGGCGGAGCGTGGTCGGATTCGCCGAAGCGGATCACCGTGTTCTTCCGCAACTGGGTCCGGCCGAATCAGCGTACTCCGAACGTGGGCTTCCGCTGCGCCCGAAGCGCGGGCACCTGATCGACCCGGCGCTCTAACCCACGATTTCACCGCTGTGCCTGTGGGACGGGCAGTAGGCGCGCCGCAGTCCGTGCATAAGCTCAGATCCTCCCACCGGTAACGCTCTCCGCACACGCCGCAGCAGTCGTGTCATCGAACTGGCTTTCGTGCCAGCCGGGCCACTTCTTGTCGAGCACGCCCCACAGAGCGGCGACGTATTCACGCAGGCGGTCGCTGACGCCTTCCTTCCGGGCGCCCGATGATCGAATCCATAGATAAAGGGTCGCTGCCAGCAGCCGAGAAGGATCCGCCGGCGTTTCGAACGACGTCTCTTCCCACCGGCGGCCCATGTTTTCGAATCGGGCTCCCGGCGATTCGCTCATGCCGCTCCTTTTAGTGAAAGCTTCGAACGGCGTGGGCCTCGTCTTCGTGGATGTCGAATATCGTGTAAAGCTTGGTGATTTGCAGTAGGTCCTTGATGCGGTTGGTCAAACCCAGAAGTTTGAGCGTGCCGCCCTGATTGGCCACCGTGGTGAATCCCGAGACCAGCTCGCCGATCCCCGAGCTGTCGATGTACGAGACATTCCGTACATTCAGCAGAATCTTCGTGTGTCCTTGCGCCAACAGATCACGAAGAAGCTGCCGTAACGCGCTCGATCCCTCCCCGAGCGTGATCCGTCCGGAGACGTCAACCAGGCTCACGTCACCTACCTGGCGGGTAGTCAGGTTTGCACTCACAATGAACTCCTTCTTCGTCTAACCATATCGAACCATTAGAATACGACAAACTCAAATGGAAAGGATCTAGGTTACACTGATCCTCTGACGGTATGAACCACGAAACCGCGGCGGTGGCCCGGAGCGACGAGCAGCTTTTCGTAATCGAACCCACCGGAAGCACTCTCGCGATCCCGTTCACGCAGGGAAGGGTCAGCTTGGGCCGCGCTGTGGGCAACGATCTCTCTTATCCGGAGGATAGCGGGCTATCGCGACAACACCTCCTCATCGAATGGGTGGGATCGGACGTAATTCTGCGCGATCTTGGAAGCAAGAACGGAACGGAACTGAACTCGGCGCGCGTGACCGGCAATACGATTCTGCATCCGGGAGACCGCATCCGGGCGGGTCGGGTCGTCATCGAGTACCGGAAGGGAGAGCCGGCGCCCGGCCGGAAGGTGCAGTTCGTCGAATCGGAGACGGCATCGGTGTCGAGCGGCGCCGTCATTGCGACCAATCTTGAAGCGGCACTGGAAGCGCCTTCGAAGAATCTGACCGCCACCGCCTTCTCGGGCCGCCGGCCGGTAGACGCCCTCATCCGCGCGGGGCAGGAACTGGCGGCGCACCGCCCGCTATCGGAGCTGTTCAGCCTGATTCTCGACCTCTCCATTCAGGCAGTCCAGGCGTCACGCGGCGTGTTGCTGACCGTCGAGGGCGGGGAACTGACGGTCCAGGCGGCCCAGGGAGAGGATTTCCAGATCAGTTCCGGCGTGCGCGACCGGGTCATCAATGAAAAGGCCTCCGTACTGGTGGTGGACGCGCTGTCCGACAGCGATTATGCCGAGCGCAAAAGTATCGTGACGCAGAGCGTACGCAGCATTATCGCCGTGCCGCTGCAAACCCGCGCCGCGGTGACCGGGCTGCTCTACGTGGATCTGACCAATATGGCGCGGTTCTTCACGCACGACGATCTGAACCTGCTCACCGTCATGGCGAACATCGCCGCCATCCGGATCGAGCATGCTCATCTGATCGAAGTCGAAGCGGCCGGGCGGATTCACTCTCGTGAGCTTTCCCAAGCGGCGGAAATCCAAAGAGGGCTCCTGCCGCGAGCCGCCCCGGTCGCGCCGGGGCTGGAGCTGGCCGGGTACAATCTGCCGTGCAACACCGTGGGCGGCGATTATTTCGATTACCTGCCTTACGGCGAGGACAAGCTGGCGCTGTTGGTGGGGGACGTCGCCGGGAAGGGAATGCCTGCCGCCCTGTTGATGGCCAGCCTTCAGGCTCACGCGCAGGCGCTGACCGAGCACGGCGGCGAGCTTAGCCAGGTGATGGGGAAGCTGAACAAAGCGGTCACCTCGCGCTCGCCCGGGAACCGTTTCGTGACCTTCTTCATGGCAGTGTTCGATCCCGTGAGGTCGAGCCTGACCTACTGCAACGCCGGACACAATCCGCCCATGCTGATCCGGCGGAACGGCGCCGTGGAACGGCTCGAAGGAGGAGGCATCGTGCTGGGAGTGTTCGCAAGCGCCGCATTCGAGCAGTTCACTACCGTTTTCGAGCCCGGTGACACACTGATCCTCTATAGCGACGGCGTGGTGGAAGCGTGTCCGCTGAATGCGGAAGACGAGTTCGGGGAGGACCGCCTGTGCCGGATCGTGGCCGGCAGCGGAGCGCTGCCTCTGCCGCGTGTCATCGAGCGGGTGATGGAAGAGATGAGGTCCTGGTCGGGCACGGGAACTTACGCCGACGATGTCACTTTGGTGCTGGCGCGTCGTGTGTAGGTCTCTATTTCGTTGCCCGTACACCTGCTGCGGTTTGTACCCTAACCAGCTAAACTGGTGAATCCAATCCGAGATAATCGCATGACCGGCCGAACCATCCTTCATTATCAAATTCTGGAAAAACTGGGCGCCGGGGGCATGGGCGAGGTTTATAAGGCGAACGACACCCACCTGAACCGCTTCGTGGCGATCAAGCTGCTGCCCGAGGCCAAATCCGGCGACCCCGGCAGGAGACGGCGCTTCGTTCAGGAGGCGCAGGCTGCCTCCGCGCTGAATCACCCCAATATCATCACGATCTACGACATCGTCTCCGATCAGGGATCCGATTCAGAGTACATGGTGATCGAATACATCGAAGGCAAGACCTTGATCGATGTGATTCCGAACGGCGGCCTGCGCGTGCCGCAGGCGCTGCAGTACGCCGTGCAGATAGCGGACGCGCTCTGCGCCGCTCACGCGGCCAACATTATTCATCGTGACCTGAAGCCCGGCAACGTCATGGTGACCGGTGGGGGACTCGTCAAAATTCTCGATTTCGGATTGGCCAAGGTAACGAGCGGCGGGCCTGTCAGCCATACGGACGCTACGGTCAGCATCGCCGGTGACGCCACGCTTACCGTCGAGGGCTCCATCATCGGTACGCTGAGCTACATGTCCCCCGAGCAGGCGCAGGGCAGGAAGGTGGACGTGCGCTCCGACATTTTTTCTTTCGGCGCGGTTCTCTACGAAATGGTAACCGGCGTCCGGGCGTTCGATGGAGAGTCGGGTATTTCCACGCTGACGGCGGTGCTGCGGGATGAGACCAAGCCGATCGCCGAGATCGCGCCGGACGTGCCCGAATCGCTCGTGGCGATCATCCAGCGTTGCCTCCGCAAGGATCCCGCCGATCGCTGGCAGACGATGTCCGAGGTGCAATCCGCGCTGACCGCGTTAAAGCGGCAGTCCGATTCCGGCGTGCTGTACAGGTCGCATATCATTCTGCCCGCGCCGGCGAAATCCGGATCCTCCAGGACGCTTAAGGGAACCGCCGCAGCGGCCGTGTTGATCGCCGCCGGCGCCGGAGGGTGGTGGTGGACCGGGCGGCGTACTGCGCTCGAGGTTCCCGCGACAGTGTCCCCGTCCGCGGCGCCCGCTCCCCCGTCTGCGCTTTCGGGCCACGGAGAGGGGGTTCTCAATAACGACAGTGTTCTCGAAATGGTGCAGGCCAAGGTACCCGTTTCCGTGATCCTGACTCATATCCGCGCGTCGAAGACGGCTTTCGACCTGTCCACCGCCGGCGTGATCAAATTGACCAAGGCCGGTGTGCCCGAGAGCGTCATCGAGGTCATGCACGAGCCGTCGCGCGAGGCGGGGCAGGCCAGAGCGGCCGCGCCCGCTGCCGTCACTCCTCCCGCGCCGGAGCCGCGAACGGCCGGCACGACGGCCACTACCGTCGACGACGCGCTTCCCCTGCGCATCGCGCTGGCGGAGGACCTCCCCGCGGACGCGGAGGCGGGCCTGCCCCTCCGGTTCACGGTATCCGACGCATTGAGCGTCGGCGGCGTCGTCGTCATCCCGAAGGGCGCCACGGTCAGCGGCGAGGTCGCCGAAGCGGCCAGAAAGAGGTTCCTGGGTAAGGGAACCAAGCTGTCCTTTCGCCTCTCGACAGTGGACGGCGGCGGTGGCGGCAAGCTCAAGGTGCGGGCTACTCCCTCGCGGCGCGGCGAAGTCGCCGGTGTACAGCTGGTGGAAAACCCAAAGAACGCCCGTACAAAAGAACTCGCCGCGCTCAAGGGCGCCGAATACGTCGCCTACATCGACGGCGAACAGACCGTATCGGTTCGCAAATAAGGAAAGCGGCTTCACGATGACCGGTCGAACGCTCGGACCGTACAGGATTCTCGAGAAACTCGGCGCTGGTGGCATGGGTGAGGTGTACAAGGCCCGCCACGAGCGCCTGAACCGGTTCGTGGCCTTGAAGCTGCTTCCCCAGGCGAAGTCCGGCGATCCGGAGATGCGACGGCGGCTGGTTCACGAGGCGCAGGCCGCTTCCGCGCTCAATCATCCCAACATCATTACTGTCTACGACATCATCACCGAAGCCGAATCCGGCGATGAATTCATGGTGCTTGAATTCATCCAAGGCCGGACGCTGGTCGAGCTGATTCCGAATGACGGGCTGCGCGTTACTCAGGCGCTGCAATTCGCGACCCAGATGGCGGATGCTCTGAGAGCAGCCCACCAGGCGGGCATCGTCCATCGGGACATCAAGCCCGGTAATGTGATGGTCAACGCCGCCGGGCGGGTGAAGGTCCTCGATTTCGGCTTGGCCAAAATCACCGGAGCGGGTCTCATCAGCCGCACCGACGAGACCCGCATCATGGTCCGCAAATCCAATCTGACCGCCGACGGGCTCATTATCGGGACGCCCAACTACATGTCGCCGGAGCAGGCGGAGGGAAAGCCCGTGGATGCCCGCACGGATCTGTTTTCCTTCGGGGCGGTGCTGTACGAAATGCTCTGCGGACGGCGCGCGTTCGACGGAGACTCGACGCTGTCGATTCTCACCGCGGTGGTGCGCCAGGAGCCGGAGCCCCTGCGCTCTCTGGTACGGGATCTGCCGCCGGAGATCCAGGCGATCGTCAGCCGCTGCATGCGCAAGGATCCGGAGCGGCGGTTTCAGAAATCGGCCCATCTGCACGCGGCCCTGGAGGCGCTGGCCAGGCCGGCGGGAGCCGCCGCGCCGCAACAGGACGTGGAGCCGCCGTCGATCGCCGTCCTTCCGTTCGCCAATCTCAGCGGAGAAAAAGAGAATGAGTACTTCAGCGATGGCCTGGCCGAAGAGGTCCTGCACTCCCTCGCACACTTGCCCGGATTGCGGGTCGCCTCCCGGATGTCGTCTTTCGCGTTTCGCGGAAAACCACAGAATATCGGTGAAGTCGGCCGCGCTCTGAAGGTGACACATCTGCTCGAAGGGGCCGTGCGGCGCGCGCGGGGCCGCGTCCGCGTGAACGTCCAGCTGGCTTCGGCGGCCGAGGGATTTCAGCTCTGGAGCGACCGGTTCGACCGCGAGATGACCGATCTGTTCGCCATTCAGGACGAGATTGCCCAGGCCATCACGGGCGTTCTGAGCGTCAAACTCACGCTTCCGTCCGCGCCCCGTCCCACGCGTAACGTGGATGCCTACAACCTGTTCCTCAAGGGACGGCATCTCCTGCGTAAATTTACGCTGGAGGGAAACGCCGCCGCCAGGGATTATTTGGCCCAGGCGCTCGAACTGGACCCTGCCTACGCCCCGGCGCAGGCCGGAATCGCGCTGTGCGAGATGGCCTCAGGCGTGTTCGGATGGACCGCTCCGATTAGCGTGATCCAGAAGTGCCGTCAGACCTTCCGGGATGGGTTGCAGAAGGACGAGCGGTCGGGCGACCTGCATTGGGCCCTGGGTACGGTTCTGGCGGTGTTCGACTACGACTGGCAGGGCGCCGGGCGGGAGTACAGGCGCGCCCTCGAGCTGGAGCCGGATTCGCCGCAGGCTCACTGGACCTACGGGTATTACTATCTGCGGGTAGTCGGACGGCTGGATGAAGCTCTGGAGCATCTGAGGAAAGCGGTGGACCTGGATCCGGTGACGCAGCATTACGCCGCCGCGCTGGGAGACCTGCGAACGCACCGCGGAGAGTATGACCTGGCGATCGGCCATCTGCAAAGCGCGATCGCGCTGGAGCCCGGCTCCTACGTTGGACACTGGCTGCTGAGTTCGGCCTATATGGCGGCAGGCATGCTGCCGGAGGCGGTGGACTCGGCCGAGTGCGCGGCCCGGCTTTCCCGCCGGTTGCCGCTCGTGCTCGGAAATCTGGGCGCCGCCCACGCGGCCGCGGGCCGTGAGCGGCATGCCCGCCGGATCATCGCCGAACTCGAACAGCGCGCGCAGGCCGCTTACGTGCCGCCGGGCGCGCTGGCCCGTATTTACGCCGCACTTGGCGATTCGGATAACGCCTTCGCCTGGCTGGAGAAAGCCATCGGCGCGCGGGACGCGTCGGCTGTCTGGCTGCCCACCGATCCGGTGTTCGTGAATTTGCGCTCGGACCCCAGGCACAAGGCGCTGCTGCGGAAGATGAATTTGGAGTAACGCCGGGGTAGGGAGTCCGGAATGAAAATCGACCGAAGACAGTTTCTCAAAATCGGCGCGGCCGGGGCGGTATCGACGATGGCGGCGGATCGTAAGGCGCGTAAACCGAATATCCTCGTCATCCTGGCCGACGACATGGGCTATTCGGACGCGGGCTGCTACGGCGGCGATATCGAGACGCCGAACCTGGACCGTCTTGCTGCCAACGGTCTCCGGTTCACGCAAGCCTACTCCACGGCGCGCTGCGGACCCTCGCGCGGCTGCATCCTGACCGGCTATTACGCGCAGCAGACCGCGGGAGACGTGATGACGCCGGGCAATATCCCGGCCTGGACGAAGTTCGTGCCGGAGTACCTGAAGCCGCTCGGCTACCGGTCCTATCATTCCGGCAAGTGGCACATCCGGTTCAAGCCGCTGGCCGGCGCGCGCTTCGATCATTCCTATACGCTGCTCGATCAGAACCGCTTCTTCACGCCCACCGCTCACCTGCTCGACGACGAGCGGCTGCGGGCAGTGAAGAAGGGCGACGGGTACTACGCAACCATCGCCATCGCCGACCACGCCGTGAAGACGCTTCAACAACACGCCAGGGAGTATGCGGGCGATCCGTTTTTTCACTACCTGGCGTTCACCTCGCCGCACTTTCCGCTGCAGGCTCTCCAGGAAGACATCGACAAGTATCACGACCGTTTCAGCGAAGGCTGGGACACCTCGCGAGAGCGCCGCTGGCAGCGCATGCGCCGTATGGGGCTGATCAACTGCGGTCTCTCGCCGCTCGAGCCGGATATGCGGCCGCAATGGAACACGCCGGACCAGGAGCTGATGGAGAAGATCGGCGCCGGCGAAGTGACCCGCGCCGTCCCCTGGTCGACCCTTACGGCCGAGCAGAAGAAGCTGCAGCGCGTCAAGATGGCGATTCACGCCGCCATGATCACCCGCATGGACCACGAAATCGGCCGCGTGGTGGATCAATTGAAAGCCATGGACGCCTACCGCGACACCGTAATCCTGTTCATCTCGGATAACGGCGCAAGCTCGGAGCAGCTGATACGCGCCGACGGTCACGACGCCTCGGCCGCGCCGGGATCCGCGGCGACCCACCTGTGCCTGGGCTCGGGCTGGGCCAGCGCGGCCAACGCGCCGTTCCGGCTGCACAAATCCTGGGTGCACGAAGGCGGCATTTCGTCGCCGCTGATCGCGCACTGGCCGAACGGCATCACCGATCACGGTAAGCTGCGCCACAATCCCTGCCATTTCATCGATCTGCTGCCGACGATGATGGAACTGGGCGGCGGCAAGCCCCTCCAGACCGATGCTTCAGCCCCGCCGCTGGCCGGTAAAAGCCTGGTCAAGGCGTTTGCGAAGGACGGCGCCGTGCAGCGCGACTTCCTGTATTTCAACCATTCGAATAACCGCGCCATCCGCATGGGCGACTGGAAGCTGGTAGCCGCGGGAAAGACCGGCCCGTGGGCGCTGCATGACCTGCGCTCGGACCGGACGGAAGGCAAGGACCTGTCCTCGTCACAGCCGGCGAGAGTAGCGGAGATGTCGGCGTTGTGGACCAGCAAGGACGAGGAGTTCGTGCGCGTCAGGGAAGCCGCGCCGGCGAGCAGTAAGGAAAAGCTCCGATAGCTGACCGCTGCTGAAACCTGTGCCATGTTCATCGGGCCGCAACATCCGGCTATGTAGTGCAGCCTTTAGTAACATGGATATAGCGAAGTATTTCAGATGATCAGGAAGAGTCTGGCAGTAGCGGCGGTAATGACGGCGATGCGGATCGGCGCGGCGCAGGAGGTCGAGTTCAGCCGTGATGTCCGGCCGATCCTTTCGGACCGCTGCTTCCTGTGCCACGGGCCGGACGAAGCCAATCGCAAAGTGGATCTGCGCCTGGATACCGAGGCCGGCGCAAAGCACTCCCGCGGCAAGACGACTCCCATCGTTCCCGGTGATCCGGCGGCAAGCGAGGTGTATCGACGCATCTCCGCGGACAATGCGGGACAGCGGATGCCGCCGTCTTACGCCGGACACAAGCCTCTCTCGGCGCGTGAGATCGCCACCATCCGGCGCTGGATCGAGCAGGGCGCGCGCTGGCAGACCCACTGGGCGTTCATCACACCGCGCCGTCCGGAGCCTCCGGCGGTCTCGCGGCGGAATTGGGCGCGTAATCCGATCGACCGCTTCATCCTGGCCCGCCTCGAACGCGAAGGTCTGCAGCCCTCGCCCGAAGCTGATCCAACCCTGCTGCTTCGCCGTGTGACACTCGATCTGACCGGGCTGCCGCCCTCGCCCGCCGAACTGGACGCGTTCCTGGCGGACAGGTCTCCGGATGCGTATGAAAAAGTCGTGGACCGCCTGCTGGCGTCGCCGCATTATGGAGAGCGCATGGCGCTCGACTGGCTGGACGCCGCCCGGTACGCCGATACGCACGGCTACCAGGTGGACCCGGAGCGGGAAATGTGGCCCTGGCGCGACTGGGTCATCCGCGCCTTCAACGACAACCTGCCGTTCGATCAGTTCACGATCCAGCAACTCGCCGGCGACCTGCTTCCGGATGCGACGCTCGATCAGAAAATCGCCACCGGATTCAATCGCAATCATCGCGTCAACACGGAGGCCGGAAGCATTCCCGAGGAGTTCCATGTCGAGAATATCGTGGACCGTATCGGCACGACGGGATCGGTCTGGCTCGGCCTGACCGTCGGCTGCGCCCGCTGTCACGATCACAAGTACGATCCGCTCACGATGAAGGACTTCTACAGCATGTTCGCCTTTTTCAACAACGTGCCGGAGATCGGCACGGGCGGACCGCGCGACGCCCGGGGCAATCTCGCTCCTTCCGTCCGGCTTCCCCGGCCGGCGCTGGAAGCGCAGATCGCCGGGATCGAGGAGAAGATCGAATCCGCTCAGGCGGAGCTGAAGAAAGTGGAAGCCCGCCTCGCGCCCGGAATGGCTGAGTGGGAGAAAACATTCCTCTCGAGCGCGCCCGATTGGGAGCCGCTCGAACCGGCGCGCATCTCTTCCGACCGCGGCGTTACCTTCAACGTGAAAGAAGACCGCTCCGTCCTGGTCTCCGGCGAGCATCCGGACAAGGACGTGTATACGATCACAGCGGAAACCAGATTGCCGAAGGTGACTGCGTTCCGCCTGGAGTTGCTGCCTGATCCGAGTCTGCCCGGAGGCGGATCCGGACGCGGCGCCGGCGGGAAATCCATGCTCACTCTTTTCGAAGCGCGCATGGAGCCGCTCGGCGGCGGGAAGTCGAAGAGCGTGGATCTTGCCACCATCACGCCCAGCGCAACCGGGGCGGGCGCGGTTCCGATTCAGGCTTTGAAATCGCGAGCCCAGCTCCGGCGCGGATGGTTCGTTGACGACGTCACCCGTCCGGAGTTCGCTGTCATCGAGCCGCCCGCCACGCTCGATTTGAAGGAGGGAGCCCGCTTTACTTTTAAGCTCGGGAACGAATACGGAGACGGGCAGCTCATCGGCCGCTTCCGCCTGTCGGTGACCGGCGCCGAATTTCCGGAGCCGGTTTCGGACGAGATCCGGAAGCTCATTACCGCCGGACCGGACGCGCGCAAGCCAAAGGAGGAGCGGACGCTCCGAACCTATTACCTCCGTCATCTCCGAGAGCGCCGCCTGTGGGGCGATAAGGTGGCGAAGCTGCAAACCGAGAAGCGGGCCATCGTCGCCAAGATACCCAGCACGATGGTCATGAGCGACATGGAAGAGCCCCGCGACACCTTCCTGCTGTTCCGCGGCGATTACCAGAAGCACGGCGAGAAGGTTACGGCCGCGGTCCCTTCGTTCCTGCCGCCCCTTCCGGAAGGCGCCCCGCATAACCGGCTCGGATTTGCGCAGTGGCTCGTCGCTCCCTCCAATCCGCTCACCGCGCGGGTGGCCGTCAACCGCTACTGGCAATCGTATTTCGGGACAGGCCTTGTGAAGACCGCCGATGATTTCGGATCGCAGGGCGAGCCTCCCAGCCATCCCGAGCTGCTGGACTGGCTGGCTACGGAATTCATCCGGTCGGGTTGGGATGTCAAGGCGATGCAGAAAGCCATCGTCATGAGCGCCACCTACCGCCAGTCCTCCAGGACCACGCCCCAGATCCGGGAGCGGGATCCGGAGAACCGCCTGCTGGCCCGAGGTCCGCGGTTCCGGCTGCCGGCGGAGGTGATTCGTGACCAGGCCCTCGCCGTGGCCGGGGTGCTCACCGCCAAGTTGGGCGGCCCTCCGGTGAAGCCGTACCAGCCGGACGGATTGTGGGAGCAGCTTTCGGTGATCGAAAACAAGAAGCTGTACGTGCTCTCCAAGGGCGACGATCTGTGGCGGCGTAGCGTTTACACGTACTGGAAGCGCACGGCCCCGCCGCCGGCCATGGTTACTTTCGACGCGCCGACGCGGGAGTACTGCGTTGTGCGGCGGGGACGCAGTTCCACACCCTTGCAGGCGCTGGTCCTGCTGAACGACGAGACCTTCACCGAAGCGGCGCGGCGTCTCGCCGAGCGGATGATTCACGAGGGCGGCGACGAGCCCTCGAAGCGCATCGCCGCCGGCTTCCGTCTGGCGGCTTCACGCGAGCCCCGGCCGTCCGAAATCGATGTGCTGCGAGCCGGGCTCGAGCGCCGCCTCACGGCCTATCAGCACGATCCCGACGCGGCCGCCAGGCTGCTCTCGACCGGCCAGGCTCCCAGGGACGAATCGCTCGACACGGCCGAGCTTGCCGCTTACACCACTGTCGCCAGCGTCATCTTGAACCTGGACGAAGTGATTACGAAGCAATAGGAGCCCATGGATCCGATTCGCGAACGACAGCTCCTCCTCACACGCCGGCAGTTGTTCGGGCGCGCCGCGGCTGGCATTGGTACCGCCGGCCTCGCGTCGCTGCTCAACCCGCGTCTGTTTGCAGCTGCCGGACCGGTCGCGCATCCTGCTCTGCCCGGCTTTCCCAATTTCAAGCCCAAGGCGAAGCGCATCATTTACCTGCACCAGTCCGGGGCGCCCTCGCAGATGGACCTGTTCGACCCGAAACCGCAACTCGGCGCCCACTTCGCGCAGGAGCTGCCGGATTCGATCCGGCGTGGGCAGCGGCTCACGGGGATGACGTCCAATCAGAAGAGCTTTCCGGTCGCGCCGTCGATCTTCCCGTTCCGCCAGCACGGAAAGTCCGGCGCCTGGCTGAGCGATCTGATGCCGCACCTGGCTACGGTCGTCGACGAGGTCGCCATCGTCAAGAGCCTCTACACCGAAGCGATCAACCACGACCCGGCCATCACCTTCATCCAGACCGGTAGCCAGATCGCCGGACGGCCGTGCATGGGGTCGTGGGTTTCCTACGGGCTCGGCAGCGAGAACCAGGATCTGCCCGCGTTCGTGGTGATGATCTCCCGGGGCACGGGCCGGCGCAACGATCAGCCCCTCTACGACCGGCTGTGGGGCAGCGGCTTCCTGCCTTCGCAGTACCAGGGCGTGAAGTTCCGCTCGGACGGCGATCCGGTGCTCTACCTGTCCAACCCCGGCGGCATCGACCCGAAGGTGCGGCGCTCGATGCTGGACGACATCGGCAAGCTCAACGAAATGAACCTGAATGAATTCGGGGACCCGGAGATCGCCACGCGGATTGCGCAGTACGAGATGGCGTACCGGATGCAGACGTCCGTTCCCGAATTGACGGATCTGTCGAAGGAGCCCGCGTCGGTCTTCGAGTTGTACGGCGAGGACTCCCGCACGCCGGGAACGTACGCGGCCAACTGCGTTCTGGCGCGGCGGCTGGCGGAGCGGGGCGTGAGGTTCATCCAGCTCTACCACATGGGCTGGGACCACCACGAGTCTGTTCCACGCCAGCTTCCGCCGCAGTGCCGCGATACCGACCAGGCGTCCGCCGCGTTGATCAAGGACCTGAAGCAGCGGGGCATGCTGGACGAGACGCTGATCGTGTGGGGCGGGGAATTCGGCCGCACCGTGTACAGCCAGGGCACGCTGACCAGAGAAAGCTACGGGCGCGATCATCATCCGCGATGCTTCGCCATGTGGGTGGCCGGCGGCGGTATCAAAGGCGGCCTGAGCTATGGCGCGACGGATGATTATTCGTACAACATCGTCGAGAACCCGACCCACGTCCACGACCTGAACGCCACGCTTCTGCACTGCATGGGCGTCGACCACACGCGTCTGACCTACCGGTATCAGGGCCGCGATTTCCGTCTCACCGATGTACACGGCAACGTGGTGAAAGCATTGCTCGCCTGACCAGCCGAAACGAAGGGCCCGCGGTTTGCATCGAAATTTCGAGGAGGAGCTTATGCGACGTTGGATTGCGACGTCCGCCATCACGGCGGCGCTTTTAATGGCCGGCTGCGCCAGGAAAGAGGAAGGGGAATCGAACGCGCACCAGGCCGGCCGCGTCGCCCATGACATCGCGGAGAAGACCGAAGAAGCCGCGAAGAAGGCCCAACGCAAGGTAAAACAGGCCGCCCGCGAGGCTCGCGAGGGCTGGAAGGAAGCCGAACGCGAGGACAACCGGCGCAAGTAGGCTGTTCGACCCTTCGTGCGTTAGCATAGAAAAATGCACGATCTGGGGTATTTCCGGGCTAATTTCGATACTGTTGCCGCGCGTCTCGCGACGCGGTCGAATCCGCCCTCTCTCGACAAATTCCGTGACCTCGACGCTCGCCGCCGCGCTGCCATTCGCGAATCGGAAGAACTGAAAGCGCGCCGCAATACGGAAAATGCCGGGATGGCGGCCTTGCGCAAGCAGGGCGCGGATACCTCCGGTCTGCAGAAAACCCTGCGTGAGATCGGCGACCGCATCTCCGAGCTGGAACAGCAGGCCGGTTTGGTGGACAAGGAATTCCAGGATCTGCTGGCTGGGATTCCGAATATCCCTCACGAATCGGTTCCCGTAGGGCGTGGGGCGGCGGAGAACGTCGAAGTGCGTCGATGCGGCCAGCCTCGCGCGTTCGAATCTCCTCCCAAGCCGCACTGGGATCTCGGCCCGGAGCTGGGAATTCTCGATCTCGAGCGGGCGGCCAAAGTGACCGGCGCGCGTTTTGCCGTTTATTGGGGGCTGGGAGCCAGGCTCGAGCGGTCGCTGGTCAGCTTCATGCTCGACACGCATACCCGCGAGCACGGTTACACCGAGGTTTTGCCTCCATTCCTGATCAACTCCACCAGCCTGTACGGAACCGGGCAGCTGCCCAAGTTCGCCGAGGACCTGTTCAAGTGCGAAGGGCATGATTTGTGGCTGGCGCCAACCGCCGAAGTGCCCGTCACCAACCTGTACCGGGACGAGACGCTGCCGCTCGATCGCCTGCCGGTCTCGCTCTGCGCCTACACTCCCTGCTTCCGCAGCGAAGCCGGATCGTACGGCCGCGACGTGCGGGGCATCATCCGGCAGCATCAGTTTCAGAAGGTGGAGCTGGTGAAGTTCACCCGCCCGGATCAGAGCTACGAGGAGCTCGAGAAGCTGACCTCGAACGCCGAAGCGATTCTGACGAAGCTCGGCCTGCCATTTCGCACCGTCGTTCTCTCGACCGGCGATATGGGATTCTCCTCCGCCAAGACCTACGACATCGAGGTGTGGCTCCCCGGACTGAACGAATTCAAGGAGATTTCGTCCTGTTCGAATTTCGAGTCGTTCCAGGCGCGGCGGGCCGGGATCCGGTTCCGGAATCCGAAAGGGAAGTCGGAGTTCGTCCACACGCTGAATGGCAGCGCTCTGGCGATCGGGCGAACCTGGGTCGCCATCGTGGAAAACTACCAGCGGGCTGACGGCAGCGTGGAAGTGCCCGCGGCGCTGCGGCCGTATTTGAACGCGGAGTCGATTACGAAGGAAGGCGCGCTGAAGTAGCGCCGTCAGCACGCCCCGCTTTCTTGACGGGCTTACTGAGACCGATGTAGTCTGGCTGATCACTGGCATGCTTTATATCCTCCTGATCTCTTGCCTGCTGCTTGGGGCGCCGCTGGCGGCTCAAACGACAGCCGGCTCGGTCACCGGGAACGTCCGCGACCCGCATTCCGCCGCCATTCGTGGAGCGCGCGTTTCCCTGACCAGCCCGGACCGCGGCTCGAAGATCGGCGCGTCCACCGACGAATCCGGTAATTACAACTTTTTCCCGGTCCCTCCCGGCCGCTACCGCGTGACGATTGAAGCCGACGGCTTCCAGCAGAAGACGGTGTCCGACTTCCAGGTGGACCTCGACTCCCGCGTTCGCGTCGACGTGGAACTGTCACTGGCTTCGGTCGGCCAGGCGGTCACTGTGGCCGCTTCCGCGCCGCAGGTGCAGCGGGACAGCGCCGCGCGCGAAAGCGTCATCGAAAACAGCCAGATCGTGGAACTGCCGCTCGACGGCAGAAATATTCTCGATCTGGTCTACCTCTCGCCAGGCGCGTCCAAGAACGTGACCAACGCCGGCTTGGGCGATTTCGCCTCCAACGGGAACCGGCCGAACGGAAACAGCTTTCTCATCGACGGAGTCTCGAGCCGGGACGAGATCCGGGGGCAGTCCGGATTCGCGGGCCTTTCCGTGGATGCCGTGCAGCAGTTCAAGCTCAAGAACTCCAACGCGACCGCCGAGTATGGAGGGGCGGGGACACAGGTTTCCGTCGTGGTCAAGAACGGCACGAACCAGTTCCACGGGTCGGCGTTCGAATTCAACCGCAGCACGCTGGCGCAGGCCCGGAGCTTCTTCAGCCGGGATAACACCCTGCCCGGCTTTCTTCGCAACCAATACGGCGGCTCGCTGAGTGGTCCCATCCGGCGCAACAAGACCTTCTTCTTCGTCAATTACGAGCGCCAGATGGTCACTTCCGCCGCCCAGTCTCTGTATACGATTCCGACGCTGCCGATGCGGCAAGGCAACTTCACCGGAGTCCACGATTCGGCCGGACGCCTGCTCACTCTGACCACGCCGTCCGCCCTGCCGTGGACCCCGGTTTCCGGCCAGCCGGTCTATTCCGGCCCGAACATGATCAATCCGTTTTATCTCGGCGATTCGCCGCAGAATCCCAATCGCAAGAACGCGGCGTTCGCCAATGCCATTTTGGGCTATTACGAGGCGCCTACCGGACCAGGCGATCTCAACAATTTTTCCTCGGCGCGACCCACCTCCACCAGTGGACCGCAGATCACGGCCCGCATCGATCACCAGTTGACGGCCGCGCACAGCCTGGCTGTACGCAGCACCACGGCGCGCGTCACCGGAATCTCGGGCACCCAGGCCGCCTACCGCCTGGTGGACACGACGGCGCGGGAAGGAACCAATGGCGTGGCCAGCCTGACGTCGGTTCCGCGACCCACCATCGTCAATGAATTTCGTTTCGGCTGGAATTTTCAGAAGGAGGACGACGCGGTGACGCCGGACCGGGACCTGATCAGCGAGCTCGGCATCGTCATGCCGGTAAAGCTGCCCGAGTCGCCGCTGCTGAAGCGGATCCCCACCGTCACGTTCGCCGGCAACGGCGCATTCTTCGGCATGGGCTACCGGCCGAACATCGGCGGAGACGCCGCGCCGCAGATCTTCGAGAACGGCAGCTATACGACATCGGACAGCCTGACCTGGCAAAAGGGTAAGCACCAGCTCAAGACCGGGTACCAGCGCCGGCTGATTCCCATCAACTACGTTCAGCAGGGCTTTCCGCGGGGACTACTGACGTTCAACGGCCGCAACGCCGTGAACTCGACAGGCTACTCGGCGGCCGACCTACTGCTCGGGCTGCCGGCGTCGAGCACCCTGTCTCTGTTTCCGCCGGAAGCCAATATCCGAGTCTCCGAGCACTCGGCATTCCTGCAGACCGACTGGCGCGCGCATCCCCGCCTGACGCTGAACATCGGGCTGCGCTGGGAGGCGCGGCGCCCGCCCTACGACACGCACGGGCAGACGGGGGCGTTCAACGGCGCGCTGGGCAAGATCGTGCTGGCGTCGCCGGGAGGGCAGATCAGCTCGCGTGTTTACCCGGAGCTGCTGAACGCCTACCGCAGCCTCATCATTACCGCTACCGAAGTGGGCTGGGACGAAAACCGGCTGCTCTCGACGAACTGGCTGAACCTGGCGCCGCGGTTCGGTTTCGCCTATTCGCTCGACAGCGCATCCGAGTTCGTGCTCCGCGGCGCGTACGGAATCTTCTACTCCTACCCGCCCTACTTCGTGGCGCAGAACAGCACTTCGATTCCCTTCGGCGGATCTTCGGGCGCGACTTCCACGACGGCGAACCTGCTCTCGAACGAGAATCCCTTCCGGCTGGGAATCGGAGCGCGGCCGGCCATCAACGGAGTCGACCACGATTTCAAGGACGCCTACAATCAGCAATGGAACCTGGCCCTGGAGCGGGTTCTGTTCCGTCAGACGACGCTGTCGCTGGCCTACGTCGGCAACAAGGGCACCCACATCATGGGCCAGCAGCAGCTCAACCCGGGCAACCTCGTTTATCCGGGCTTCGGCGGAGTTAACGAATACATATCCAATTTCGATTCCTCCTATCACGCCATGCAGCTGGAACTGCGCCAGCGGTACGCGCGCGGCTTCTCCTACCAGGTGAACTGGACGTGGGCCAAGAGCATCGACGATCTGGGCGGCGCGGTCGGCAACGCGGCCGAGGATAACCAGGTGCGCAGCCTGAATCTGCGGCTCAACCGCGGCAACAGCGATTTCTCCCAACGTCACGTGGCGCGTGCGAACTTCCTGTGGCAGATGCCGTTCGGCGCTTCCTGGCGCCCGGTGACGAAAGCGCTGCTCGGCCAGTGGTCGCTCGGCGGCATCGCCCAGTGGAGCACCGGTGTATTCGCCACGGTGCTGGTGCAGGGCGTCAACTTCAACGGCAGGCCGGACGTGGTTCCAGGCGTCTCCTGGCGGCTCTCCGATGAAGACCGGGAGTCCATCGCGCAGAAGACCGGCGACCGCAGTTACCTAGACCGTTCGCTGCGCTGGTACAACCCGCTGGCGTTCGCGCCGGTCGCCGTGGATCAGGGCCGCATCGGCACTGCCGGGCGCAATATCATCACCGGGCCGTCGTTGTTCAGTTTCGATTCGGTGCTCTCGAAACGCTTTCACGTGCCCGGGCTGCCGGAGCGGGTGATGGGAACGGTGCGGATCGAGGCGTTCAATCTGTTCAACCACGTGAATTTTTTCGCACGGTCGTTGAATCTGAACGTGAATACGGCCACCGCCGGAGCGTTCAGCCAGATCACCGGGAGCCCGAGGCAGATGCAGTTTGGATTTCGAGTGGACTTCTGACGGTCGGTTCAGCGCAATTGAGGAGTAACCGTGACCAGGACCCGTGTTGAAAACCGTCTGGGGCAGATTCGCAAAAGCCGGGGTATCGGCGCATCGGACCTGGCCCGGCGGGTGAACGTCAGCCGGCAGACCATTTACGCCATCGAAGCCGGATCGTATGTTCCCAACACGGAGCTGGCGCTTCACCTGGCTCGCGAGCTGGAAGTGGGCGTGGACGAATTGTTCTCCCTGGCCGCGGGCTCGCGGAAGTCGCCTGAAGCCCTGGCTGCGGAAGTGCTCAGCGCTGCCGCTCCGGCGAAAGGCCAGCCGGTGCGCGTCTGCCAGATCGGCGCCCGCTGGGTCAGCGTGCCGGTGAGCGCTACTCCCTACTACATGCCGGAGGCCGACGGCGTCATCAAGCGGCCGGGCAGGGCGAACGGTCGCGCGGATTTGCTGGTATTCGCCAAGGAGGACGCGGCCCGGAAGCGCCTCCTGCTGGCGGGCTGCGATCCGGCGACCAGTCTGCTGTCCAGCATGGTCGAGCGGATCAGCGGCGTCGAGATCGTCGCCGCGGCGGCCTCCAGCAAACTGGCTCTGGCCTGGCTCAAGGCGGGGAAGGTTCATATCGCCGGGTCGCATCTCGAGGATCCGAAAACCGGCGAGTTCAACCTGCCCTATGTGCGGAAAGAATTTCCCGATGAGGAGATCCTTGTCATCACTTTCGCCCGCTGGGAAGAAGGTCTGGTTGTGGCGCCCGGAAATCCGAAGAGCATTCGCAGGCCGGAGGACCTGGCGCGGAAGGGCGTGCGGTTCGTGAACCGCGAGTCCGGCTCGGGAAGCCGCGCCTTGATCGACAAGCTGCTGCAAAAAGCCGGTATCGCGGCAGCCAAGGTTCACGGCTACGACCGCGTGGCGTACGGCCACCTGGCCGCCGCCTATTGCGTGGTGTCCGGTGAAGCCGATGCCTGCATGGCAACCATGTCGGCGGCACAGACGTTCGGGCTGGATTTCATTCCGTTGAACAGCGAGCGCTACGACCTGGTGATGCGCAAGCGGACCGCCGATTTGCCCGGCGTCAAACCATTCCTGGACGTACTGCAGCGGGCAGCGCTCCGGCGGAAACTGGAAGTGCTGGCAGGCTATGACACGTCTCAAACAGGCGTCCTGGTTGGATAGCGCGGCATTCCCGGGACCGGCAAATGGCTGCTCGACGCCGCGATCGGCTGACGCGGCCCGGTGGCCCGGGGGGTTCATCAGGGTTGGCGGAACACGGCCAGAAGATGCTCGCGTCCATCCAAAAAAGTTTTCCCCCACCGGCGTGATACCGTAGAGGAATTCGAGTCCAGCCTATGAGCCGAGCCCGTAAGTGGCAGTGTCTGCTCTTTCCTTTTCTTCTGGCCGCGCCGGCCAATCCCCAGGGAATCATCACCACCGTCGCCGGGGGGGCCTCTGTGTTCCGCGGCGACGGCGGTCCGGCTGTCTCGGCCACCCTCGGAGGTGTCTACGGCGTGGCAGTCGACCCGGCGGGCAATGTGTACACCACCGATCGGGATAACAGCCTCGTCGTCAAAATCACGCGGGAGGGGGCCCTCACGGTCATCGCCGGAAACGGATTCAGCGGGTACTCGGGCGAAGGACTGCGCGCCACCGGCGGATCGCTCAGCATCCCGCTCGACCTGGCGGTCGATGACGCCGGCAACGTCTTTCTGGCCGAAAACGGCGCCGACCGGGTTCGCAAGATCACACCGGACGGTATTATCACGACCGTCGCCGGCGGGGGCCGCAATCTGGGCGACAACATTCAGGCCACCGCCGCCCTGCTGGTCTCGCCCTCGGGGATTGCATTCGACTCGGCCGGGAATCTCTACATCGCCGAAGCCGGTCAGCACCGTGTCCGGCGGGTCAGCCCCAACGGGGTCATCACCACGGTCGCCGGTAACGCCAGTCAGGGCTTCGGCGGCGACGGCGGACCGGCCACCACCGCCAACCTCAACGCCCCTTCCACCGTAGCCGTGGATCCCACGGGAATTCTGTTCATCACCGACACGGGCAACAACCGGATCCGCCGGGTCAACCTGATTTCCAGTACGATCACGACCTACGCCGGGGGCGGGACCGCGGGATTTTCGGGCGACGGCGGGCCTGCCGCCAACGCCCTGCTCAACGCCCCCACCGGCGGCCGGTTTGACAGCTCGGGTAATCTCTACTTCGCCGACGGCCGCGGCGGGCGCATCCGCATGATCAGCGCCGCCGAGCGCAATATCACCACCATTGCCGGTGACGGCAGCCAGGGCTTCTCCGGGGACGGTGGACCGGCTTCGGCCGCCGTGCTCAACCGTCCGGGCCGCGTGGCCGTGGATGCGCTGGGCAACGTCTACATTGCGGACTACATGAACAATCGCGTCCGCCGCATCGACGCTTCCGGCGCCATCCGCACGATCGCCGGCAGCGGCGGGCTCCGCTACTACGGAGACGGCGGTCCCGGCCGGGGCGCGCTGCTCAACAATCCGCAGGCGCTGGCCCTCGGACCGGACGGCGCCGTGTATGTCGCCGACACCGACAACCACCGCATCCGCAAGCTGAGCGGCGGCATTCTCTCGACCGTGGCGGGTGACGGCGTCGCGCGGTTTTCCGGCGACGGCGGACCGGCGCAGTCCGCCTCGTTCAACGGCCCGTCCGGCCTGGCGTTCGACGCGGCGGGGAACCTTTACGTCGCCGATTCGGGCAACAACCGCCTCCGCAAGATCGCTCCGGACGGGCTGATCTCGACCGCCGCGGGCGACGGCACGCCCACGGTTCTGAAAGGACCGGCCGGAGTCGCCGTGGACGCCGCCGGCGCGGTCTACATCGCGGATGCGGACAACAACCGCGTGCGCAAATTAGCCGGCGGGACGCTGACCACCGTCGCCGGAACGGGCACGGCGGGATTTGCCGGCGATACGCAAGCGGCCACCGCGGCGCAACTCAATCGCCCGACGGCTGTGGCCGTGGACCGCGCCGGCGCGCTGTACATCGCCGACACGGACAACAATCGCATCCGCCGGGTGACCCCAGCGGGTGTGATCAGCATGGTCGCGGGCGACGGGCGGGAAGGATTCTACGGGGACGGCGTGGCCGCCACGGCGACCGGATTGTGGGCCCCCGCGGGGATGCTCTTCGACGGCGCCGGCAACCTGTTCATCGCCGACCGCCGGAACAACCGCATCCGCCTGGTGAACCCCGCCGGGCAGATCTCGACTGTGGCGGGCCGCGGCGCCGCCGGGTTCAGCGGTGACGGCGGTCCGGCCGCCCAGGCGCAGATATCGTTCCCGGCGTCCATAGCGCTGGCCGGCGGCGACCTGCTGATCGCGGACTCCGGGAACAATCGCATCCGCTCCATCTTTGCCGCCGCCCCCACTCTGGTCACTTCGCGCGATTCGCTCAGTTTCTCCAGCAAGCTGAACGGTCCGCCCACCGCCGAGCAGAACGTCAGCCTCGGCAGCACGGCGCCCGGCATCCCGTACTCCATTTCGCTGCAGGGCTTCTGGCTCTTCACGTCCACGCCGCTGACGGGAACCGTTCCCGCGACCACGCAGGTGTTGGTGGATCCGGACGGCCTTGCGCCGGGCACCTACAACGGCTCGGTCACGATTTCGTCGCCGGTAGCGGATCCGCCCACGCGCACCGTGGCGGTGAGCGTCACCGTCGATCCGGGCGCGCCTCCCAAGCTGGCGGGACGCCCCGATTCCCTTTCCTATGCCTACGGGCAGGGCTCGGCGGCCACGGCGCAAATCCTCAACGTCTCGAATGACGGCAGCGGCCTGGTCAACTTCACCGCGGCCGCGCGGTCCGCATCCGGAACGTGGCTGAGCGTCGCGCCCGCGAGCGGTACGGCCAATCCGCTGGTCGCGGTCCCGCTGACAGTCACCGCCAACCCCCAGGGACTGCCGCCGGGAACGTACACCGGCCAGATCACGCTGACGCCGGCCACCGGCGATCGGCTCGACGTCACGGTGATAATGACGGTCTCGGCGATCCAGCAGACCATCCTGCTTTCGCAAACCGGCATGACGTTCACGGCCGTCTCCGGCGGTGGAGGCGTTCCCAGCCAGAACTTCGGCGTACTCAACATCGGCCGCGGCGTGATGCAGTGGACCGCGGCTGCGTCCACGCTATCGGGCGGAGCGGGCTGGCTGGTGGTGACGCCGGCGAGCGGGGCGAGCGACGCCGCTTCGCTCGAGGTTCCGCTGATCGATGTGGCCATCAACGCCGCCGGGCTCGATCCTGGTGAATATTATGGGCGGGTCCGGGTGACCGCCGGCGCAGCCGACAACACGCCGCAGTATGTAACCGTGGTGCTCAATGTCCTGCCTCCGGGCAGTGATCCGGGACCCATCGTGCGGCCGACCGGACTGATCTTCACCGGCGCGGCCGGGCAGCCGGCGCCCGGATCGCAGAGCGTGCTGATCTCCAACGTCAGCGGGCGGCCGACGTCGTTTACTTCCGGCCGCATTCCGCAGGACCCGTCCAACTGGTACTCGCAGCAGCCGGTGGACGCGTCCGTCATGCCGGACCAGCCGACCCGGATCGTGGTTCAGCCGAATCCGAGCCAGATCAAATCGGGAATCCAGCGCGGCACCTTGACACTGCAGTTCGCCGACGGAACGGCCCGCACGGTGGCGCTGCTTCTGGTGATCGGCGGAGGCGGCGGAACGGGGGCGGGACGCAACGCCGATGGCTGTACGCCGACCCGCCTGTTTCCTGTGCCCACATCACTTGGATCCGGATTCAGCGTTCCCGCCTCATGGCCGGTGACGGTGGAAGCCAAAGTCGTGGACGACTGCGGAAGTCCGGCCGTCTCCGGCAGTGTCGTAGCCACGTTCTCGAACGGTGACCCGCCGGTGACCTTGAACTCGCTTAAGGACGGCCGCTGGACCGGGACCTGGCAGGCGCGCAATACGCGGCAGCAGCAGGTAACCATTAACGTCGCGGCCGCCGATCCGGCGCTGAAAGTAAGCGGCAGCGCGCAGCTCGCCGGCAACCTGCAGCCGAATCCGACGCCGCCCCAACTCGACCGCGTGGTCAGCTCCGCCAGCCTGGTTTCGGAAGCTCCGCTCGCGCCCGGGGGATTGATCTCGATCTTCGGCGCCGGCCTGGCCGACGGCGAAATGTCGTCGGGCGGTGGAGCGCTGCCGAACGAGTTGGGCGGTACGCAGGTGGTAATCGCCGGAACACCGGCCCCGCTGCTCTCGGTGAGCCCCGGCCGGATACAGGCGGTGCTGCCGTACGATATCGGAGTGAATACGCGCTACCAGGTGCTGGTGCAGCAGGGCAGCAAGTATGTCACCTCGCCGCCCATGGCGGTGGCGTCCGCCCAGCCGGCGATTTTCACGTCGGACAATTCCGGCAAGGGACAGGGCCTGATTTACACCGTCGCGGCGGATGGAACGCAGACCTTGGCCGGGTCCGCGGCTCCGGCCAAAGCGGGGGACCCGATTCTGATCCGCTGCTCCGGATTGGGCGCCGTGGATCCGCTTGTCCCCGCGGGCGCCATTGCTCCCGATGCGCCGTCGAAGACCGTGAATCCGGTGACGGTGACCATCGGAGGCCAGGACGCAGCGGTCACATTCGCGGGCCTGCTGCCGGGAACGGCGGGCACATACCAGATCCAGACGAAGGTCCCGGCCGGCGTCACCCCGGGGGACGAAACCCCGGTAGTGATTACGGTGGCCGGCCAGCCTAGTCCGGCGGTGACGATCGCCGTCCGGTAACGAAGCGCGGCTGAAATCTCAGGGAGTTTTCCGTGCCGGCCCATTCATCGACGGGCGGCAGCCCGCTCCGCCGGCTCCGGCCGGAACTCCAGTCTGTTCTCCCTGTTGAGCTCGGTCGAAAGATTCCGATCCACCAGGTCCATCCGCACCTGTTCGTGCGCTCCCTGCGGCGTCATGTAGTGCAGCATGCGGCCGTCCGACCAATACGACCTGGCCGCATGTACGCTTTGATCCCGAAAGGCGATCAGGTAAACCGGCGCGCTCTGTCCGGGCTGCCCGACCGACGTATTGCTCGGCTGCGAAGCCTGCGGACGCTCCGCCAGGCTGTTGCGTAACTGTGCGTTCGCCGCGGCTTGTGCGGCGGCAGCCAGCGCGGCTTCATAGTCCCCCGCGAAATTGGCCTTGCGCAGGATCGACAGGAGCGTATTCTGAATCTCCTGCAGCTCGGAAACCACTGCCGAGGTGGGCCGGATCTCGCCCGGCGCCGGAGGACCGGTGAAGCGGTAATTTTGAGTGAACCACGTGTCGGCGTGCTCGGAAGGCTGGGCTGAAGAGATGGGAACGATCAGAGCGAGAACGGCGCAGGCAAGAGCGTACCGGACGGTCATTTTCATCCTCCTAGTCTTAACTTACACCCGGCGGCGACCGGACTAACGTAAAATCCTGACATGCCCCTGGCGTTCCATTCCCTCCGCCAAAAATTGCGCGACGGCCGCCCGCTCGCCGGCGTCTTTTGCGAACTGCCGTGTCCGGAGGCGGTCGAGATCATCGGACTGGCCGGATGGGACTTCACGGTCATCGACTGCGAGCATTCCCCGCTCACCTCGGCGCAGCTTCCGGCAATGGTGCGCGCCGCGGGAGCAGCCGGCATTCCGGCCATCGTGCGGGTGGCCAGCGCCGATCCGCCGGCGATTCAGCACGCGCTCGACGCCGGCGCGTCCGGAGTGCAGATCCCCCAGATCGCTTCGGTGGAAGCGGCCCGGGCGGCGATTTCCGCCTCCCGCTTCCATCCCGCCGGCCAGCGCGGCTTCAACCCCTTCGTCCGGGCGGCGGATTTCTCGCTGCAAACCACGGCGGAATTCTTCACCCGCGCCAACGACGAAGTTTCTCTGGTTCTCCAGATTGAAAGCGCAGCCGGTATCGAAGCGGTGGACGGAATCCTGGCGCTGCCGGGAATCGACGCGCTGTTTATCGGACCCTACGATCTCTCACAAAGCCTAGGCGTCCCCGGCGAGACCACCCACCCGAAAGTATTCGCCGCGGCCCAGCGGATCTCACGGAGCGCCAATGCCCGAGGCGTGGCGCTGGGCGTATTCACCAACTCCGCCCAGGACGCCCAACGCTGGCTGGAGATCGGCGTGCGCTATCTTTGCTTGTCGGTGGATTCGGTGTACCTGCTGAACGCCCTGCGCGCGGCCGCCGGAAAGTTCCGCCAACCCCCCGCCCTTGCACCCTGATTCATCGCCGCCGCTTTTCTGCGCGCCGATCCCTACGACACGATTTCCGCGGTGTTCGACAGTTCTCCGATCTCTTTCACGCGGATGGAAACCGTGTCCCCCGCCCCCAACGCCGCGTCCTCGGTGACGATGATCCCGGTGCCGGTCAGCAACACCGAAGCGGCCGGCACGTGATTGGCTCGCATCAGGTACTCGGTCAGAGTCTCGAATTTGCGGTGAAGCCGCGAAGTGGAGGTCGAGCCCTCGAATCGTTTCGCGCCGCCCCGGGTGATCGTACAGGTCATTTCGAGACCGTACGGATCGGTGATCTCGTCGGTGGTCACGATCACCGGTCCCAGCGCGCAGCAGGCGGTGTACACCTTGGACTGCGGCAGGTACAGGGCGTTCTCACGCTCGATGTCCCAGGCCGAGACGTCATTGGCCAGCGTGTATCCCAGAATCTTCCCATTGCTCCCCAGAACCAGAGCCAGCTCCGGCTCCGGGGCAGTGAATTTGGAATCCACGCGGATGCCGATTCCTTGTCCGGGTCCGACGCAGACACGGGAAGTTCCTTTGAAAAAGATCTCCGGACGGGCCTCCCGATAGACATACGCGTACATCCCTTCGCGGGTGCCGTGCTCGGCGTCGCGAAAACTGGCGCTCATCTCATAGGTGCAGCCGCAGGCCCACACTTCGGAGGGATGGATCGGCAGCAGGGGCCTGGCGGCCTCGGCCAGCCGCGTCGCCAAGGTGGACGCCAGCTCCGTCAGCGGAATCGATTCGGCCTCCGAGCGGCGAATCAGCTCGCATAAGGTGTGGTTCGGGATGGGGCGCGCCGCATCACCTTCAAAGATGGCCGCCGTGAGGGCGCTGCCAAGTCGTATCTGTCCAAGACGCATGAGCTTGTATTGTAAGCGGTCCGGCCTGCCGATTGCACCGCCGGACCACCTTTCACAGCCCTGTGGGAACGCCCCGGCGAAAGTCCGGCTGTCCCCACCTTCGAGCAATTTCCGCACGCCGAGCCGCGCGTGTCAGCCTGCGTTCAGAGCCGCCGGAGACGGCGCGCTGCCACCCGCCGTCAGCACTCTTCCGAATTGACAGCGACAGCCGAATCGTCCAAGATAAATGCTCATGATTACGGAGTTGAGCAGGCATTTGCTCCTGCATCATCCTTCCGGCAGCGTCAGTCATACGGTCCTGATCAGCGCCCACGGCGGATATCGCCGGAACTCTCCGGAAGTCCGGATTCCAGCCGCCACGACGCTGATTTTCACCTGCATGCCCGGCGACGTCTCGATCCTGAAGGTCGATCAGGCGCTGACAGGCTACGTCCATAGCCCGGAGACGTTCACCGACGCCTCGCCGCTGAAACCCCCGAACTACATCCTGACCAAGTTTCAGGACAATTCGGGAACCGACCGCCGGGCCGAGACATACGCCTCCATCGCAGCTTCACAAGCCGACGCAGGCCGGGATCGCAAGCAGGCGGAAATGTCCGCCGCCGGCTGGTCGAGGGAACTCGAGCGTCTGGCCGCCAAAGACTACGAGGATTGGGACGAGTTCGACAACAAGACCTACAAGAGCGCGAGCAAGTTCATGTCATCGCAGCCGAACATGCCGGCCGGAATGGACGTGATTACCATCCGGCGCAGGCGCCTGCTGACCCACGAGGTCACGCTCCAGGAGGCGATCGACGCGGCCCAGAAACACAATCTCGCCTATCGGACGTTCATCTGCGGCTTCTGCCGCGTGCTCATCAGCTGATTTTTTTGCCCAAGGCAGGCCGGACTGTTACATTGGATCCATGAGCAGGGGTTCTCTGATTTCCATGCTGGCGGTGAGTTCCGCACTTGCCGCCGATCCCGGATGGGTGGCGAAAAGCAACCGGAACGCCCAGGTGCTGATCGCGACCGGCGCCCGTTTCTTCCCCGAAGGGGCGAGCCGAAACGGCGTGACGGGTCTGGATGAGCAGATCCTCGATCTGAAGCCGGAGATCTCCGAACGTCGTGTCGCGGCTGCCCGCGCGGATCTCGAGACGCTTCGCGGGCGCCTGCGGTCAGAGAAGGATCCGCTCGTCAGGCAGGACCTCGAGATCCTCATCCGCTCGGCGGAAGATTCCATTCGCGGGGCGGAACTCGCCAAGAAGTACTCCATCCCGTACAGCAACATCGCCCAAACCATTTTCTCCGGCTTGCAGGGACTGCTCGACGACCAGGTGGCCGCGTCGCGCCGCCCGGCCGCGCTGGTCCGCCTCAAGCGATACACCGGGCTGGAGAAAGGCTACACACCCCTGACGCAGCTGGCCGAGCGCCGCACGCGGGAGCGGCTGTTTACGCCCGGCCTGCTCGGCCCGGCGAAAGCGGAAGTCGAGAAGGATCTTGCCAACTCGGCCGCCTTCGTCGAAGGCATCGGACAGCTTTTCCAGAAGTACGACATCGCCGGCTACCAGGAACCCTACGCCCGACTGACAGAACAGATCGCCGCCTACAACGATTTCGTGCGCAAGGAGGTTCTCCCCAGAAGCCGCGTCGATTTCCGGCTGCCGGCCGAGCTGTACGATTTCAGTCTGCGGCAGTACGGCGTCGATATTCCGGCCACCGAGCTGGCCGCCATGGCCCATACCGCTTTCGACCAGATCAGGGAAGAGATGAAGCCTCTGGCGAGGCGCATCGCCGGCGAAAAAGGCTGGAATGTCACCGACTATCGCGACGTCATCCGCGAGCTGAAAAAGGACCAGCTTGTCGGGGAGCAGATCCTGCCGCATTACCACAAGCGCATCGCCGAGATCGAGGACATCATCCGGCGCGAGCGCCTGGTGTCGCTGCCGAACCGGGCCGCGCGGATGATCGTGGCCAGCCCGGCCGAAACTGCGGCGCAGCCCGCTCCCCACATGAAGCCGCCGCGCTTGATCGGGAATACCGGCGAAAGCGGCGTGTTCGTGCTGCCGCTCAACATACCCGGACCCGCCGGAGCGTCGCAGCGCTACGACGATTTCACGTTTGCCGCCGCGTCCTGGACGCTCACCTGCCACGAAGTCCGGCCCGGCCACGAGATGCAGTTTGCCGCCATGGTGGAGAATGGCGTTTCGCAGGCTCGCGCCATCTTCGCGTTCAACAGCGTCAATGTCGAAGGGTGGGGCCTCTATTCCGAATTCATCATGCGGCCTTTCATGCCGCTCGACGGTCAGTTGGTCTCTCTGCAACACCGGCTCATGCGAGCCGCCCGCGCATTCCTCGATCCGGAGCTGCACATGGGAAAGATCACGCCGGACGAAGCTCGCCGTGTGCTGCTCGAGGACGTGGTCCTGTCACCGGCCATGACCACCCAGGAGGTGGAGCGCTACATGTTCCGCTCCCCCGGCCAGGCAACCTCTTACTTTTACGGATTCACGCGCCTCTCCCAGCTGCGCGCGGAAACGGAGAAGGAGCTGGGCGCCAAATTCGACCAGCAGAAGTATCACGACTTCATTCTGTCCCAGGGACTGCTGCCTCCGGCGCTGCTGCGGAAAGCCGTCCGGGCGGATTTCATCGGCCCGCGCCTTGCACTATAATTCCCTCATGACTGAATCCGGGCTTCAACGTAGAGACCTGATTCGCGGAGCGGCCGCCCTGACCGCGGCGTCTTACTCGCGGGTCCTCGGCGCCAACGACAAGATCAACCTCGGCGTGATCGGCTGCGGTGAGCGCGGCCGCTACGACATGTCCCAGTTCCAGATGGTCCCGTCGGTGAACGTATCCGCCGTGTGCGACATCTATGGCGAGCAGATCGATCAGGCCCGGCAGAAGGCCGCCACCGCCAAGAATTTCACGGACCACCGGAAGCTGCTCGAGATGAAGGAGATCGACGCGGTCCTCATCGCCACGCCGGATCATTGGCATTCCCGTACGGCGATCGACGCATTGAACGCCGGCAAGGATGTGTACGTCGAAAAGCCGCTCACGCTCACCATCGAAGAGGGACCGCCCATCGTGAAGGCGGCGCGGGAGAACAACCGCATCTGCCAGGTCGGCATGCAGCAGCGGTCCGGAAAGCATTACCTGCAGGCCAAAGCCGAATACATGGATACCGGCAAACTGGGCAAAATCACCATGGCCCGCACGTGGTGGCACGGGAATACCTACCACTTGCGGCGCGCCCCCGCTTCGCTCCAGACCAGGCCTTCGAACCTCGATTGGGCCAGATATCTGGGACCGGTCAAGTGGCGCGACTACGATCCGCAGCAGTGGTACAACTTCCGCGCCTATCTCGATTTCGGCGGCGGGCAGGTGACCGATCTGTTCACTCACTGGATCGACGTGGTCCACATGTTCATGGGAAAGGACATTCCGCATTCGGCGGTCGCCGCCGGCGGCGTCTATCACTACAAGGACGGACGCACTGCGCCGGACACGATCAACGTGCTGCTGGAGTACCCGTCGGAATTCACGGCCACCTTCGAGGCGACTCTTGCTCCCGGCGTCACCGGCGCGGCTGTAGAGATGTGCGGGACCGAGGGCCGCCTGTGGATCGACCGCAGCCGTTACGAATATTTTCCGCTTGGCCGGAACGTCACCCCCACCGTCGTGAAGGCCGCCCCCGTCGATATGACCCTCGACCACGTCAAGAACTTCCTCGATTGCGTGCGCTCGAGAAAGCTGCCGAACGGCGACGTGCTGATCGGACACCGCTCGGCTCAGGCGTCGCACCTGGGGAACATCGCCTACATGCAGAAGCGGAGGCTGAGCTTCGATACCACGCGCGAAGAGATCATGCCGCTCTAGGGGGAGCGCGGACGCCGCCGGTTGCCGATACCCTCAATGACCCCCGATTCCGAACTGCTGGCCCCGCTGCGGCGCTATTGGGGCTACGACGGATTCCGCCCCATGCAGGAGCGCATCGTCCGCAGCCTGCTGGCCGGCCGGGACGCCTGCGTGGTCATGCCGACCGGCGGCGGCAAGTCCCTCTGCTACCAGCTTCCCGCCCTGGTGCTCGGCCGCACGGCGGTCGTGATCTCACCCCTCATCGCCCTCATGCAGGACCAGGCGGCGCAGCTCGCCCAGATGGGAATTCCAGCGGCCGTTCTCAACAGCGCCATGCCGGCGGATGAGCAGTCGGCCGTCGTCCGTAAAGCCCGCGCCGGCCAGTACCGGCTGCTGTACCTGTCTCCGGAACGGCTTGCCCGGCCCGATACCATTGGCTGGCTCCAGCGCTCGCCCATCGCCTTCTTCGCCATCGACGAGGCGCACTGCATTTCCGAATGGGGCCACGAATTCCGTCCCGAGTACCGGCAGTTGAGCGCGCTCCGCCAGCGCTTCCCGGAGATCCCCATCGCCGCGTTCACTGCCAGCGCCACGCGCCACGTGCGGCATGATATCCTGCAGCAGCTCCAGCTCCGTGACCCCGACAAGTACATCGTCAGCTTCCACCGGCCGAACTTGCGCTACCTGGTTCAGGAATGCGACGCGAAATCACAGGCTCGCCTGATGCTCCAGGCGCTTCGCGCCCACTCCGGCAGCAACGTGATCATCTATGCGCCGACCATTGCGCGCGTCGACGAAACCGTCGATTTCCTGGCCGAGAGCGGCGTCACCGCCATCCCTTACCACGGCAAGATGGATACCTCGAAGCGCCGCCGCAACCAGGAACGCTGGATGTCGGACGAGGTCCCGGTGCTGGTCGGGACGCTGGCCTTCGGGCTGGGAATCAACAAGGCGGCGGTGCGGGCCGTGATCCACCTCAGCCTGCCCAAGTCGATCGAGCAGTATTACCAGGAGGCGGGCCGCGCCGGACGCGACGGCGCTCCCGCCGATTGCGCGCTGCTGTGGCGCAAGAAGGACGTGGGTCTGCTGGCGCACTTCATCGACCAGCTCACTGATCCGGCGGAAAGAGAGCGCGCCTGGCAGCGCTATCACACGGTGCGAAAATTCGCCGAATCCGCGCGCTGCCGGCACCGCCAGATCTGCCTCCATTTCGGAGAGACTCCCAAGTGGGAGTCATGCGGGATGTGCGACGTCTGCGGCGCCGCGCCTGAGTGGCTGTCGGCCAGAGAGCCTGTCGCAGCGCCGTCCAAGCGAAAGCGCGGGACCAAGCCTGCGCAGGCCGCCCCTCCCATGCCGGAGCCGCCTCCCCGGCGCGAGCCGTCACCCTCGCCGATGCCTGCCCCGGCCGGTCCGGCGGTCGATCCCGAGCTGCGCGAATACCTGCGGGAATGGCGCCGCATCGCCGCCCAGCGGCAGGGTGTGCCTGCGTACGTGGTCCTGCACGACAGCTCGCTCGACGACCTGTGCCGCCGCCGGCCCTCCAGTCTGGCCCAGCTGCTGAAAGTCTCCGGATTCGGAGAGCGCAAAGCGGAGCTGTATGGCGAGCAGATCTTCGCCGCGCTCGAGAAATTCGCCGCCGGCGCCCGGGCCAGCGCCCAGGCGGAGAAGAAGGTCAGTCCGGCCGACGAGACCATGCGTCTGCTGGCCGAAGGCAAGAGCTTCGAGGAAATCGCCCGGATTCGGGACCGCCAGCTCGCGACCGTCGTCGGCCTGGTTGCCGACTTGGTCGAGAAAAAGAAATTGGAGTTCTCCCCTCACTGGGTGGCGGAAGACAAGCGCGTCCAAATCGGAGAGGCCTGCCAGCGGCTGGGACTGCAATGGTTGAAGCCGCTGAAGGAAGCGCTTCCCGAGGAGATCACGTTTGAAGAGATCCGCCTGGTAGTCGCCGACCTGCGGAGAAAACAAAGCGCCTCACAGCCAGGTTAGCTCGCGCGGCGTCGGCGCCCTAAAACAAAAACTTGACGCCGACCGTAATCTGCCGCTGCCCGTGTCCCTTCTCAGCCGTCACCGACCCGAACGCGGCGTTCACCGGATTCGTATTCGGCGCATCGAACTGGACGTGATTCAGGGAGTTGAAGCTCTCCAGCCGAAGCTGCGTCGTGAACCGCTCCCTGATCTTGATGTTCTTGAACAGCGAGAAGTCGAAGTTGTTGATCCCATCCCCGCGGATGCCGTTGAAGCGGGTGCTGAGCCCCTGGATGTTGTTCGCCAGCACCTGCGCGGAAAGGCGGTTGAATCCCGCGTCCGTGTTGAACCAGCGCTCGGCGCGTCGTTGATCCACCGGAATTTCGATGTTGTGAACATCGCCGCTGAAGATGGCATTGCCGAATCCCAGCGCGTCGCCGGTCTGGCCTTCGAACCATCCCTGCAACTGCCAGCCGCCGAAGATCGCCTCCGGCCCGAAGCGCATTGCGTTGAACCACCTCCGCCCACGGCCGATGGGAAGCTCGTAGATGGTGCTCAGAACGATCCGGTGCGTGAAATCGAAGTTCGAGATCACCTTCTCCGGACGGTCGTCCGTCTCGTTCCGGTAGGTGATCGCTTCCATGAACTTGGAGTAGGTCCAGCTCAACTGAAAACTCAACCCGCCGCTCATGCGCTTCTCCGCGCCCATCTGCATCGAATGATAGTAGGAGTAGCCGGCCGGAAGCGTGGTTTGAATGCTGGTGAACTGAGGATACGGCCGCAGTAATTGAGAAAGAGCGACCGTCTGGTTTGCCAGCCCTGTTCCGGCGAACTGCGGGAGGCCGGCGAACGGATTGGCCACCTGCCGCGTGAGCAGGTCGATAACCGGCTGGTCGCGAAGGCCCGAAGTCGAAAGGTACGGGCGCGGCACGGGGTTCAGTTCACGCGTCACCGGCAGCTTCGTCCCGCGGTTGCCGACGTAGGACAGCTCCAGCAGAATTCTCTGCGGCAATTGCCGCTGCAACGACACAGACCAGCGCTGATTGTAAGGATTCAGCGGCTTCTCCCTGAAAAAGCTGACCCCGCGCCCGAGGAAGGTGGACAGGCCACCGGACGCGCCGGGCGCCGAATCGATCCCGTTGGGGAACGGATTCCTCAGTGTGCCGATGTACGTCTGTCCGTTGTCCAGTGACGGAATCAGGTTCGTCGGCTGATTGAAACCGCCCTGATTGACGTCGTTGCGGTCTACCCCCAGCACATCGTAAAAAATGCCGTAGCCCCCGCGCACTACGGTCTTCTGGTTGAGCTGGTACGCCAGGCCGAAACGCGGACCAAAGTTGTTTTTGTCCGACGTCCAGACAGCGGAAGGCTGGCCGCCCACCCCGGCGAACTGCAATCCGCCCAGCGTTTTGAAGGACGACACAGGAACCTGCGGGATCGGATTCCGCGTGTAGTTCGCCAAAGCCTGCTGAGATACGGGATTCGGCGTCGAGAAGTCAAACCCGCGGATGGTGCGGTTGTAACGCTCGGAAACGGGCGTCTCATATTCATAACGCAGACCCACGTTGAACGTCAGCCTGGTCGTGATCCTCCAGTCATCCTGGACAAAAAGGCCCCAGTACTTGCTTTGCTGCGCGCTGGAAGCGTTGTTGTTGATCGTGCCGCTGGCGGGAATTCCGAGCAGCATGGACGCCATCCCCTGCCCGATAGCCGCGACCGGCGAATTGTCCAGCGGACCGCGCGTGTATGTCGGGTTGAAAACCAGCTGGGGCGCGACGTTCCCGTAGTTGAACCCCGTCTCCCGCTCGAGCCGGTACTCGACTCCGTAGCGCGTGCTGTGCTTGCCCGAAATCTTGGTCAGCGTGGCCGCGGCCGTGCTGTAGTTGGTGGTCGAGCTGCTGCTGCGGAATGAAGCCAGCTCGGTGTAGCCGTCCGCCTGGATGTTCGGGAACGAGATTCCGTTCGGCCCGAGTTTGTTGATGATATTCGTCACCAGGCTGGCCGGAAATCCCAGCGACGTCAGATCGAAACCCTGGCTGCCGGTTCCGTTGGTGTTGTTCTCGAAGTTGATTCCGTACCGCACATTCAGAAGAAGTCCCGGGCCGAAGACGTGCACATCGTCCACCACCGCGCCCCAGGCGGTGCGGTCCAGCCGCTCGATGTTGGTGAGATTGAGCAGCCGGTTGGCGTCATTGTCGTGCTGCTGGTTGAACCAGCGGAAGAACAGGCGGTTTTTCTGGGAAAAGTTGTGATCGACGCGGTTGGTGAAAATATAGTTCTCGCGGTTGATCAACTGCGTGATGAAATAGTTGTTCCGCTCCTCCGCGTTCAGCCCCTGCTGGTTCGACTTCGGATAATAGCCGATGATCTTCGAGCCGACCGGGTCTATCCGGCTGGCCGGAATGATGTTCCCCGCCAGCGGCGCGCGGCTGAAGCGACCGTTGGCCGCCGGAACCGTGGTCAGCGGATCGTAGATCTGATAGGAAGCGCCGAGCTTCAGCAAAGCGGAAAAATCACCGTTGCGCTGCGCCTCGGTCGGAACCGTGCCCGTGAACGAAAGGTTTCGCTGGATCAACAGGTCCTCGAATCCGAAGGTCCAGAAAGTCTTGTTCCTGCCGTTGTACACCTTGGGGATGACCACCGGGCCCGTCATCGTGTTTCCGCCCCGGCGGTGCAGCCAGCTCGGAATCTGGGCGTCCTTTTCGGCTTCGGTGAGCTTGTTCTTGGGATCGTGAATGAAGCGGTTCGTGAACCACGGAATGGCGCGATAAGTGGACCGGTCGAGGAAGGCCGTTCCATGCAGCGAATTCGTCCCAGACTTCATGCTGACGTTCGTCATGGCGCCGGCGGCATGTCCGATGGACGCGTCGTAAGTGGCCGTATTCACTTTGAATTCCTGTACCAGGTCCTGCGGAGGCGCGAAGGACGCACTGCGGTTCGCCATCACGGGTGATCCATCCACTGTGGCCTCGCTGGAGTTGGCGCGGGTGCCGTTGACGATGATGCCGGTGGCGCCGCCGTTGTCCATGGCGTTGCCGGCGCTGCGTCCGCCGTTCGAGAGCACCCCGGGCGTGAGCCGGGTCAGATAGAACGGATTGCCTCCCACTACCGGCAGTTCCTGCACCCGTCGCTGCTCCATGACCAGCCCCATGTCCGCCGAGGACGCTTCGACGAGGGTTGTATCGGCCGTCACCTTCACCGACTCCGAGACATCGCCCAGCGACAGCGTGAAGTCCAGCGTCACCCGCTCGCCGATGCGCAACTGCACGTTCTCGCGGACCGTCCTCTTGAAACCTCGCATCTCGACCGACACGGTGTAGACACCAGGCAGCAGATATGGCATGTCGAAGCTGCCGCTCTCGTTGGTGACCGTCTCCACGCTGGCATTGGTGGCCGTGTTGGTCGCCTTGACGCTCGCGCCGCTCAGCGCCGCGCCGCTCGGGTCGGTAGCCAGCCCAATGATCGTGGCCCGGGATTCCTGCGCGGAACCGATTCCGGCGGAGGCGGCGAAGAGAAGACACAAATAGGCCCAAATCAACAGGGATCTCATGAAATTAACCTTTTGGGTACTGTATAGGAAATCCCCGACCTATGCAATCAAAAACCGAAGTTCCCGGCCGGTAGAATCCCTCGTAACAAATGGAAAACGCGCGCGGTCCGGACGGCCTATGGTTGGGTGTCTTCGAACAGGCCGATCTGCTCCTGCGCCGCGGGCTTGGCTTTCCGCCGGGTCAGCGGGCTGCCGACCACCCCCAGCACGTTGAACTGCGTCAAAGCCGCCCGGGGAACGAACAGCCGCTGGTTGTTCGAATAGGCATCCGGCGGGGTCACCGTGAACCCCTCCGGCCCCAACTGCAGCAGATTGTTGGAAAGGATGCCGTCCAGCACCTCTCCGTCCCGCAGCTGCATGCGCACCCACAACCCGTCCGTCTTCGGCCGCGTATTGAACACCTTCTTCTCCTGGCCGGGTTCAATCGAGTCGAAATCCTTAACAAAACAAACGACTTTGATGTCGAAGTAGGGAATCACCGCCAGCGCTCCGGCGGGTGTCAACAATTCCACTCCCCCGGGCTGAAGATAGGTTTGGGCGTTCACGAACCCTGTCAGCGGCTCCCGGTCGAAACGGCGGATCAGAACTTTCTTAGTAGTCGACCCAGCCAAAGTGGCGCCTTTCGTCAACGGTTTGTTTCAAACAATTTTGCGGATATTGTATCATTGGCAGAATGCGGGAAACGGCACATTCCGGCCCGAAGCTCTCCATATCCGGCGAAGTCTCTTCGTTCCTTCATTATTGCAGAGTAGAGAAAGGTTTGTCTGCCAATACTTTGGCGGCGTATACGCGGGATCTGCAGGCCTTTTCGAGCCGTGCCGAGCAGGAAAACGGAGTCCCCGGCCTGGAAGCGCTGCGCCGTCACCTGGATTCCCTCCAGCAGACCGGCCTTTCCCGGCGCTCGATTGCCCGCCATATGGCTACGCTGCGTAATTTTTACCGTTTCCTGGCCTCAGAAGGCCGCATAGACTGCGACCCAACCGAACGCCTGGTTCCCCCCCGACAGTGGCAGAACCTACCTAAGTTCTTGAATCGGCCGGAAGTCGAGCGCCTACTGGTGGCTCCTGACCCCTTCAAGAACACGGGCCTGCGCGACCGGGCCATGCTCGAACTCCTTTACGCGACCGGATTGCGGGTGTCCGAGTTGTGTGCGGTGCGGCTGGCGGATCTGCAATTCGAAGCCGGCGTGCTGCGGACCATCGGCAAAGGGAACAAGCAGCGCATCACCCCGGTGGGTAAATCGGCTCTGGCGGCCGTGCGGCTGTATCTCGAAACCGCCCGCCCGAAGCTGCTCGGCGGCCGTCCATCGCCGTTCCTGTTCGTCACCGCGCGAGGCGGGCGAATGACCCGGCAGGCTTTTTGGAAGCTGCTCGGGATCCACGGAAAGAAGGCCGGGATTTTTAGGAACCTGACTCCGCACGTGATCCGGCATAGCTTCGCCACCCATTTGCTGGAGGGAGGCGCGGACCTGCGCAGCGTTCAAACCATGCTGGGCCATGCCGACATCTCGACTACCCAGATCTACACGCACGTGATGCGGTCGCGGTTGCGGCAGACGATAGAGAAGCATCATCCGAGAGGATGAACCCTTGGAGGCGTTCGGCCAGCGTCCGGACGGTGGAAAGCGAAGGCGATGAGCGATTACTTGTTCATGTTGGAGAACCACCTGAGCCCCGACCAGAATCGGGTGGTCGCCGAGATGCAATCGGCGGCCTCGGCCTTGAATTTCAGTCTGTTCCTGGTGGGTGGCGCGATGCGCGACATGCTGGGAGGATTCCAGATCCGCGATCTCGATTTCACGGTGGAGGGCAACCCAGCCAAGCTGGTGAAAATCCTGACGGCCAAAGCGGGCGCCAAGGTACTTTCTGAGGACGAACGGCGCCGGTCGGTGGAGCTGTTGTTCACCGGCGGCGTAACCGCGGAAGTCTCCATGTCCAGGACGGAGCGGCATGGCCGGGCCGGCAGCCCGCCCCAGGTGACGCCCGGAACCATTCAGGATGATCTGCGGCGCCGCGATTTCACCGTCAACGCCATCACCCTCTCCCTGAACCGCGCCTCGCGCGGCCTCCTGCTGGATCCTTTGAACGGACTGGCCGACATCGGCCGCAAGGAGCTGCGCGTGATTCAGTCTGGCGTGTTCCATGACGATCCCGTGCGGCTGCTGCGCCTGATCCGTTTGCGGCTGCGGCTCGGGTACACCGTCGAGGAGCGGACGCAATCTCTGTTCGACAGCGCCCGGGAAGCGAAGATCGAGGAGGACATCCCCCACCGGATGTTGTGCGAGGAATTGAAGCTCGCGGCCACCGAGCCGAATCCGTCCGAAGTGGTGGCCGAGCTGGCGCGCCTGGGACTGCTCACCTTGTTCTCGCCCTCCATGACCGAAGCCAAATTGAACCTGGCGGGTCTGGTGAAGCTGGAAAAAGCCCGACGGCAGATGCCGGCCGAGGCCCAGACGCTGGCCGCGAGTTGGGGACCCTTCCTGTATGTCTTTACGGAGAAGCTGAATGCCAAGGAGCGCCAGGCGCTGATCCGCCGGACGGAAATGAAGAAGGCCGAAGTCGACGCCTGGCAGAAGCTTCCTCTTCGCGCTAAAAAGCTCGAAAGCGCCCTGAAATCCGCCCGCTTACGCAAGCCGTCGCAGATCTTCGGCGTGCTGTCCAAGGCCGCGCCGGATGAGATCCTGTTTCTGCTCTACCACTCCCAGGCACGTCTCGTTCACGACCGGCTCAAGAATTATCTCCAGAGATATATTGCTCTCTCTCAGGAAATCACCGACGCCGAAGTAGAAGCCAAGGGGCTCACACCGGGTACCGCGAAATTCCATAAGATGAAGGAGGAAATGGTCGCCGCCAGGCTAGACGGCCGCACCCGGAAGCCGCCTCCGCCCCCGGTCGAGCCCGTCCCCATGGCCGGTCCCATGCGGGGCCGCGGCGTGAGGTAGAACCTCAATGCGCTGGTTTTCATTCTGGCTGCTGGCGGCGCCGCTCCTGGCGCAGCAGCTCCCGGGACTGTTCTTCCGAGAGGATTGGAAGGAGACACCGGCCCAGACTCCCGTCACCCAGGCTCACGTGGCGAATCCGGACCTGGTGTTATCCCTGCACGGGCCGGGCCAGGCGGGGCTCAGGAAAAGCCATCATGACAAGCCCGCCGACGATCCCTACTACATCTGGACAGGCACGTGCCCGTCCAACTGCGCGCTGTCGCTGCGGCATAAATCGGCTTCGGTCGATCTGACCGGACAGGCCAGGATCCGCTGGCGCGCGAAACAGACCGGCTTCCGGGAGCTTCGCCTCATTCTCAAGCTGGCCGGCGGAACCTGGCTCATCGCCGACCAGTCCGACGGACCTTCCGCCGACTGGCGAGTCCGCGAATTCAACATCCCGGACCTCCGCTGGCGGCAGCTCGATATTGCCAAGATCACCGAAGGCGCCTGGGTGGACCACCCGAACCTGGCCAGGGTCACCGAAATCGGGTGGACGGACCTGATGGTGGGCGGCGGCACACCCGCCTCTTCTCGCGTGGACTGGATCGAAGTCTACGGAGTCGCCGTCAGGTAGCCGTCAATTATTAACCCGGCAGTCATCGTTCTGTAACGATTGCCGAAGTACCGTCGGGGTGTATGCATCCCACTCGCCTCGCTGCATGGACGGCGCTCTTCCTCCTCGTTTTAGCCAGTCACGTAGTAGTTCTGGGCAAACTGGCCGGATAGAACCGGACCGGGTCCGCCCGAGGCAGCGTATTCCGGCTGCTACCCCGCTCTACGGCAGCCGAGCCGGCCTTAGCTGGCCTCGAGCGCTACGGCTGTCCGATTCGCGGAAATCGGCTATATTCGGAATCGGAGCCCCAGACATTGCGCTACCTGATCATCGGGAATGGTGTGGCCGGCGCGACCGCCGCCATGGCGCTGCGAAAACGCGATGAGCAGGCCGCCATCACCATGATCAGCGGCGAGAGCGACTACTTCTTCTCCCGCACCGCCCTCATGTACGCCTACATGGACCGGCTCTCCCGCCGCGACCTGGAGCCTTTCGAGCGCAGCGTTTGGAAGAAACAGAATATCCGGCGGCTGCGCGCCTGGGTCAAAGACCTCGACGCCGGGCGCGGCGAAGTGACGCTCGAAACCGGCGAGTCCATCGGTTACGACCGCCTGCTGCTGGCCACTGGCTCGCGCCCCAATCGGCCCGCGTGGGAGGGCCTGGACCAGGCCCGCGACGGCTTCGTCCACTTCGTCTCCATGCAGGACCTCGACCGCTGCGAGCGGCTGACCGCGCCCGGCGGCAAAGCCATCGTGGTCGGCGGCGGCCTGATCGGGGTCGAGCTGGTGGAGTGCCTCGCGCATCACGGCATGGACGTGACGTTCCTGATCCTCGAGCCCTGGTACTGGCCGGTCGCCATGGCCGCCGGCGAAGGAGAGATGATCTCCGAGCACCTCCGCCGCCATGGCGTCCGCGTGATCCATAACGAGGAGATGGAGCGCGTCGAAACCGACTCCGCCGGCCGCGTCAAAGGAATCCTCACCCGCAGCGGAAAAGCCATGCAGTGCGGAGTGCTCGGCGTGTGCATCGGCGTCCATCCGGCGGTGGAGTGGCTGGCCGAGGTAACCACGCCGCCCCGGATCGGCCGGGGAATCCAGGTTGCGCCGGATTTCTCCACCTCGCTGCCGAACGTCTGGGCGGCCGGCGACTGCGCCGAGATCCTGCTGCCCGGCGCGAGGCCGCTGGTCGAACAGATCTGGTACAGCGCCAAGCGGCAGGGCGAGCTGGCCGCCCGCGCCATGGCCGGAGACAGAATCGCCTACGATCCGCCGATTTTCTACAACAGCTCCAGGTTCTTCGAGATCGAGTTCACCACCGTGGGCACGGTCAACAACGCGCCCGAAGGCGCGCGGCATTTTTACTGCCGTCTTCCGGGAAAAGACGTGAGCGTGCGGATCGTGGAGTGGCGCAGCGCCGTGGCTGGATTCAACATGCTGGGCTCGCGCTGGAACCATACCTTTTTCGAGCGCTGGATCTCCGAGCGCCGCGGTCTGGACTACGTGATGGCCAGGCTGCCCGAAGCGCAGTTCGACGTGGAATTCGGACGGCAGGATCTTTCCCACGTGCTGTCCGCCTATGCCTCTTGGCGAAAAAGCGAGCCGGCGGCAGTCGGGGGAAAAGCCTGATGGTCCGGCCGGGCGCGCTCTACTGGCTGCGCCACGACATTCAAAACCGGGGCGTCACCGCCTGGATACTCAGCGTCGCGTTGTTCGCGTTCTACCTGATCCTGTACTACACAGAGGTCTTCACCGGCCCCGCGCGGGCGCTGGGCCTGGGCGACAAGTGGACGCTGTACGGTCTGCTCTATTCCATCGCGATCGTGGCCGGCGGCATCTACGTGATCCGGAAATACCGCCGCAACCGCTACCAGATCGTTCGCACCGGCGTGGTGATGTTTGTCCAGGTGGTCCTGGCGTTCGCCATTCCCCAGATCCTGAAATTCTTCCATCAACCCGAGTTCTACTTTAGCTACCTGTGGCCGCTGAAGATGGACTACCTCACTCCCGGATTCATCTTTCAGCTGCCGCTCCCGTTTATCCTGTACAGCTTTCTGGGCTCGCTGCTAATGGTTCCGCTGCTGGGCGTTTTTTTCGGAAAGCGCTGGTATTGCTCCTGGGTGTGCGGTTGCGGGGGCCTGGCGAACACGGCCGGCGAGCCGTTCCGCCACCTGACCAGCAAGTCTACCGCGGCGTGGAAGTTCGAGAAGGTCGCCATCCACGCGGTGCTGGCGCTCTGCATTGCGCTCACCGCCCTGCTCTTCGTGACCTGGGGCGCGGGCGCAAAGCATCCGGAGCTGGCGCGGTTCACCTACCGGTTCCAGTCGCTGTACGGCTTGATCGTGGTGGCCATGCTTTCCGGAATCGTCGGCGTAGGCCTGTACCCGCTGGGCGGAACGCGCGTGTGGTGCCGCAACTTCTGTCCGATGGCGGCCCTGCTGGGCCTGATCCAGAAGTTCGGCCGCTACCGCATCACCGTCAAGGACAACATGTGTATCTCCTGCGGCCTCTGCAGCAAGTATTGCGAGATGGGGATAGACGTCCGCTCCTACGCCCAGACGAATACCAGCTTCACCCGGGCTTCGTGCGTCGGGTGCGGATTGTGCGCCGAAGTCTGCCCGCGCGGCGTGCTGCGCCTGGAAAACGTCACCCGCCGCGACCCGCAGGAGCTGGTTCAGATCGTCAACGCCCGGGGGTAGGTGACAGGATGGTCGCGCTTCTCCTAGTGCTATTGGCGCGATCTCGGTCTCCGTGCTGGAACTGGCAAGGACTGACCGCCCTCCACGACGGGAGATCAAACGCACATCCACGCCGCGCTGCGGGTGTCGAGCGCCGCTCGAGCATCCGGGACCGCTTCGTGCCGCACACACGGGGCCAACCGGGCTGGCATCGAGTCGAGAACCGGTTTGAGATTGTCCGGGATGCTCACGACATCCTTGACCCGGTCGCCATGGGTATTGCCGACCTGTCAGACATGAGTTACCCTTTGGCTATGGGCATGCAAGGCATCACAATCAAACTCCCCGAGGCTGTCGCACGACGACTCCGGGAGGAGGCCCGCCAAAGCGGACGCAGCGTCGCGGCGCTCATCCGCGAACGCATCGAAGCTCCGCCTCGCGATCGAGGGTCGGTCTACGCGGTCACTACCGACCTCGCCGGAAGCCTGGCCGGCCGGCGATTATCGGCCACCAATACTCGCGCCAGGTTCCGGCGCCCATGATCACGATCTGTGACACGGGCCCCCTCCTTGCCTATCTCAATCGCAACGATCCGCACCACCGGTGGGCTGTCGCGCTGATGAAACAGACCGGCCTCCGTTGCTTGTGTGCGAACCTGTACTCACCGAAGTTGTCTACTTTCTTCGCGAAGACGGTCTTCCGATAGATCCCTTGTTTCAAATGCTGGAACGCGAGGCCATGCGGCTGTCCTTCGATCTTTCGGCGCATTGGTCCCGCATCCGGACCCTGATGTCGCGGTATCCGCAGATGGACCTGGCGGATGCGTCAGTCGTCGTCATGACCGAGTCGCACTCCAAATCCCGAGTGCTGACCATCGATCGTAGGGATTTCAGCGTCTATCGACGAAACGATCGTCAGGTGATCGATTTCGTCTCGCCCGGACGGGATAAAGCACGTTAGTCAACCGGGTCCAGCCTGACTCGCCGGGTCTGTATTCGGCGGCCCGAGGCGAGCCTCAGTCCGGACGCTAGCCCTTCAGGGCTTCGATCAGCCATGCTGGATCCTGCCGCATTATGAACCGAAGACCAGCCGGAAGCCGATGCAGCCGTCGTGAAACTCGTGCGCAATCTCGTAGCGTTTCCCCACGGTGCAGTGTACTGCCCAATTATGAAAGCACCCGCCGCGAAGCACCCGTTCCGTACCTGCTCCCGCGAAGGGGGCTCCGTCTGTCGGAATCCTTTCCACTGACCGCGTGAAAACGTCCTGACACCACTCCCAGACATTACCCGACATGTCGTAAATCCCGAGTTGATTCGGAGCCTTCAGGCCGACCGGTTGCGTGTGATCGCCGTGCCTGCGGTCATACCAGGCGACCGCGTCGATGTCGTCGCTGCCGCTGAACTGGAACCCGTCGCGCCAGTGCGGACCACCTCTGGCGGCGTATTCCCACTCAGTCTCCGCAGGAAGCCGGAACGTGAAAGTCCGGCCCGGCAGTTGTTCCGAAAGCACCGGGCGAATTGTGCTCTGGTTGATACGTTCCAGAAAGCCTCCGGGACCCGTGATATCGTCCCAGGAAACGTTCTCGACTGGTAGGTTCAGCCCCTGATTCAAGGCAGGATTCTTGTCTCCCATTACATGCAACCAGAGCGCCTGCGTGACTGGCGCTGTTGCGATGAAAAACTCCGGCACATCGACCTGGAGCCCGCCCGTGGACTCTCCAAATGAGTAACCATCGCCGTTGGTTCCAGCCACGCGGACAAGTTGGAGCAGATACTCGCGTCCTGCGGCGCTCCATCTGTACGAAACAGCATCCATCGCCGAACTCTCCGGTCATTCACTCCTTCCAGCGGCCCACTGCCTGACAGTCCGGACTCTGCCGGGAATTCTACCGCGCAAGGCCGGGGAACGGCGCCGCCCCGGAGAGTCTGCCGGACCACTGGTCCGGCGCCGGATTCCGGCTGGGCATTCCCCACAACGCGGTCCTTTCGGTGAGTCTGCCATTCTCACAAACCGCTGCTTCAGGACTGAAACATGGTGTTCGTCACGCGGATTGAATCGCAAGCAGGCGCATACCGGCGTGATCACTCTCCGGGCGATGCCTGCTCGCGCCGTTGTTGCGCCTTGGCCAGCCATTGAGCCATGGTTTCGTCTTTCGCGGCGTAATATGCCCAACCCCGCGCCGTTCCACCCCAGCGATAATCGACGATCGTCATGTCGATACCGCGATCGATGAGGAATTGCATGGCTTCGTAATCCTTGTGCCACACCAGCTCGTGCAGAATGCTGGCGGGCTCATGGGAGCTCCAGTTCGTGTTGATATCGGCGCCGTGCCCGAGAAGAAAGTCGGCGATCTCGAAATGGTGGTTGAGGACAGCCCAGGCGAGTGCGGTGTCGAGGACCTGCTGCCCGGCGGGTTCGCGGCCGATCCAGGCTTGCAAGTCCCTGCGGTAGTGCGCATTGTTGGCGGGAAAATGATTCGCCAGGTCGCCCAGCGCAGGCTTGCCCTCCACGTCGAACCAGCTTCTCACGCGTGCGAAGTCCCCATTCCCGGCTGCGTGCGGCAGATCGTCGGGCATGGGCCAGATGCGTAGCAGCATCGGAAGCAGATGGGTCTGCGCATAGGTGAACGCGTGTTCAATGGCTCCGCCTCCGGGGAAGGCGGCTGGCGGCGGCACGGGGCTGCGCAGCACGGCCGGATCGAGATCAAGAAGCGCTTTAAGGAACGCTGCGCGATCGTTCAGCGCTGCCGCCGTCCCTTCGATCAGAACGACCTGGAATTTCACGTAGTCGTCCGACAGCAACCATGCTTCCCGACGTAATAGGCCGGCAAAGGATGTCAGGTCGCCGTCGTCCAGCGCGCGCAGGGCCTGTCGCATGACGAAAGCCTGCCAGAGCCCGGGCGGGTCGGGGTCGCGGAGGTTGGGACTGTTGTCGAGGACGTATTGGACAAATGCGGAACGTCCCGGTCCATTTTCGATCGCGCTTCCCAGCCCCGCGTCAAGCGCGATGGAACGATCGAGCAGCAGCGCCGCCGCGGTTGCGCGCTGAAAAGCGCAGGCGCACAGGAACGCGCGGTTCACCGCGGCGGGACCGTCGGCCTTCGTATCGACACAGGTACGAACGCCGTCGAGGTCGCCCAGCGCCGCAAAGAACTCGAGCGATCGGGGAAGGAGCCCTTTGCGGTGGAACAGATCGAGCAACCCTTTGGCGCGCGAAGCCACCAGGCCGTCGCATACTCCTGGCGCGATCACCGCGCCGGCATCGATCAGAAGTTCGGCGCATGCCGCGCGCGTGAAGTGCTGCTCGCGGAAGGGGTCGAGGCTGTCGCCATAAGAACTGGTGGCCATACCGAGCAGCCCGTCGTCGTTTTCATCTGCCCTCCATGACAATAGCGCCGGGTATTCGGCCAGAAGCTGCCGAAGACCTTCGACGTCATTGTCGTGGATGCGGCGGCGGGCTTCGGAGACCGCCCACTCGAGTTCTTTGCCGAGTCCTAGCTTTGCTTCTTCCATCAGGTCCTGCCAGCCCGGAAACCCATATTCTCCCACCAGCGACAGCTGCGGATCTGGCAGCGACATTCCCGGCGGCGATGTCGCGCGTCAGCTTTTTCGCTTGCTTGACCAGAGAATCGGGAAAGGACGAGCTTCGCCGACAGCTATTCGAAAGATCTGGCGCGAGGGCGTCCCGATCGTAGTTGAGGTTAGGTAGGCGCCTGAGTTCATCTTAGGCTACCTTCCCCTGTTTTGCGGAATTGGTTTCCCTGCCGAGGATGGCGGCCAGACTCCACAGATGTTCTTGGCCATCGATGCGGAAAAGTGCTTCTCGGTGAGCAGCCAGGCTGAGGCCACCCAGCGTTTGACCATTTTGCTGTCGCGCCAGCGGCTGACATTTTCGGTCCGGTGACGGACGCCGCTATGCGGCCTCTCTGTGATGTTGGTGGTTGCCAGGCATTTGTGCAAGCTGATCGGGATTTGCAGACGCTGAAGGAGGAGGCCCAAATTCGAGGGGCACCACGCTCCTACTGCTTTCATACCTATGAAAGCCATGGAACCGCCCTCTATCACAAACTCGGGACGACCAGAATCCACTCACAGATTCTGCTGAGGCGGCAGAAATATTTCACACGAACAACCTACTCCCCCAAGGTTTTCTTGCCGGAGATACCGAGTTTTTTCATGTGGTACAGGAAGGTCTTATAATCCATTTTAAGAAGACCTGCGGCTTCCTTTCTGTTCCATCGAGTCGCCTCAAGCGCCGAGACGGCCGCTTCCAGCCCCGCCTGTCTTTTAGCGGCGTTGAAAATCGACCTACCTTCTTCGGGTTCATCGGTTGCCTCGATGGTAGCCAGGGATTTCAGCTCCTCAATCAAGAGATGATCCCGCTGCACTACCAGGTACTTTCGCATGAGGTTCTCGAGTTCCCGGACGTTACCGGGCCAGCGGTGCTCGAGCAACGACTGCCGCAGATCCGGTGTGATTTGCGGAATCGGATTCCCATGCTCCGCGTGTTTCCGCAGGAAGTGATCCGCCAGCGATGCGATCTCGTCTTTGCGATCGCGTAACGGCGGAATCTCAATGGACATGATATTGAGCCGGTAAAACAGATCCTCACGGAAGCTCCCCGCACGAATCGCCTTTCTCAGGTCGCGATGCGTCGCGGCCATCACTCTCACATCCACTCTGACCGTTTCCCTGCTTCCCAGCCGCTGGAACTCGCCATCCTGCAATACTTGCAGGAGCTTGGCCTGGAGCCGGACGTCCATGTCTCCGATTTCGTCCAGCATGATAGTGCCGCCCTGAGCCTGCTCGAATTTCCCGGGAGTGTCGCGAAAAGCTCCCGTAAACGCGCCACGCTGGTATCCGAACAGCTCGCTTTCCACAAGCTCGGACGGCAGCGCCGCGCAATTCAGCTTCAGGAATGGCTTGGTGGAACGTCTCGATTGCGCGTGAATCCGCCGGGCGATCACCTCTTTGCCCACGCCGGTTTCGCCAACCACCAATACCGGAACGTCGAAAGAGGCCAGCTGCTTAACCACGTTCTCGATCTGTCGCATTCGCGACCCATGCATCACTGCCGCTCGCCGGGGCGCCGGAGCGCTCATCACCAAGGGCAGACGGGGTATGACTGCGCCGCCACTCTCCAGCGCTTCCCAGACGGCCTGTATCAGCAGATAGTGTGGAACCGGCTTCTCGAGCATGGGAGCCGGCGAGTCGCCAAGCTCGGAGACTACGTACGGCCAGGAATCCGCGCTCGAAATCAGAATTACCGGCAGATCGACATGCGTGCGCCGAATTTCCTTCAGGGTTTCGACTCCGTCCCTTCCTGGGAGCATCACGTCAAGCAAGACTAGGGACGGAGGCGTGGCGGGGTGTTCCAACTGTCGCAATGCCTCCTCTCCGTCCTCGGCAAGCTGGACGAGGAAACCCTGCGATTGGAGCGCGGCCTGAAAATAATCACGGACTTCGAAATCATCATCCGCAACCAGGATGGTTCCCGGGGGGGGGGGAGTCATTCGACGTCTACCCTCGGGCCGCCACTACAGAATGTTGGCGTGTTGCGCCGACCGGAACGGGTCGGACTGCCTTCTTCTGGACGAACGGAAGCAGGAAACTCAGGGTTGCGCCGCGCGGTCCGGATTCTGTTATGACCCGACCTTTGTGAGCGGAGATAATCTGGCGGCAGATCGCCAGCCCAAGCCCGGCGCGTACAGGGCCACCCGGGGCCGGCGTCGAAGAGGATATTCGAGAATCGCGGCTGATGCCGGCTTTCACCTCACGGAAACCCGAGCCGGAATCGCGAACTTCTACTCGATACGCGTTGGGCTTCCGAAC
>DATJFH010000205.1:0-11082 GCA_035495815.1 Bryobacteraceae bacterium
TGAGCGTGGGCGCGCTGGTGGAAATCAGCGTGACCGGCGCCGAGGGACAGATCTTTCTTTATTCCGCCGGGACCAAGGGCGTGCTGGCGGTGATCGCGCCCAAGGGCGGCAACGCCGGCCTGGTGCACCTCGAAGCCAGAGCCGTGGCCAAGGATGTCGGCGATCAGTTTTGAGTCCCGTTGAAGAGTGACCGCCGCGGTGGCATGCGCTGCCGCGGCGTGATCCCCTGGCGCTACGGCCCGAAGTCCGCAGGCGACAGAGGTCTGCTGCCGGGCATGAAAGCCTCGGCAAAAGTTCGCCCCCCGCTCATCGAAGAGCCCGTCCCCGCCCGAGCCACCTCTCCTACGCTTCGCGAACATTTCATCCAGTCGTAATCGTTTTGAAGCATTGGACGGCAATAATCTCTTTGACGGAAGTTGAGCCTCCCCCGAGATCAATGCTCCCGTTTAAAAAACGGACAGGAGGCTCTTTTGTGGAACAACACTTCCAGGGCGGCGCTCGCCCTTTTTCTTGCCGCAGGCGCCCGCGCCCAGACTACCGGCACGATCCGCGGAAGCGTGCTCGACAGCCAGACCGGCAGGCCCCTGGCTGGGGTCGCCATTGCCGTTGACGGCCACTCCGACGATCGCAACATCACCGGCCCCGACGGCGGGTTCACCCTCGCCATGTCGCCAGGAAACTACACGCTCCGGTTCCGGACGTCGAACTACGCGCCGGTCGAGCTGACGGACGTCGCCGTCAGGGCCGGCGAGGCGACCGAGGCCAGTACCGTGCTGGCCAACCTCTCCGTCGTGACCCGTGTGGACGTGGCGGAAAAGGTCGGCGCGCTCGAAGCGACGGCAGGGGCGATGCTCAACGAGCGCAAACTGGCCGCCGTGGTGAGCGACAGCATCAGCCGCAATGAACTGGCGTCCGGAACATCGTCGAACGCCGCCGGCGCGCTGGAAAAAGTCACCGGGGTGAGCGTCGTCGGCGACGGATTCGTTTACGTACGGGGGCTCGGCGAACGCTACAGCTCCACGCAGCTCAACGGCGCCGTGATCCCCACCACCGAGCCGGAAAAGCGGGTGGTGCCGCTCGATCTGTTTCCGGCGGGCATGATCGAGAATATCAGGATCCTCAAAACCTACTCGCCCGACCTGCCGGCCGAGTTCTCGGGCGGAGTGGTGCAGCTGCAGACGGTGGAGTTCCCCACGCAGAAAGGCTTCAACGTCTCGTTCCAAAGCGGATTCAACACCCTCACCACGTTCGACAAGTTCCAGACCTATCCGGGCGGGAGCGGAGACTTTCTGGGGTTCGGGTCGGGCGCGCGGGGCTTACCGGCGATCATTCCGAAGAACGCCAGATTATTCGCCGGCCAGTTCAGCCCGCGGCAGCTCCAGGATTTCGGCCGGGCCTTCCCGGACAACTGGCAGGCCACGCAGGACGGGACGGCGCGGCCCGCTTTCGACTGGTCGGCGGCGGGAGGCGGCACGTTCGGCCGCTTCGGCCTGGTGGGCGCGATCACGTTTTCGAACAAGCCTCAGCTGCAAAGCGAGCTGCAGCGCTATATCCGCCAGGGCGCGGGCGCTCCGATCATTTTCACCGACTACCCCGACTACCGGGAGTACACCGAGTCGGCCAGGCTGGGCGCAGTGTTCAACGCGGCTGTACGGCTGTCGCCCAATCACAAGGTGATCTTCCGGAATACGCTGACCCACGACGCGGAAAAGTCGGCTCGAGAGTTCAGCGGCCACAACGGGGGCTCGGACTCCGATATTTCGGCCGAGCGGCTGCGCTACATTCAGCGGTCCCTGTTCTCGACCGGTCTCGAAGGCGACCACTCGTTTCCGGGCTGGCGCAACAGCCTCATTCACTGGCAATTCAACTACTCCGATTCGCGCCGGAACGAGCCGGACCTGCGCGACGTGATTCGCAATCTGCTGCCCGACGGCCGCTACATCTTCTCCGCCTCGGGGTCGTCGGGGGTCCGCTTTTTCTCCGAGCTGGGCGACCGCATCTACGAGCCCCAGGCGGACTACAGCATTCCGTTTTTCAAAGGTCCGGTGACGGGCATCTTCAAGACGGGGGTCCGGGTCACGGTCCGGCGGCGGGACTTCTCGGCGCGGCGGTTCCTCTATTCGCTCCAACAGAGAACCACGGTCGATCTGTTCGCGCCGGGCAATCTTCTTTTCGCGCCGGAGAACATCCGGCCGAGCGGCTTCCAGATCACCGAATTCACCCGGGCCACCGACAGCTACGCGGCGGAGATGAACATCTTCGCCGGCTATGCGCTGGCCGACGTCAGTTTCGGCCGCCGCTGGCGCGTGGAAGGCGGGCTGCGCATCGAAGACGCCGGGCAGATCGTGACCACCTACGACAACCGCGTGCCCAACGCCAGGCCGGCGCGGGCGGGGCTGCAGAACAGGGACCCCGCTCCGGCGGTCAACGTGATCTATTCGCTGTCGGCCAGACAAAACCTTCGGGTCTCTTACAGCCGCACGGTTTCGCGGCCGGATTTCCGGGAGCTGTCTCCGTTCGATTTCAACAACGTCCTGGGCGGCTTCGTGACCGCGGGCAATCCGGATTTGAAGCGGGCGACCATCGACAACTACGACGCCCGGTGGGAGTGGTTTCCGGGCGGCAAGCAACTGGTGGCGGCCAGCTTTTTCGGCAAGACGTTCCACGATCCGATCGAGCAGACGATCGTGCCCTCGAACGATCTGCGCCAGACGTTCGTCAACGCGAAGGGCGCGCGGAACATGGGCATCGAGCTCGAATTCCGGCGGTCGCTCGGAAGCCTCCTGCCCCGTCTCCGGGAATTCGGCGTGTCGGCGAACTTCACCTTCGTCGATTCGAGCATCACGATCAGGCCCGAGGACGCCACCATCGTGACCTCGCAATCCCGCCCGCTGCTGGGGCAGTCGCGTTACATCCTGAACACGATTCTGGAATGGCAGCGTCCCCGGTGGCGCAGCGACGCCAGATTCTACGCCAACTACGTCTCGCGGCGCCTGTCCGACGTGGGCACGTTTCGCGTGCCGGACATCTATCAGGAGGCCAACACCTCGCTGGACTTCGTCTACCAGTACACGATCGGCGAGAAGAGCAAATGGAGCCTGCGCTTCGAAGCCGAGAACCTGGGCGACAACGACTATCGCTGGACGCAGGGACCCTTCCTGCAGCGTGAATACCGGCAGGGCCGGACCTTCCAGGCCGGCCTGAGTTACTCATTTTTCTAAAAGCAACCACTGCGCAAGGAGAGAACATGCGAGTATCACTGTTTCTGACTCTGGGCGGGCTGGCGGCCGCCTGCCTGGCCGCTCCGGGCGGCAAGACCGCAGCCATCATCGACGGGACTCGTCCGCAGGTGTCGATGTGGATCTGGAGCGACAAGTATGTCTATCAGGCGGGCCAGAGCCTGACGCTGCGCTGGACGGTCAAGACCCATGGAGACGAGTACCCGTACACGGTATTCGTCTACCGGCAGAACAATCAGACCGGCAGGAAGTGGTACTTCCCGGGCGGGGAAGAACCGACGGACATGAGCGGGGGCACGCTGGCGGCCGGATTTCAACCGGCTCCGCTCACGAGCCTGACCGGGTCGGTGCTGATCGGGGCGGGCGGGAAGTTTCCGGCGCTCACCATCCCGCCGGAGCCGGGCATGCATACGATCGCCGTGCAGTTGCGGGACAAGACGGGAACGCACGTGCTCAAGAGCTCCTACATGAAGATCGGCGTGGTGAAGGAAGCGGTCACCCTCTCCGGGGAAATCACGGCCGACCGCACGCTGACCAACGACACCGAGTGGGACATCAAAGGCATCGTGTACGTGAAGAACAACGCGACGCTGGCCATCGAGCCCGGGACATTCGTGATCGGGCAGCCGGGGACGACTCCGCCGTCGGCGCTGATCATCACGCAGAACGGGAAGATCGCGGCGAACGGAACCAAGTCCCGTCCCATTGTCATGACCAGTTCGCTGCCGTTCGGCCAGCGCAGCCGGGGAGACTGGGGAGGGCTGGTGATGCTGGGCAAGGCGCCCATCAACGTGGGCGGGAACATCACCACGGGGGCCACCTGCGCCGGTTCGGCGGAAGGCTGCAAGAACGCCCCGGGCACGTTCTACATCGAAGGGCTGGTGGGCAATGCGGACAGCGTGTACGGGGGCGCGGACCCGAATCACAATTGCGGATCGCTGAAGTACGTGCGGGTGGAGTACGCCGGCACGATTCTCTCTCCGGACAACGAGCTGAACTCGTTCACCTGGGGCGGATGCGGCAAGGGGACCACCGCCGAGCATCTTCAGGCGATTTACGGGAAAGACGACTGCTTCGAATGGTTCGGCGGCACGATGGACGCCAAGTACCTGGTGGGCGGCCTCTGCGCCGACGACTTCACGGACTACCAGCTCGGTTATACGGGCCGTGTGCAGTACGGGCTGATGTACCAGAGCCCGGACCAGCCCGGCAACAAGGGCGTCGAAGGGGACAACAGCGAATACGACGCGGCGGCCACTCCGTACTCGAATCCAACCTTCTTCAACATCACTTATCTCGGTCCCGGCGTGCCTGCCTGGGACGAGGCGTCGAACTCACCGGGGATTTTCGTGCGGCGCGGCAGCCGCGGGTCGTTCAACAACATCGTGGTTCAGAATTTCTACAGCCCGTGCATGGACATCAACGACACGGCCACGCAGTCGCAGGCCGATGCGGGCAACCTCACCATGAACGGCGTTCTATGCTGGAACAACAACACCGGCGCCAAGGGCGCCAACGACATGGCGGGGCAGATTCCCGCGGCATACAATCTGGCCTATGCGCGGGGCCAGAAGGGGAACGGGGCGGGGAAGAACTTCGTGGTCGCCGACCCGCTGATCGCCCGGCCGTTCGAGTACAGCGATCCGGATTTCGCGGGGCTGTTCGGCAGTCCTCTGTACCGCGCGGGCTGGATCGCGCCTCCCGACGACGGCTTCTTCGACCAGAGCGCGCAGTTCCTCGGCGGGATCGGGGAGGAAGACTGGACCGCGGAGTGGACCAACTTCCTGGTGGAGACGGACATTCAATAGCACGCCGGAGCGGGGCGCTTACGGCAGCTCGACGGCGATGATGCGCTTGGGGACTTTGCCGACCGCGATCCTGGTCAGCTCCTTCATCGAGGCCACGTCGAGCACGGACACCGAGTCCGAGCCGGCGTTCGAAACATAGCACCGCTGGCTGTCGGGGGTGAAGGTCAGCCAGTCGGGGCCCTTGCCGACGTGGACCGTGGCCAGCCGCTTCAGGCCGGGCATGGAGAAGACGGAGACGGAGTTGTCGAGCAGGCTGGTCACCCACAGCGTCTTGCGGTCCGGCGCGATTCCGATGCCGTGCGAGAACGTGCGGGGGATCAGGGGCACGGCGCCGGGCGGGCCGTCGGGCAGGGTGATTTTGTCGACTACTTTCCGGGCGGCGAAATCGACGACGGCGAAGCCATGCAGATCCGAAAGCTGGACGAAGAGCCGCCTGGGAACGTTGTCCGGGCCGGCTTCGATGGCCACCGGCCGGGGAATTCCGCCCACCGGAATCTCGAACGCCGGCTTCATGGCGGCGATGTCGATGGCGGTCAGCTTGTTCTCTCCCATGGAGGTTGCGATCATCCAGCGGCCTTCCGGCGACATATAGACGTTGTGCGGATTGCGGCCGACGGGAACGCTCTTCACCTTCTCCATGGAGGCCGTATCCACGACGTCCACCCAGCTCTCTTCGCGAATGCAGATGTAGACGTAGCGGCCGTCCGGCGTGATGGCGACGTTGTTCGGCCGGCGGCCGATGGGGACGCGGCGGATGACCTTCGAACTCTTGCGCTCCACGATATCCAGCACGTTCCCGGTCTCGCTGCTGACGTAGAAGCGGCTCTTGTCCGGCGAGGGCACGATGCCGTGAGGGTTGTTCGAGACCTTGAAGGTGGCCGACACGCGGTTGGCGGCGGTATCGATAACGGTGACGTCGTCACCGGCGCTGTTGGCCACGTAGACCTGAACGGAGCCGGCCATCAGCGGGGCGGCGATCGCCAGCGCAAGAAAGTGTCTCATCGTGTCACTAAAATACAACAAGGCGGGAAGCGAATCCATGAAAACCACACGTCGAGAATTTCTGGCGTCGCCGGCGGTGCTGGCGTCGCGGGCGGCTATGGCGTCGCCGGCGGCTCTGGCGGCACAGGCGGCTCTGACGTCGCGGGCGGCTCTGGCGGCGCAGGCGGCCGGGCGTCCCAACATCCTGCTGATCACCGACGACCAGCACAATGCGCGCAACCTGGGCTGCTACGGGGACACGCTGGTGCGCACTCCGAACCTGGACAAGCTGGCGGCGCGGGGGGCGCGCTTCACGCACGCCTATGCGAACAACATGATCTGCGCGCCGTCGCGCGTTTCGATGATCACCGGGCAGTACGTTCACTCGCACGGCTACTTCGGCAACAGCGGCGAGCATCCGGGCAGGCCGGTATGGATGACCAGCTATCTTCGCCAGCACGGATACCAGACGGCGATGATCGGCAAGGCGCACTACGGCTACAAGAAAGTGGCGCAGGAATTCGATTTCATCCGGCTGTGCGACCGCATCGATACGCCGCCCGAGAATCCGCTGAAGAACGATTACTTCCGCATGCTGGTGGAGAAGGGACTGGAGAACGACGGCGACGACGTGCTGGGCGGCGAGCTGGGGCAGAACGCGCCCGCGCGGTCGCGGCTGCCGGCGGAGCTTTCGCTCGAAGCCTGGACGGCGGACTCGACGATCGAGTTCCTGCGGAAGCGCGACCGCAACCGGCCGTTCTTCGCCTTCGCCAGCTTCCAGCGGCCGCACGCGCCGATCACACCGCCGGCGCCGTACGACACGATGTACAAGCCCTCCGAGGTGAAGCTGCCGCCGAGCGTCAACGACACGCTGGCGGGCAAGCCGGCCGAGCAGACGGCGGCGGCCAAGCGGTCGGGATACCCCTACCATCCGCAGGACCAGACGAAGCTGCAGGCGATCATGGCCATGTACTTCGGCCTGATCACGCTGGTGGACGAGAGCGTGGGGCGCATTCTGGCGGAGCTGGACGCTCAGAATCTGACCGGGACCACGCTGGTGATCTTCACCGCCGATCACGGCGACTTCTCGGGGGAGCACGGGTTCTTCCACAAGAATCTGGGGATGTACGAAGCGATCCACCGTATTCCGTTCATCGTGGCGGGCCCGGGCTTTGAAGGGGGACGGGCGCGGGAGGAGCTGGTGCAGCAGATCGACATCTTTCCCACGGCTTGCGAATTCGCCGGGGTGACGATTCCGGAGACGGTGCAGGGCTCGAGCGTGCTGCCGCTGTGCCGGCCCGGCGAGGGGCAGTGGGCGCGGACGGCGGCTTTCGGGGAAGCGGAAGACAGGAACTCGATCCGGACGCGGCGCTACCGGATGATCTACGATCCGGGCGGGAAGAACAACGAGCTGTACGATCATTCGACCGACCCCTGGGAGATGCACAACCGCTACGACGATCCGGCGTTCCAAGCCGTGCGGCTGGAGCTGGCCGAGGAGTTCCTGAAATTCTACTCGCGAACGCAGAAGCAGACGAATGCCACCAGCCTCCGGCGGGGCGGGGGCGGCGGCGAAATGGCGCCGGGTCCCACGCGCGACCTGTGGTGGAACCGGATGGACTGGAAGACGGTGAAGCGGAAATATCATTTATGATTCCCGAAGGCCGGGGCGGCGCCGGCCGAGCAGACGAGCGAACCCAATCCGGAGGTCGCGGCAGGGGCGGCCGGGAGTGGCCGTTCCACGGGGAATTATCCGAGCAAGGCGGAGCATGTCAGCCGCGGCGGGCGCGGAAGACCCGGCGGCGGGGAGCAACCAGGGGCGCTCGAAGATTTCGGGGGTCGGGCTGCTAGTCATCGGCAGTTTTGTTCGGGCGGGACGGCACGAGGCTGGGGCGTGGGGCGGAGCAGCATCGCTTGTATTTGATTCCGGAGCCGCAGGGGCACGGGGCGTTGCGGGGAACGGAGGCGGGAAGCGGTTCGGCGGCGGCGATTTCCGGCTCGACCGTGGGATCGGCGGGTTCGGGGCGAGACCATCCGGAGCTGCGTTTCAAGATCTCGAGGGCGGCCTTCAACTGGAGGGCGGGGGCGGTGGTGGGGTCGTCGAGGAGCCGGCGCAAGGTCAGGAGGGCGCGGGCGGTCAATTCGAGCAGGTCGTCGTTCACGGTCTGGGCGTACTCGCGGCGGGCGGAATGGACGGCGGCTTCGAAGCGCGGGTCGTTCCGCAACCAGTGATGGACGGTGGTCCGGTGAATGCCGGCCTGTTGGGCGGCGGCGGTAATGGTTTGGCCGCGGGCCAGGGCGGCGGCGACCTGCGCCTGGGTGGGCGAGAGAATCAATGTCGAATCTGATGAATTCTGTTGAACGAGCGCGGATGACATGAGTCAGCCTCCTAATTCAGCATGACGGGCGGTGTCAAGGGTTTTGGCGCCGATGGGGGGCGGTGGGGGCGTGGTTTCAACGTGTTGGGCGCCGGGATTGTGGCGTGAACGGGGCCGCGGCTGCTAGGTTCCGGCCTGCCGCGCGGGATCCAGGGCTTCGGCCAGCTGCGCTTCCGTCAGGCCGCTCGCCTCACGGGCCACTTCTCTCACGGTTCGGCGCGACCGGTAGGCCTCCTTCACGATGGCGGCCGCTTTGTCGTATCCGATGAGAGGCGCGAGGGCCGTGGCATTCGCCAGCGAGCCTTCGACCAGGGCGCCGATGCGTTCCCTGTCGGCCTCGAGTCCGTCCACCAGGCGTTCGGCAAAGTTGAGGGACGCGGCGGCGAGCAATTCTTCCGAGTGGAGCAGGTCATAGGCCATCACCGGCATCATGACGTTCAACTCGAAATTGCCGGCGGCGGCGCACCAGGCGATGGCGGCGTCATAACCGATCACCTGCGCGCAGACCATGAGCACGCTTTCGGCGATCACGGGATTCACCTTGCCGGGCATGATGCTGGACCCGGGCTGGAGCTCCGGCAGCTTCAATTCTCCCAATCCGCAGCGCGGGCCCGAACCGAGCCAGCGGACATCGTTGGCGATCTTGGTGAGGGCTATGGCGTAGGCGCGCAGGGCGCCGCTCAGAAACGCAACCGCGTCGCGGGCCGCCTGGGCTTCGAAGTGATTCCGGGCTTCGACGAAGGGCAGTCCGGTACGGAGGGAGATCTGACGGATCACGGACGGGGCGAACCCGGGGGGCGAGTTGAGTCCGGTGCCGACGGCGGAGCCGCCGAGGGGCAGCTCGTAAATTCCCTGGAGCGCCGCCTCGACCCTGGCCTCGGACAATTCCACCTGGCGGGCATAACCGCCGAACTCCTGGCCCAGCCGCATGGGGACGGCGTCCTGCAGGTGGGTGCGTCCGATCTTGACGATGCCGTGGAAGCCGGCCGCTTTCGCTTCGAGGGCGCGACGCAGCCGCTGCATGGCCGGGAGGAGGCGTTGATGCGCCGTTTCGGCAGCAGCGATATGGATGGCGGAGGGGATGACGTCGTTACTGGACTGGCCGCGATTGACGTGGTCGTTGGGGTGCGCTCCGGCCAGCCGGCCGATCACCTCGTTGGCGTTCATGTTGGTGGAGGTGCCGCTGCCGGTCTGGAAGATGTCCAGGACGAACTGGGAGTCGAAATCTCCCTGCATGACCTGGAGGGCAGCCGCTTCGACAGCGGCGGCGGTATCGGCGGGCAGGTCCCCGGATTCGCCATTGACTCTGGCGGCGGCTGCTTTGATCAGTCCCAGGGCGCGTATGAAGGAGCGCGGGAAGCGCAGGCCGCTGACGGCAAAGTTTTGAACAGCGCGCTGGGTCTGAGGGCCGTACAGGGCTCCGGCGGGCAGGGTGACGGGGCCCATGGAGTCGCGTTCGATCCGCTGCTGGTTATCCATAGCTCTATTCTCGCGCCTGGATTCGACCGATAGATCCGGCAGGAATTCGGTCCGGGGTGGGCGGGCGACCGCGCCCACGGAGTCCTTTCGATCCGGAAGTCGTTCTCCATTCCCCTATTCCCGCGCCCGAATCCGACCGATAGAAACACTCGGGGCGGAGCCTGATCGCGGTCGTCACACTGGTGTTTGTCCCTGCAGCGCCGGCTCTCGAGCCGAGACGCCGCCGAATCCATGGTCGCCTGAGAGTGAATCATTGACCACACTTCTCCTTCTTGAATTCGGGCTGGTGGTGTTGGCAATCATGGCAGCGGTCGCCCGGCGCGGTGGGGGCAGAGGGAGCTTGGGACAAATCGAGCGCTGGTTCGGGCGGCTGGCACGCCAGAAGACTCGCGCGATGCTGGTGGTGGGTCTGACAGCATTGATCGCCGGAGGCGTGCCACGGCTGTTCGAGGGAATTCCGCGGCCGCAGCAGTACGACGAGTTCAGCTACTTGCTGGGAGCCGACACCTTTGCCCACGCCCGGCTGACAAATCCGACGCACCCGATGTGGGAACATTTCGAAAGCTTTCATATTCTTCAGAAACCGACCTACATGTCGATGTACCAACCAGGTCAGGCATTAACACTGGCCGCGGGCCAAATTATTTTCGGCCATCCCTGGTTCGGCGTGTGGATCAGTATGGCGGCGATGTGCGCAGCCATTTGCTGGATGCTGCAGGCCTGGCTGCCGCCCGGTTGGGCGCTGCTGGGGGGCCTGATTGCGGTCATGCGGATCGCCACTTTCAGCTACTGGATCGAAAGCTACTGGGGTGGTCCGGTGGCCGCGTTCGGAGGAGCGCTGGTCCTGGGAGCCCTGCCGCGCCTGATGCGAAAGGGCGGATGGCGGAATTCCCTATTGCTCGGAGCCGGTGTTGCCATCCTTGCCAACACCCGGCCGTTTGAAGGACTGGCGCTGGCGGTGCCCGTCGCCGGCCTATTGGCATGGTGGCTGGTTCGAGCGCCGCGCCGATGGACGGTCCTTGCTCCGGCAACTCTGGTTCTGTGCATTGCCGGCGCAGCCATGCTCCACTACAACCACGCCGTCACCGGCAACGCTTTCCAGTTGCCCTAAGCCGTGAACCGCGCGCAATATGCGGTGGCGCAGGTCTTCGTCTGGCAGGAGCCGTTCCCGGTTCCGCAGTATCGGCACAAGGCCAT
>DATJFH010000206.1:0-2445 GCA_035495815.1 Bryobacteraceae bacterium
GAGTTTTCGAGCAGACGCTGCTCGTCGAGAGAGAGGTTGCCCCTGGTCTTTTCTAGCAGTACGTTCATCATGTCGATGCTATGGCGGGCCATATCGAAGTCGGGCTCGGATTTGTCCGCCTCATCCCCGAAATGGAACAAGCCGAGCTGCATCTCGGCCTGGGCGCGCAGGGACAGGATGAGAAAATCGAAAGTCGCGGGAGGAAGGCCGTGGCGTCCTAACGATTCCCCGACTTTCGTTTCTTCCGGCTCACTCATCCTCACCAGTGTACAACGCGGTCGCAAGGGCTTTCAGGGGCTTGGGCGGGCGTCGGGAGGAGGGCTGCGCGGGCCGGGGATTGGCGAGACGGCTGGGTTGCTGAGACGGGTGGATAGTGGAGACGGGAGAACGAGGGGGCGCCGGGGTTGATATTATCTACCGAGGAGCATACATGCAACTCACCCGCCGTCAAATTACTACCGGCGCGATCGGCGCGGCTGTCCGCCCGGCGTCGGCCGCCCGGCAACGCTACGCGGCAAAGCCGCATTCAGGACCATCGATGGACGATCTGGCGCGCGCCGCGGCGAAACCGGTCCTGAAGCGCGACGGGCTCAAGACGCCGGTGATCATTGAGTCGATCGATCTGCTGCGGGCGGGCAAGGAATACTTCGCGCGCGTCCGCTCGACCGACGGCGCGGAGGGCATCTCGGTGTGCAATCCGCCCCGGGCGGACTACTTCGATCGCGTGTTCAAGAACCTGCTGGTCCCGGCGCTGCTGAAGAAAGACGCCCGCGATCTGGACAACCTGCTGTGGGAAGTGTACCGGCACGGCGACAACTACAAGCTCTACGGCATCGCCTTGTGGAGCCCGCTGGCGTGGGCGGAGATGGCGATCCTGGACATGCTGGGGCGGATTGCGGGCAAATCGATCGGCCAGCTGCTGGGAGACGTGCGGCGCAAGGAGATCGCGGTTTACGTCGCCAGCGGGCGGCGGGACAGCACGCCGCCGCAGGAGATCGAGTACCTGCAATCGCTGGTCGAGAAGTCCCGCGCGAAGGCGCTGAAGTTCCGTCTGGGAGGACGGATGAGCCGCAATGCGGACGCCATGCCGGGGCGCACGGAAACTTTGATTCCGCTGGTCCGGAAAACCTTCGGCGACGAGTTCGATCTGCACGGCGACGCGAACTCCAGCTACGATCCCGCGCACGCCATCCCGGTGGGCAAGCTGCTCGAGGAGAACGGTTACGTTTATTACGAAGAGCCCTGCGAATTCGACGCGCTCGAGGACACGAAGAAGGTGCGCGACTCGCTATCGATTCCGGTCGCGCTGGGGGAGCAGGAATACAGCGAGTGGCGATTCCGCTGGTGCATCCGGAACCGGGTGTGCGACATCGTGCAGCCGGACCTGTTCTACTACGGCGGTATGATCCGCTCGCTGAAGGTGGCGCGGATGGCGGAGCTGGCCAAGATGCCGACGACGGTCCACATTTCGGGCGGCTTCGGATTCGTGTACATGCTGCATTTCGCCAGCATCGTTCCGGATATCGGCAAATATCAGGAATACAAGCTGGGTATGGAGAAGTACGGCGAGTGGTTCGATCCGCCGATTACGGTAAAGAACGGGATGATGAGCGTCCCGTCGGGTCCGGGAGTCGGCATCAAGGACCCGGGGGCGCTGCTGAAAGACGCGAAGGTCGTCTAGCGGACGGGCGGGTCGGACCGCTACCGGACGGGCAACAGGCCGGAATTACTCTGGGCCGATCCCTGAGTGACGACGACAGGCAGGTCACCCGGTCCGGCCTCCACCGGAACTCTCAGGCGAAGCTGATAGAGCCCGACCGAACCCGGCATCAGGGTGGCGAGCACGACCTCGGCGGGCTGGCCGTCGATGGTCGCCGAGGGCTGAACGAGGGGCTTGGCCAGCGCTCCATCGGCCGGCGCGGCGCCGCTGGGGACGGGGGGATCGGTGAGCCCCATACCGACCACAAACAGCGAGATCTCTTCGCCGCGGGCTGCCGGGGCGGACGGATCGACGGGACTGCCGTCGGCGTGCTGCGCCACGGCCATGGTTCCGGTGTCGCCGGTCTGGAGGCCGGGCTGGGCGTCGGTCAGGGTGATGGTGTCGGGCAAGGTCAACGCGCCGTTGGCGCTCACCAGGACCTGATACTGCCGATTGGGGGTGAGCTCGACGGGGATCTGCGCGCGCACCTGATCGTCACTGACGAAGTAGAGGGGCGCTTCCACGCCGCCGATCAGGACGCGGGTTTCGTTGACGTTGGTAGGCAGCGGGGCGGCAGCGGGGGCGGCCACGGGAGCGGAGGCCAGCCCCGATCCGCGCAGGGTGGACATCGTGCCCGGAGCCACGGCGTCGCCTTTGACCTGGCTGAAATGGTTCACCAGGCTGTTGCGGACCAGGATCGGTGCCTTGTTCAGCGCCACGGCGCCGGTGAGCTGGGTCACCGCCCG
>DATJFH010000207.1:0-8684 GCA_035495815.1 Bryobacteraceae bacterium
TTGGATTAGCGATGTCGAAGCAATTTGTCGATCTCGTCGTAGCCGGTGGGAAGTTCGATTCCCTCGATGGACGATCCGGCTTCGAGCAGCGCGCGGACAGACTCGGGCGAGCGGAGTTCAGTCCAGTAGGAATCGACGCAAGCTTGACGGCGAGCTGGAGCGCGGTCCTTCCTTGCCCGTCCCTGGCGTTGACAGGCGCGCCACGGGCGATCAGTTCCTTTACGACGTCGGGGCGTGCGCGCCACGCGGCGACGTGCAGTGCCGTACTCTCCTTTGCGATGCCGTAATAGGCGTCTCCTTCATGATAGAGAGCGGTCACGCTTACGCCCAAGTCGAGCAGATTGCGAACACCTGCACGATTCCCCACCCCCGCGAATTCGGCTAGTAGCGTTCCGCCCTCGCGGATCAAATCTGACTTTAGTTGGGGTTCGGCCGCAAGGATCGTACGTACCGTTTCTTTGTGATTGCGCGCGCAGCCAGCGATCAGCGCGTCAACGCCGTCGAAGTTCATCGGAGTTCCGTGCTTCTCGAAGAGATCGAGAGCGTCGGCGCGTCCACGTCGAACGGCAATCCAGATCGCTGACTTGCCTTCGCGGTTCGGAATCGCCGGGTTTGCGCCGTAGTCCAGCAGGAGCTCGATCATTGGCAGTCTGTTGTCGCGGCGGATCGATTGGTGGAGCGCCGTCAGCCCCCAGCCGGTCATCCAGTTCGGATCGGCGCCGTGTTCCAGAATGAGGCGGAGACCCTCCAGATCGTGCCAATCGCACTTTCGCAGGAGCGCCGTCGTGAGACTCCGTTCGTTCAACTTGCCGCTTTCGAGCAGGATCTTCAGGACCGTATTGTCGTAGGTCTCGATGACGTGGTATGCAGTCTCTTCATCATTAGGGTCCGCGCCACGTTCGAGTAACAACTCTGTCAGCCCGGCGTGCCCGGCCACCGCGGCCGCACCGTAGATGGCGGTCTCGAGCAGCGGTCGCGGGTTCGGGTGGTCGATCATTTCGATCCAGCCCGTGGTGGCACTGGCGCCAGCGTCGAGCAAAGCGCGCGCTGTGCGAATGAAGGCCTCGGACCGGGTGCGGTCGAGCCTGAGGTATCGAGAAAAGCAGAGATGCGTGAGCGCATCCCAACCCAGAGGCCCGCCCTTGGCCGTGGCGCTGGAAGGGTCGCGCGCGAGGAAAGCGCGGACGGTAGCCTCGTCGGCGAGGATCGCGGCAGTGTATATGCTGCTCGTCGCAACGTAGGGATACCGGGCGAGGATCCTCTCCGCTTCTCTTCGAGCGTTCCGGATCCGTGCCCATGCCGGGGCGAGCAGGCGGCTTCGATGAATCGGGAGGCCGCATCATCGAGGGAGGCGACTTTACGGCTCAGCCGCAGCGTCTCGATGTGCCTGGCGAACTTCGGCCAACTTTCGTGGCCCGGAGTCCGCCTGTTTCAGGCCCGAAAGAAGATTCGTTTTGATTCCGCATTGCAGGTGGGCACGGCCCTTCCCGCGGACTGGGTGTGCCCTGCGCGCTCCGATTTCACTATAGGAAAGAACCTGTTCAAAAATCAAGCCACCATGACCGTAGGCGGCCCACGCGTTCCTGAGTGTCCTACTCGTCCGCAATGGTCGACTGTTCCGGGTATTGGCCAGTCCGCGTGTCCGGGCACGTTGTCAGGCAGCGATCGCCGGAGGCTTCTCAAGACGGGCCAATCGATTCTTGTTGAGCAGGACACGCCTCCGCAATGGATGACGTCTTTTGAAGCTCGCGCCCGTTCCGGCCGGGACCTGACTCCTTTCTCACAATTTCACGTTCCCTGGAGTCAGGGCAGCGCAAGGCGTCAGCCCATCAAGGTCTTCGCCACGAAAGCGCCCAGGTAGGCCACCGCCGTCATATAGGCGAACTGCACGGCCGGCCATTTCCAACTCCCCGTCTCCCGCCGCACGACCGCCACCGTGGACATGCACTGCATGGCGAAGGCGAAGAAGATCAGCAGCGCCACCGCGCCGCCGGGCGTCAGGTCGCGCCGGATCGCCTCCTGGAGGTTTTGGCTCTTGGCGTCGGGTTCCATGCCGTAGATGGTCCCCAGCGTCCCCACGATCACCTCGCGCGCGGCCACGGACGTGATCAGCCCGATTCCGATCTTCCAGTTGAAGCCCAGCGGCCGGATAGCCGGTTCCACCGCATGGCCGAGCCGCCCGATGATGCTGTTCTCGATCGCCGGCGGCTTGCCGTCCTGCAGCGGCAGATGCGCCAAAATCCAGAGGGCGATCGCCACCCCCAGGATCACCGTGCCCGCCCTTCGCAGGAACACCCTGGCCCGATCGATGAGGCGGAGCGTCAGCCCGCGCCATGTCGGCCAGCGATAGGGAGGCATCTCCAGGATGAACGGGGCAGGCGCGCTCTTGAGCACCGACGATTTCAGCAGTCGCGCCGTAATCACCGCGGCCGCGAATCCCAGTACGTAGAGTCCGATCATCGCCGCGGCCGGGGCGCCGAGGAACCGGCCCACAATGGGGCGGTCCGGGATGAAGGCGGCAATGATCAGCGTGTAAACAGGCAGGCGCGCCGAACAGGTCATGAACGGCGCGATCATGATGGTGGCAATACGGTCCCGCTTGTTCTCGATGGTACGCGTCGACATGATGGCCGGCACCGCGCATGCGTAGGCCGACAGCAGTGGGATGAAGGATTTTCCCTGCAGCCCGACCCGCGCCATGGTGCGGTCCGCGATCAGGGCGGCGCGCGACAGATATCCGGAATCCTCCAGCACGCCGATGAACAGGAAGAGAATCAGGATCTGCGGCAGGAACACCACCACCGATCCGACCCCGCCCCACACGCCCTCGATCAGGAGCGACCGCAACACGGAATCCGGGAGAAGTCCGCTCACCACCGCGCCCGACCAGGCGATCGCATCCTTGACTGCATCCATTAACGGAACCGCCGCCGTGAAGATGGTCTGGAACACCGCCACCACCACCAGCAGGAAAACCAGCGGCCCCGCCAGCGGATGCAGGAAGACCGCGTCCAGCTTACGGGTCCACTCCGGCGGCGCGGGCGCGCGATAGCCGGCGCCGTCGCCGACTCGCGCCGCCCATCGCCGGCACTGGGGAATGTCGTTGAGCACCGGCAGTTCGATCAGCGGCTGCTTCCGAGCCGCCGCGCTGTTCAAAAAGCGGATGACCGCGTCGACCCCGTCTCCGTGCGAGGCGCTGATCAACGCCACCGGAGCGCCCAGTTCGTGCGACAGCGCTTCGACATCCACTTTTCCGCCGCGCCGCTTCAGGTCGTCCGCCATGTTGAGCGCCACCAGGGTCGGCAAGCCGAGCGCAAGGATGGGAGCGGCCAGCAGCAGGTGCCGGCCCAGATTGGTTGAATCCAAAATCAGGAGAACGGCGTCTGGCCGCGGCATTCCGGGCTTCAGGCCCTTGAGCACGTCGTGCGTGATCTGCTCGTCTTCCGACCTCGCCGCCAGGCTGTAGAGTCCGGGCAGGTCGATGAGAAGCGCGTGCCGGCCGTGGTCCAGCTTCACCTTGCCCGAATGCTGCTCCACGGTGACGCCGGGAAAGTTCGCGACTTTCTGGCGCAATCCGGTGAGCCGGTTGAACAGAGTGGATTTGCCCGAGTTGGGCGGGCCGATGATCGCGATGACCGGCGACGGCCCTTGAGCATCAGCGGGCGGCTGCAAAACCGGTATCGCCGTTCCGCACGCGTGGCAATCGCTCATTCTTCTTCCCGCTGGGGCGGCCGCAGTTTCAAACAGGCGGCGGTCTCCCGCCGTAGAGCGAACTCCGACCCGTCCACCTGGTAGACTCGTGGATCGCCGCCCGGCGCCGAACGAGCCGCTACAACTTTAGCGCCCGGTAGAAAACCCAGCTCCATCAGCCGTAAAGCCTGGTCTTCCGGGAGATCGAGCTGTTCCAGAATGCCATGCTCTCCGCGGCGCAGGTCGGAAAGCGCCTCCGCGCGCGGGATTTCAGGCCCGCGATCGGTTTTGACACTGAGTTGCAGCATTCAATCCAGTATCGGATTGAAGCTGCTTATTGTCAAGATGATGGGAGTGCTATGCCGACTGCGGAAAAGACAGTGAGTTGCATCTCTCAAGGCAAGCCGGGATTCGCCCCAGCGCGCCGTTGGCCGGATTGACCCCGCTAATTCAGATAAAGGAATTCGTTCGTCGACATCAGGACATGGCACAGGCTCTGCCAGGCTGTGGCGTGCGCATCCGGCTTGCCAAGCTGCTTTTCCAGATGGGCAAGGTAGGTGAGCGCGGAGTCGATTTCGGCCGCTTCCGGACGGCGTGTCAGCGTCATCAGGTAAGCTCGTTCCACGCGTTGCGTGTCGGAAAGGCCGGCGTCTTCGAGCAGCCGCTTCGCCAGACCGGCTGCCTGCTCCAGCACGAACCGGCTATTGAGCATGAACAGCGCCTGTGGTGCCACGTTGGTGCGTGGACGGCCTTCTCCGGGAGTGGTAGCGTCGCCATAGTCGAAGGTCGCCAGCAAGGTGGGAATGCTGCCGCGGCGGACCGGGACGTAGAGCGTGCGGCGCTTCAAATCGTCCGGGTTCAGGCTCGGCCGTTTCGTCTTCATGGTTCCCGCGGGTATCAGCGATCCACCTATCGTGGGATCGAGATTTCCGCTGAGCGCGAGAAAGCTGTCGCGGATCTGTTCGACCGACATGCGCAGCCGCTCGAATCGTGAGATCAGCCGGTTGGCCGGATCCGCGGCGAGGGCGGCCTCGCCGGCGTGCGTGCTCATCTGGTAGGCGCTCGAGAGCATGATCAGCCGGTGCATGGTCTTGATGGACCAGCCGCTCTGCACAAACCGGCTGGCCAGGAAGTCCAGCAGCTCCGGATGAGAAGGCTTCTCGCCGGTGCGGCCCCAATTGTTGGGCGTACGCACCAGGGCTTCGCCGAAGTGGCCCTGCCAGATCCTGTTCATCATGACGCGCGCGGTAAGCGGATTCCCGGGGCTGGTGAGCCACCGGGCCAGCTCCAGCCGTCCGCTGCCCTGGGTCACCGGCTGTTGCGCATTGCCCGCCAGAACGATGGGGAACTGCTTGGCCACCGGCTCCCCCGGACTATGCGGGTCGCCGTGCAGGAACACTCTCTGGTCCACGGACGGTCCGTCGCAAACCGCGGTCGCCAACGCCGGCGGGGGCGGCAGCGATTTCTCCAGATACTTCCATTCCCTCCGCAGCGTGGCTACACGCGCGCTTTCGGGAATCTCCATGGGGCCGCCGTTGAAAGTAGCGGCCACATAAAACGGATCTCCCGCATCGGACTTCGGACGCGGCGGCAGATCGCGATCTTCCACTACCTCGCTCGCAAACCGCTTACGCCAGCCTTCGAGCTGCTCATCGGCGCGAGTGGCGGCCTTGATGTAGCGTTCCTGATATTCCTTAGCTACCTGCCCGATGGTCTCGTCTGTCGCTTCTAGCCACTTTTTCAGGTAACCTTCCCTGGCCTTTTCGCCGGCGGACCGCAGCCAGCGGACCCACTTCTCGACGGCGGCCGAATCGGGCTTGACGCCCTTGCGTTCCACCTGCCAGGCGGCCGTGAGGAACTCAGCCACTTTCGTACGCAGCATTCCGTTCTCGCGGGCCCAATCTTCGGCCAGCGCTTCCTCCATCTCGAGCTGCTTGCCGTACATGCGCCAGCGATGCGCCTGATAGCGCCCGTACTCGTCCGGGTCGAGCGGCGCATCGTACAGATACGACACTGCGCCGGGACGGCCGAGATTGCGGTAGATGCTGGTGCTGGCGAAGATCGAGGCCAAAGCGTAGTAGTCCCTGGTGAGGATCGGGTCGAACTTGTGATCGTGGCAGCGCGCGCAGGCCACGGTGAGTCCCAGGAACGCTTTGGTCGTGGTGTCGATCTGCTCGTCCACCACGTCGTAGATGGCCTTGACGCGGTCCTGTTGCGCCAGCGGCTTGGGACCGAGCGCCAGGAAGCCGGTCGCGACCAGAGCCTTCGATCCCGGCAGCAGATCGCCGGCGAGCTGCTCGGTGATGAACCGGTCATAAGGCAGATCGTCGTTGAAGGCCTTCAGCACGTAATCGCGATAGCGCCACGCATTGGGGTAGATGTGGTCTTCGTCCATGCCGGTGGAATCGGCGAAACGGGCCAGGTCCAGCCAGTGGCGTCCCCAACGCTCGCCATAGTGCGGCGAGGCCAGCAGGCGGTCGACCACCTTGGCGAACGCCTCCTTGGAATTGTCGGCCAGGAAGTCGTCGATTTCCCGGGTTGTAGGCGGCAGGCCGATGAGGTCGTAGGTAGCCCGCCGCAGAAGGGTCAGCCTGGAGGCCTGAGCGGCCGGCGCGATTCCCTCCTTTTCCAGCCTGGCCAGGATGAAGCGATCTATCGGGCTCCGAGCCCATTTCTCATTCCTGACCTTCGGCGGAGCGTAATCTTTGACGGGCTGAAATGCCCAGTGCTCTTTTTCGTTGTGAGGCAGGCGGGTCGCCGGCCCGGACTGCGCAGGCGCGCCTGGGCCGCTTGCGCCAACCGCGCCCATCTCGATCCAGGATTTCAGGTCGGCAAGTTCCTGGCCGGCCAGCTTTCCGGCCGGCGGCATCTTGATCTTCTCCGTGTAGAGGACGGCCTGAAAAAGCCGGCTGTGCTCGACGTCGCCCGGCACAACCACTTTCGGAAAGTCCGCCGGGTTCGACAGGTTCAGCCCGCTCATCTGGACCTTCGCGCCGTGACACTCGTAACACTTGGCCGCAAACAGCGGGCGGACTTTCTTCTCGAAAAATTCCAGCTTTTCCGCGGACTGGGCGAGCAGCGGGACCGCGGCCAGCAATGCCATCAGCGGTTTCATGTCAGGCAATGAGCCCCTGCGCCACCGAGCCGGCGACGTCGGTCAGGCGGAAGTCGCGGCCCGCGTAACGGTAGGTGAGCTTTTCGTGATTGAGCCCCATCAGGTGGAGGAGGGTGGCGTGCAGATCGTGGATGTGCATGCGGTTCTCCACCGCGTGGTAGCCGAACTCATCGGTCGCGCCGTAGATGAATCCCGGCTTGACGCCCGCGCCGGCCATCCACATGGTGTAGCCGTAAGGGTTGTGATCGCGGCCGTCGGCGTTCTGCGCCCACGGTGTGCGTCCGAATTCGCCGCCCCAGATCACCAGCGTTTCTTTGAGGAGGCCTCGGGCCTTCAGGTCCTTCAGCAAGCCGGCGATCGGCTTGTCCACCTCGTGAGCATACTGCGTGTGCAGCTTTTGTAGTTCGGAATGCTGGTCCCAATAACTGTGGGAGCATTGCACGAAGCGCACGCCGCGTTCGGAAAGACGGCGCGCCAGAAGGCACTGCCAGCCGAAATCGCGGGTCACGGCGTCGTCCAGGCCGTAAAGCTTCTGGGTCTCTGGCGATTCCTTCTCCACCTCGAAGGCAGCCGGCGCTTTGATTTGCATCCGGAAGGCCAGCTCGAAGGCGCCGATGCGCGCGTCCAGGTCCGGATCGTGATCATTGCGCTCGGCATGACGGCGATTCATCTTCTGCAGCATGTCGAGCTCGTAGCGCTGAAATTCGGAAGGCAGTCCGCGGGACACCAGATACGGAACCGGCTCCTTGGCGATCTCTTCGACTTTCAAATTCGACGAGCCGACGGGCGTGCCCTGGTATTCGCTCGGCAGGAAGCTTGAACTCCAGCAATTCTGGCCGCCGTGGCCGAGTCCGGGCTTGATGGTGACAAAGCCGGGCAGGTCCTGATTCTCCGTGCCGAGCCCGTAAAGCATCCACGCGCCCATGCTGGGACGCTTGAACGAGAAGACGCCGGTGTGCAGCTGCAGCATGGCGGCCCCGTGATCGACGCCGTCGCCGACCATGGAGCGCACCAGGCACAGGTCGTCGGCGCAGCTGGCCACGTGCGGGAACAGGTCGCTCACCGGCAGACCGCTCTGGCCGTACTGCTTGAAAGCCCACAACGGCTTCATCAGGCCTCGAACCGAGCTTTCGCCGAAAGTGAGCCCGCGCTTGAAGGGAACGGGCTTACCGTTGTCGCGCTCGAGACGCGGTTTGGGGTCGAACGTATCCAGCGTGGAGGGTCCGCCGTGCATCAATAGAAAGATGATGCGCTTGGCTTTGGGCGCGAAGTGAGGCGTCTTGGGCGCAAGCGGACCGGCGGGAGCGGACTCGGCCGCCATCAGTGCGCGCAATCCCAGAAGTCCGAATCCGGCCGCCGACTGCCGGAGCAGCGCGCGGCGCGGAACCCAGCCTGCTTTAGTCGCCATATGGTTAGTTTAATGCATCCCGACAAATCAGGATTTTGCGCTCCCGCGCCCAAATCCAACTACCGTTGCGCGTCGGCGACCACCTTGGCCAATACCGCCCTCACGACGGCCGCCGCCAGCCTCAACGTATCGGTAGCCTGATCGAACCCGGGCTCGGCCAAATCATTGGGATAGCGGAACCGGAATGCGTACTCGGTCAGCGCGTCCACCGGCAGCAGAACCTCTCCCAAGGCTGGGTCCAATTGACCACAGAGGGTGCGCAACTGCTCCAGGTCGTCCGTTGTGAATGCGACCTGCCGCCAGGTGAGATATCCCTTCAACGCTTTCTCCACGGCCTGTTCGGAATGGAACAGGGAACTGCCGACGAAGGGAGGTGAGGCGGTCAGCACGAATTCGGCCTCCCGCAGATCTTCATTCGCCTTGATAAACCACGCTTGTGTGGCTATTACATGGGTGGGATCTTGCAGCATG
>DATJFH010000208.1:0-8486 GCA_035495815.1 Bryobacteraceae bacterium
TACCATTCGGTCCCCCACATCTCCCACGCCATCGACGTCTGGATCGAAGCCGACGTCATGCTCGAAAATCTCCGGCGCCTCGGCTCAGAATTGCACGCTGAACTGACCTCGGCCGTTTCGGACCGGATGCGCGTGGACACCATTCTTGCGAATGTGGATGCGTTGAACGACCGCTTTCCCATTTTGGAGGACGAGTTCTCCCGCAGCCTGGGCGACGCGGCGCGGTACGGCCGCTCGGTGGTTTTCAACGTTCTGGTGGCCGGCGCGCTGCTTGCCCTCTCGCTCGGACTCTTTGTCTCCTACCGTCTGATCGGCCGGGCGAACGACGCTGACGAGCAGTATCGCCATCTGTTCGAAACCGCAAGCGACGCCGTGATCATCGCCGAACACGAGACGGGCATTATTCTGGACGCGAATATGAAGCTCGCGGAATTGACCGGACTTTCCCAGGGCAGGATTGTCGGCGCCGATCAGCAGTCCCTGTTCGGCCGCGAGATTCCGGCGGTGCATGGCTCGTCGGACCTGGAAACAGGCGACCTGGTCATCCGGCACGTGAGCGGCTCTTCCATACCGGTCGATGTTCGAACCAGTCAGGGGCGATTCGGCCGCCGGGTAGTCGACTACAGCATCGTGCGCGACATCCGGGAGCGGCGGCGGACGGAGGAAAAGCTACAGGAAGCCGCCCGCATGGAGTCCGTCGGCCGGCTGGCGGGAGGCGTCGCTCATGATTTCAACAATCTTCTCACTGTGATCGCCAGCTATACGCAGGCCCTGCAGCGGACGACCGAGGGCGAGACGAAACATAAAGTCGACCGGATTCGAAATGCCGCTGAGCGCGCCGCGACCCTGGTAAGGCAGCTCCTCGCCTTCAGCCGCAAACAGCCGCTGGTACCTCAGGCGCTCGACTTGAATCTGGTGATCCGGAGCATGTCGGACATGATCGCGGGCGTGCTGGACGAACGGGTGGAACTCGCTCTGGATCTGGCGCCGGGGCTGCACATCATCGAGGCCGATCCGTTCCAGATCGAGCAGATTCTTCTCAACCTCTCGACCAACGCGCGGGACGCCATGCCCGGCGACGGCGTATTGACGATCAAGACATGGAACGAAGACGACTACGTCGGATTGTCCGTTTCAGATACCGGTCTCGGAATGGATGCGGCTACTCAAAGCCGCATGTTCGAGCCTTTCTTTACCACGAAGCCCCAGGGCAAGGGGACCGGTCTCGGCTTAGCGACGGTATTTGGCGTTGTCAAGCAAAGCCATGGACTGATTTCGGTCGAGAGCGAGTTGGGGCGGGGAACCTCCATCCGCATTCTGCTGCCCATCAGCAAGCAACCGATGGAGGGGCCGCGTGGGGCCTCGGGCGATCCAACCAGCTGGGGCTCCGAGACGGTACTGCTGGTGGAGGATGACGCCGCGGTTCGACAAGCTTTGGCGCACGGGCTGGAGCAGGAGGGTTACACGGTTCTCGTCGCGGCGAACGGCCGTGAAGGCCTGGACCAGTTTACCCGCCATGCAAATGAGGTGGCCGTTGTCGTCACGGATCTGGTGATGCCCGAGATGGGCGGGATTGCGCTCGGGGAACAGTTGCGCGCCTTGGGCGCCACCGTTCCGATGGTCTACGCCTCCGGATACTACCAGGATGTGGAAGCTTACCCGCCGGAGCAATTGCCCCTTTGCGGCCGATTTCTGCAGAAGCCGTTCAGTTCACAAACTCTGGCGTTGACGATCCGGCGCGTGCTGACCTCGGATAAAAGTCCGGCTCCTGTCGATGCACGCCCGGATTAACGAAGCGCGATCGATCGAGGCAGTATGCGTGACTGAAACAGTGCGCGCAGCGGAAGGTAAGATCGATCACAACTGACCGAAGCGCCGGCCGGGCGGCATCCATGACCCGTCCGGACCGGCTATGCCGGCTTGTTGGCAGGCGTGGTTGCTGCGAAGGCTTCACCGCCGCCGATCAGGTTCCCGATCGTGTCCCCGATCGCCATCATCAGCACAAATGGAAATTGGATAAATGGCAGGAGTATGTCCGCGGCTGATTCCTGCGGCTTGGCGGGCCTGGCGGATTCCAGGACATTTTCGGCAGCCTCGTGAACCTCGGCGTGAACCAGGGCCTTTCCATGGGCCCGTCGTACGCCGTGTCTCGCGGGTTTCCGCCTGCGAGTGGATTCCTTGATTACTTTGAGCCTTTTCATGACCATTCTCCTTTCGGAAGTCACTCTCGATAGAGCATGTAAGGAGCCGCGGGCCAAATTGCTGTAACTCGAATCCACGCGGGACCCGAATCCTGTATTTAGCCGTTTGTCCTGGGCTATTTGACCCAAACGGGGTTATTTCACCTCGGTCCGATCGCGCGCTCGAGCCGCCGCAGGATCTCCGCCTTGGGTTGCACCCCCACGATGCGATCGATCTCGCGCCCGCTCCGAAGCAGCAGCAGAGCCGGAATGCCGCGGATATTGAAGCGCTCGGCGGTGGCCGGATTGTCATCCACGTTCATTTTCGCGACGCGCAGACGGCCGGCCAGCTCCGCTGCCAGCTCGTCCACAATCGGTGAGATCATCTTGCAGGGCCCGCACCAGGGCGCCCACATGTCGATCAGGACAGGTAGTGCGGACTTCTCTACTTCAGAGTCGAAGGAGGCGTCTGTCACGTGAATGGCGACGCCGCCTGCGGGCTCGCCCGCCATCAGCGGCTTCTTGCAGCGTCCGCAGACCGGTTCGCGGTTCTGCCGAAGTTTTTCAGGGGGCACCCGATTGAGCGTGCCGCATGAGTTACAACGAATCACTCCCGGCTCAGGCACTACGCCTCCACGTTCACCGTAGCACGCCGGTCAAGTCTGCAGGTGGTCGGTGCATGACGATGCTTTCAGGCGGCCATCGCCTGCCGCAGCTTCGGGACGCTCAATTGGAGTACTCCTTTCTCCAGACGCGCCGTCGCCCGGTCCGCATCGATCGGCGACTCCAGATCGATTCTTAGAAACACCTTCGATTCGCGCGATTTCGGCTCGGCGTGCAGCAGGATGGTTTGCGGCAGCGCGAGCAGCCGCAGGTCCCTCGCCTCCAATCCCTGAACATTCACGCGGATTTGAAACTCCTTGTCCTTTCGATCGATTTCCGTTTCCGGCAGCCACATCAGCTGACGTTCCGCCTGCAACCAGTCGTCCAGCTCGCGGCCCGGTTCGCCGCCGCGATTCTCGAAAAGCTGGTAGGCCCTGGCCCTGATCTTCTCTTCGATGGACGACATTTCCTGAAACAATCCCCGCGGCAGCGCCGCGAGTTCCCCTACCTTTTCCACTGCGATACTCGACATGATGAACTCTCCTTACCCCCGCTTGCCTGCGCAGAAACCGGGGCTGACGTTTTCGGAACGAGGTTGAACCTTGCGACTTCCATCGGGAGCACGGAGGGCGCCAAAAAGCAATCTGTTGGGCGGAAAAGAAATGGGAAGCGGACATCTTCGAGCAGGGTGTAAAAATCGATGACGATCGGCGGAAACTACCGGCCCCAGCCGCCGCCGCCTGGTGTTTCAATACGGAGAATATCTCCCGCGCGCGCGTGGAAATTCGTCTTGGCCGCGATCTTCCGCCGCCGGCCCGAGCGGTACAGTGAGTTGCGGCCGCGCCGGCCCTCGCCACCGCCCGCCAGGCCATATGGACCCCGCTCCCGGCGGTCGGACAGAATGGTCACTTCACAGGGCGTGAGGAGTTCGATCTCGCGAATCAGACCATCTCCTCCGGAGTGCCGGCCTTTTCCTCCCGAGCCTCGCCGGATCTCATACCGGGTGACGCGCAGCGGGTATTGGTTCTCCAGCGCTTCGACCGGAGTATTCCAACTGTTCGTCATGTGGGTGTGGACCGCGCTTTCCCCCGGCCCCGCCGGAGACGCGCCCATGCCGCCCGCAATCGTCTCGTAGTAGGCGAAGTTCTTCCCGGCGCGGGCGTCGAAACCTCCGAGCGTAAGGTTGTTCATGGTGCCGGAGGAGGCGGCGGGAATCCGTTCCGGAGCGGCCTGCGCGAGGGCGCCGAGCAGCGCGTCGGTAATGCGCTGTGACGTCTCCACGTTGCCCGCGGCCATTGCCGCAGGCGGCAAAGCGTTGACCACCGACCCGGCCGGCGCCAGGACGCGGATCGGCCGGAGCAGCCCCGCCGTATAGGGCACGTCGTCCGCCAGCAGGCAGCGAAACACATAGGCGGTGGCCGAGACGGCGATGGCGTAGTTCGCGTTCACTGAACCGGCGGCCTGCGGGCTGGAGCCGGCGAAATCCGCCGTGGCGCTGTCTCCATGGATCGTGATGGCGGCCTCGATCCGAAGAGGCTCGCGGGAGACTCCGTCGTTGTCGAGAAAATCGGTAAAGCGGTAAATGCCGGGCGGCAGCCTGCGGATGGCGGCGCGCATCATTCGCTCGCTATAGTCCTGCAGTTCCCGCATATTCCGGCGCACGGCAGGCTCGCCATATTTCAATGTGATCTCGCGCAGGCGGCGCTCACCGCGCTCGTTCGCCATGAGCTGGGCCCGCAGATCGCCTTCGCGCTCTTCCGGCGTGCGGACGTTGGCCACCAGCATGCGCAACAGGTCGCTGTCCAACCGGCCGCCGCGGGCCAGCAGGATGGGAGGAATGCGAATCCCCTCCTGGTAAATCTCCCGCGCCATGGGCATCGAACCGGGGCTCATGCCACCGACGTCGGCATGGTGGGCGCGGTTGGCTACGTAGAAGGAGGCGCGCCTGGCTCCTCTCAGGAAGACTCCCGAGATGGCCGTAATATCGGGCAGGTGGGTGCCGCCGCGGAAGGGATCGTTGAGGATGGCCACGTCTCCCGGGCCCAGCGTGAAAGCGGCCAGCGCATGCTCCACCGAGAGCGGCATGGCGCCCAGATGGACGGGCATGTGATCACCCATGGCGACGGTGCGGCCATCCGCGTCGTAAATAGCGCAGGAATAATCGCGCCGTTCCTTGATGTTGGCCGAATAGGAGGTCTTCCGCAGCACCGCGCCCATCTCTTCGGCGATGGAAACGAACAGACTCCGGAAGAGCTCCAGCTCAATCGGATTGCGCTTCATTTCTTGCGCTTGGGCGGTTCCCCGCGCAAGGCGGGCAGAGAGAGCGTGCCGCTGTCGGTCACGGGCGGGGCAGTCTTGGGCTCTTCGGTTTCAGGCGGCGGCGGCTCCTGCTCCTTCACGGGCGCGGGCTTGCACGACCCGATCGTCACCGCGAAGCTCGCCGCGGGCGCCCAACCGTTGCCCTGTTTCTTCTCCAGGCGATTGGATTTGGATGCGGCATCGGCATGCAGGCGCCAGCCGCTGTTCTCTACGGCCGGCGGCATACGCTTGATCCGCAGCGGCTGATCGCTGGCTTCGCGCACCATCCAGTTGTCGCCGCCGGTGGCGGACTCGTACAGCTCATACCGTAATCCGTCGCCGGATCCGCCCCCGTCGAAAACAAGGTTGCCGGTGGTGCGCGAGTCGAACCAGATCTGCTGGATCGACCCGGGCCGGCTGTCGCCGAACACCGGCTGCCTGCGCCAGTTCTTTCCCCCGTCCGAAGTGATCAGGAGAAACGGATCGCGAGCCAGCGGATTGACGATCTGGCCGGTGACCCATCCGTTCTCGAAGCCGACAAAAAGAATGCGGTCGAGACTGGCGCCCCGCACGCGCTGGAACGGCTCGCGCCACGTCTTCCCGGCGTCGCTCGAGGCCAGCAGGACGGAATAAAGCGTGTTGGTGGAAGTGTGGATGTTGCCGGCCACGAAATACTGATTGCCGACGACCTCGAAAGCGGACAATTCAAGGTAGATTGGGCAGGGTTCCTCTTCCGTGCAGGTCAGCCCGAAAGACTGGATGTCCTCGTCGGTGCATTGAAACTTCGGCGACATCGGTTTGCCGGAATTTTCAAGCAGAGTCGGATCGACAGCCGGCTTCTCGTCGGCAGTCTGGGCCCAAGCCGCCAAAAGCGCCGCCGCGGCTGCGAGTATCCATCGCATCTTAATTCGATTGTATCGCGGCGGTATCCGGCGCAGGCGCTCGTCCGGCGATGCGTGACTGAGCCACCGCCGGTGGTATGCTCTCTCTTTCGAGGTAAAACATGCGAAGGCTCCTCATCCTCTCTCTGGCGGCGGCGACCACGCTGGCGGCGCAATCCTACGATCTGCTCCTCAAAGGCGGGCACGTGATCGACCCCAAAAACAAGATCAACCAGGTGATGGACGTCGCCATCGCCGGCGGGAAAGTGGCCCGCGTCGCCCGGGACATTCCGGCGGCCGAGGCGAAAAAGATCGTGAATGCCGCCGGACTCTATGTGACGCCGGGGCTGATCGACATTCACGTGCACGTCTATAAGCGAGCCAGCGACGCAGAGATGGTGAAGGAGAGCAGCAGCGTCCAGCCCGACGCATTCTCATTCCGCAGCGGCGTGACCACCATGGTGGACGCCGGCACGTCCGGCTGGAAGGATTTTCCCGATTTCAAGCGGCGGATCATCGAGCGGTCCAACACTCGGATTCTGGCGCTGCTCAACATCGTGGGCGCGGGGATGAGCACGGGAAAAGAGGACGACCCGGCCGAGATGGACCCCGAGGCGGCGGCCAGGATGGCGAAGGCCAACCCGGATATCGTGGTCGGATTCAAATCCGCGCACTATAACGGCAAGGGCTGGGAGTCGGTCGATAACGCCGAGAAAGCCGGCCGGCTGGCCGATCTCCCCGTAATGGTGGACTTCGGCTATCTCAACGAGACGCGCAACCTGCGCACGCTGCTCGCCGACAAGCTGCGGCCGGGCGACATTTATACGCACTGCTTTTCCGGGCATCGCGAGGAGCTGCTCGAAAGCGGAAAGGTCAACCCGGCGATGACGGTGGGACGGCAGCGCGGAATTTTTTTCGACGTGGGACACGGCGCCGGGAGTTTCTACTGGTACGTGGCAGTGCCGTTCTTCCAGCAGAAGTTCTATCCCGATTCGATTTCGACCGACCTCCACACAGGCAGCATGAACGCGGGCATGAAGGACATGGCGAACGTCATGTCGAAGATTTTGAACCTGGGCTCTTCCCTGGAGGAAGTGATCCGGATGTCCACCTGGAACGCCGCCAGGGAGATCAAGCGCCCGAACCTCGGCTCGCTCGGCGCCGGCTCGGACGCGGACGTGGCCGTCCTGCGCGTGGACAGGGGTCGCTTCGGATTCGTCGATTCGGCCGGCGCCAGCAATCAGGGCGCTCAGTCCATCGTCTGCGAGCTGACGCTGCGGGCAGGCAAGGTGGTGTGGGACCTGAACGGCCGCGCCAGCCAGGATTGGAAGAGCTTCCCCTATAAGAAGGAGGCCTGGAGGAAATAGAGCTATCGCCCGGCGGCGAAATTGGCGATGGCTTCCGAGGTTCGCAGCGCGCGCCCGTACACTCGCACGCGCCCCATCTCGCCCTCGAAGCCCGGACCGATGCGCAGCATCTTGTCTCCGGCGCCTGAACGCAGGTTGGGACTGAACCGGCCCCACCCGAACTGCCGGGCGTCACCGCCGTCGCACAGCTTTCCGTCGATCACGAACGTGATGATTTTCGGCCCGCCGTCCACCATGACCGCGATGTGATGGGACTTCCCGGCCGCCAGCAGTCCGGGATCGGAATTCCAGCGATTCTCGGTCCGGCCGTCGTTGATTACGATCTCGGCCGTTCCGTTCGGCCCCGTCAACAGGGCGAATCCCTGGCCCTGCCCGGTGCGGTTGTCGAGCAGGACCTGCCCGGGCGCCAGCGAGCGAAACGTTACCCGCAGGTCGAGCGAGAACCCGGCGCGGAGGTCGTCCGTCCCGTAATCGGATCGACGGGAGCGCTGCAGGAACAGCGGCAGCGCCGGCGCGTCCATCGAGTGGGGCGCTTTCTGTCCCGGGGGTAAATCCAGAAGCAGACCCTTCGTCACCGCCGGCTTTTCGCCGCCGCCTTCGAGCTGCGCCCACATTCCTTCGAGAAGCGCCGCATCGATCTCATGCACCCGGGCAATGTCCTTCTGTGTCTCGGTGAGAAAATACCTGCCGCCGTCCTCCACCAGGTCCGGATAGCTCATGCGGATAAACGGGTCGTCGTCATAAAGCGCGATTTCCGGCTGCGACCAGCGGATGATCCTGCCCTTGGGTGAATCCGCTTCCACGCCGCCGGCCAGCCACACCGGGTTGCGGTCCTCGTACGCGATGGTCCGCCGCTTGGGATGCTCGCGAATGAAGCGGCCCCCATGGTTGTGGAACCAGTAGATGTACTTGCCGTTGGCGCACCGCCAGGCGAAATTGGCCGCGCGCGGATGTTTCATCAGCCCGCCGCCGCCGTAGCGCATGTACTGCGGCGGATCCCACGTGCGGCCCTTGTCGCGGCTGTAGCTGAAAGCCGGGTGGCCGTCGATGGTGCGGTACACGCAGAAGATCGAGCCGTCGCTCAACGTAGTGAAGCTCTGCTCTTCGGCCACCGGACCGCCGCCCGCGGGAGTGCGCAGTCCAACGTCCCCCTCGGG
>DATJFH010000209.1:0-25487 GCA_035495815.1 Bryobacteraceae bacterium
CCCTTTTTACGTTGGTTGTCAGGCTGCGGAACTCGACAGTTGCCCCGGCTACCGGCGCATTCTGTGGGTCGGTCACGATTCCAACCAAGGAGCCCTGCTCGATTTGGGCCCATGCGACAGTTAATGCCAGGCAGCCCGAGAGTAAGAGCAAACGGATCATCTTTTCACCTCCAGGTCTTTCACAATATGCGCATGCAAATTGGCAGGCCGTTCATGGACTGGTGGAACACACCGGGCCTACCGGCGCTTTAAACTTGGCCGGTTTTCACCTTTCCACGGCTCTCGGTTGTTCGGTCCAGTTCAGCTGCGGCCATTAGGAACGTTGCGAACAGCGGGAAAGCCGAGGCGTGAATCACTCGCATCGGGTGCGATTGTATCACAGTGGCGATGTGTACTAGATCGCTGCGCCACGACTATTTACATTCTCGCTCTTCCTGTTCGCCGCATTCGGCCAAGGTAGAATCCTTTTATCGCCAGGCGGAAGTTCGAACCGGCAGCCAACACGCTTACGGGCTGATTGGTAGGCAGGCTCCTTCCTACCTTTCGGTCGCCGGCGGACAGAATGCCTTAGCGGCGACAGCAGTCCGGGCGGCGCCGGCGCCTTCCACCGGATGCGCAACTCGTAATCCGCCGACCGCGTTGGCGGCTTCGCTGCGTATGAAATCATCCACACAAGCTGGAGGCGATCGCTTCCGCCGTGCAATCGACGTCGGCCATGGTGTGAGCGGCGGACAGCGAGCACTGCTTGGTGGCCAGCGGAAACACGTATACGCCGCGGTCGATCAGTTTCAGCCGGAAGGATTCGTCGAACACAAAATCGTGATTGCCCGCGACGTCGTGCCAGTCCACCGGCTGATGATCCATGAAGTAGAGACAGAAGGCCGATCCGATACGGGAAACAGTGATCGGGAAGCCGGCCGTGGGCAAGGACCGGCGCAGCCGCTGATCGAGCGCGGCGCCCAGGGATTCCAGATGCCGGTACACCGCGCCGCCATCCTCGAGCAGGCGCTCGAGTGTAGCGATCGCCGCCGCGGTGGGGACCGGGTGCGCGTTGTAGGTGCCCGCGAGCAGGACGCGCCGCGAGGAGTCCGGATGAACAAAATAATCCAGCAGCCGCCGGCTTCCGCCGATGGCGGCGATCGGGTAGCCATTGGCCAGCGCCTTGCCGTAAACCGCGAGATCCGGTGTTACGCCGGAAATAGCGGAATAACCGCCAAAGCCGTGACGGAACCCGGTCTTCACTTCGTCGAAAATGAGGACGAATCCGTAGCGGTCCGCCAGCATGCGCAGCCCAGCCAGATATCCCGGCCCGGGCGGCACGACGCCGATATTCTGCAGCACCGGCTCGGTGATGAGGCCGGCGATCTCGTATTGGCGGCACATGGCTTCCACCGAATCGAGGTCGTTGAAATTGACCGGATGCACCAGCGCTTTGTGCGCGGCGGGAACCCCGGCGCTGATCGGCAGGTAGGGGTATTCGCCCGCCGTGACTCGCGGCCCCACCGCTTCCAGCGGAGTCATGACATTGCAGGCTACGTCATTATGCCAGCCGTTGTAGCCTCCCTGCATGACGATGATGTGATCGCGCCTGGTAGCGGCGCGCGCCAGACGCAGCGCCTGGTAGGTGGCTTCACTGCCGGTGTTGAGAAACTGAACCGCCTCGACAAAACCGATGTTTTCGCAGATCAGCTCCGCCAGGCGGCCCTCGAGCACGGTGGCTCCGGAGCCGAACAGGCTGTCGCCTCCGCGCAGCACGCGGACCACCGCTTCCGTTACGGCCGGATCGTTATGACCCAGCACGTGCGGCGCGAAGGCGGCGTGATAGTCGATGAAACGGCGGCCCTCGGCGTTCCAGATATATGCGCCCTCGCCTCTCACGAACGCGATTTCAGGCAATGTGGACCGGTTCGTCGAGGATACTCCTCCCGGGATGTAACGCCGGTTCCGGGCCAGTATGGCAGCAGACTCAGGATAGAGGGTCATATCCGTCCAGTGGTCAATGTATCAGAATAAAGCCGGACTGCTCCCGGAAAAAGCAGGTCCCGGTCCAGGATCGTGGATGTCTCATTCATGTACCTCGTCCCGGCGCATTGCCTCGGTAATGTAGCCGGCCGTTCGCCGCATGCGGAAAACAATGTCCTTGATGTTTTCGTTGGTGAGCTGCTGGAGGGTACCGGCGACGCTGATAGCTGCCGGGACGCTGCCGTCCGGCGCGAAAAGCGGCAGGCCGACGCAACGCATGCCGATCTCATCCTCTTCGTCGTCGAGGGAGTAGCCGTTCTCCCTGACCGCGCTCAATTCCTGCAGCAGGCGCCTGGCGGAGACGATGGTGTTGTCGTTATGCCGGGGAAAGGTCCGGGAACGCAGGAGCTCGCTCAATTCGGGCTGGGGCAGATAAGCCAGCAGCACTTTGCCCACTCCGGTGCAGTGCAGCTCCATACGGCGTCCGATCCAGGTGGAGAGACCGGCGCCTTCGGGCGGATCGATTTTGGCCACCAGGATGGCCTCCTGGCGCTCGAGGATGGCCATGTGGACGGTAAGTCCCGACGCCTGCATCAACTGGCGGAGATGGGGGGCGGCCAATTCCCGGATTCGCAGACCGTCCAGGGCTTCGTTGGCCAGCGAGAACAGTTTGAAGCCCAGCACGAAGCGGCGCGTGCGCGGGCTGCGAGTGACGTAGCCCTGGCGGAGCAGCGTGAGCAGGATGCAATGGGCCGAACTCTTGGGAATTGCCAGGCGGCGGGCAACTTCAGGCAGGGTCAAGCCATTCCGCGTGACCGCGAGCAGTTCCATGAGCGCCAGGGCCCGGCCGAGCACCGGAACGGAGCGTGTCCGGCCGGCGTTGTCTACTCCAACCAGATCGGACTCGTCCATGCGCGTTGCCCATCCTGTTGAAAGACCCGCAGGTAGAACATCGCCGGTTTTGCGGCCGGCTCGAGCTCGAGTTGAAGGGTTTCCGGAGTGTCTTCCGCGGGGCGGAGGATCCGCCACACTTCGAGATTACGAACGATTTCCACGCGGTCGAGGGGAGCGGTTCCAGCCACCATGACGGAGAGCGGCTGCCCTTTGCACTCCTCCGCCCGGAGAATGGCCCCCATGGGCCGGCCGCCGATATGAAACTTCACGATCAGGCGCGCCCCGGTAGTCCCATAACACCGCCGCTCCCGCAGCGCTCGAAAGATCGATTCCCGGGTCTGCTCTTCGGCCCAGACGGCGCAGAGGCCGCCGGGAAACGGCGTGTGGATCTGGCGGTCGCCGGGGTAGCTGCGTCCGGGCATGCCCACGTGATTGTCGGAAGACGCCACCATCCCCATGCGGTAGCCGCGCCGGAAGGCTTCCCACGCGCCGGCTCCGGGTGTCTGGCCCTTATTCCAGAGCTCGAGGCCCGGCGATTCGGACTGGCCCCAGCAAGAGTAGATCTCCATCAGGGGCTCGAGCTCTGGGTCGTGATACTTCCAATCGGTCCAGGTCTTGACGTGGTGCGGAATGATGAGGACGTCCTCACGGCCGCGGTAGTGGGCGAAAACCACGTCGGGGTGGAAGGTGTTGAAGCGGGTGGCGTCGAGGGGCGGATCGATCTCGTCGCTGCAGTAGATCACATTGCGATGTCCGAGGGGCGAGCCTGCTTCATATCCCTTGAACACCACGAATTCGCCGGAGCAGTGGTATTCCCGGACCTTCTCCTGGCAGTATTCCCAGCGGTCCGTAAGGCAGGCGCCCTGATCGGTGATGGCCACGAAGTCGAGGAGGCTGACCTGGCGGGCATATGAGTAGCACTCGTCGAGCGTGCCGCACGAGATCCCTTTCGACCATCCGGCCTGGCGGAAATCCATTTTTTGGGAGTGCATGACGTGATGCTCGCTCTGAGCATGGAGGTCGCCCCAGTAGAGGGAAAGTCCGTCGCCAGCGCGCGGAACCGAGGGATTGGAGACGCCCCAGACGCGAGTTCCGTCGACCAGGACGGCGCGCGACTGGGCGGCGACCGGGGCCGTGGCTGTCCGGCCGGGGCGGCACACGACCAGCGAGGCTCCGAGCTGGAGCGAATGCTCGCCTGTGGCGGCGGGAGCGCAGTGGCAGGCGTCGGTGAGGGCGATTCGGGCGCACACTTCGGCCGCGTCCGAGACCGAGGGAACCACGACATTGGCGCGCTCGGCAGGTCCAGCGATGACGTCCAGGTAAAAGGGACTGCCGGTAAGTCCCAGGAACGGTCCCGCGCCCCCGGTTTGGAGATAGGCGGTGATGTTGATGTGGGGCTCAGGGAAGGTCTGGATGCGCGTGGCGACGCCGAATCGCAGGTCGCCGTAAAGAATTTCCACGCGATCGCCCGGTTCGAGCGCGGACCCTTCGAGCGTGAATGTGATCCACCAGCGCCAGTAGGCGAGGGCGGGATCTTCGTCGGGGACCAGCATCCGCTCCATCACTTCGAGCGTTCCCCAGGCAGGGGCGCGGCTGAGGATGGCGGCCGTGGTGTTGACCGGATGGAAGGGAGCCAGGCGGCGCGAGGCGGCGGAAGCCAGCTCGTCCCAATAGCGCTGCTGCGGGACGACGGGGCGGTCCCAGCCGGTGTTGGGCAGTCCGATGCGGATGCGGGAGCCCGCAGGCAGACCGGCGGATCCGGCTTCGAAGATGAGGCGTAAATCGGCCTGCGACCCGCAGACGAGCGGGAATCCGGCCTCCGCGAAGAAGCGTCCCTGGTCCGGCGATGCTTGAGGGGGAATCAAGTCCTGTTCACTCCTTCGGGGGTGACAACCCAGTGCCCGGTGGCGTGGGCGGCCACAGCCTGTTCGTCCACGTCGACGCCCAGCCCCGGCGCAAGCGGCACGTCGAGCAGGCCTCCCGATTCGCGTAGAGGCGTACGCAGCAGCGAGTTGGCGGTCTCGAACAGATCGAACTGATGTTCCTGAATCAGGAACGACGGCAGCGCGGCCGCCAGCTGCCAGGTGGCTGCCATGGCGATTCCGGTGCAGACGCCGATGTGCAGAGCGGTGGGCCGGTGGAAGGCATGGGCGAGTCCGGCGATGCGGCGGGCGGCGGTAATGCCGCAGCGCCCGACGTCGGGCTGCGCGACGCGCAGGGCGCCGCTCTCGATCCAGGGCAGGAACTGAGCCACCGAGCGGAGATTCTCGCCGCCCGCCACCGGTGTATCGATCCGCGACGACAGCAGGCGGTGTCCTTCGAGATCTTCGAATTTGATGGGCGCTTCATACCAGTCGGCATGGAGCTGATCGAGGACGCGGCCGATGCGCAGGGCCTCATCGACGGAGTGGGCGTGAATGCTGTCCAGCGCGAAAAAGGCGCCGTGTCCCAAGGCATCGCGGATGGCCGCCAGCTCCTGGCAGAGATCGCCGACGCCGGATCCGAAGAAGACTTTGGCTCCGCGGAAGCCTCTGGCCACCACGCTTCGAGCCAGATCGACGCGCTCGTCACGCGTGGGCTTGCGCAGGCCGGAGAGGTAGGCCGGCAGGCGTTCCCGGTAGGGTCCTCCGAGCGCATGGCAGATCGGGACCTGCCAGGCTTTGCCCTTGATGTCCCAGAGCGCGATGTCCACCGCGGCCACGGCGTCAAGATAGAAACTGGCGTTGTGTCCGCGCACGAGCATCATTTCGTAGAGACGGTCATACATGACCTCGGTGGCGAGCGCGGGCTGGCCGAGAGCCGCCGGAGCGAGCAGGCGCGCCAGGATCGAGGCCGGGGTCTCCGGAGCGAGCGGCGCTTGCGCTTCCCCCCAGCCCGTCAGTCCGTTGGACGTGGTGAGCTTCACGAGGCAGGATTCGGTGATGCGGCTATAGGCTTGCGCCCACTGCGGTTCGAAGTAGTAATCCGAGCCGGGGAGGCGGTTCGGCGCGCCGGCATGACCGCCGACCCGATAGTGGCGGTCCAGTTTTACCACGTAGATGTCAGCTCGCTCGATTTTCATCTGAACCTATTGTCCATGTAGGGGAGCAATCTCGGCTGTGGCGTCCTCGCAAGGCGGCTCCTCCCCTTTTCCGACCAGAGAGCAAAAACCTGCAAACGGGCAAACGGCATGGAAACGCGGCTTCAAAGCGCAGACTATCGCGTGGGGCGCCGCCGGATCAACAGTTCGAGGGCGTAGAGTCCAGAATCGTGGACGGCTGACCCGGACGGAACTCCTCCCGCGCCAGGAAATGGTAGGCAGCCACGCCGATCAGCAGAAAAACCAGAATGGCCACCATCGGGGCCTCGAAGCTGCCTGTCTTCTCCTTCAGCCATCCGGTCAGAATCGACGCCACGATGCCGGAGATGTTGTTGGCGCAGTTCTGAATCCCGATAACCCTTCCGATGGAGTTCGGCGGCGTGAGCGCCTGGGTGAGCGCCCAATAGTTGGCGGTCGTAAATCCCAGCCCGGCCATGGAGACGACGGCGAACAAGAGCGCTACCGAGTTGTCCTTGGAGAAGGCGCCGACGACCTCGCAGGAGGCGATGAGCATACCGGTGATGGTGAACATGCGGCGCACGGTGACGGCGTCGCGGCCGCGGGCGATGATGCGGTCGGCCCAGAGTCCGGCGGGCGCCGCCACCACGGCCATGCCGGCGAAACTGGCGGCGCTGTAGATACCCATGGCCTTCAGCGAGAGGTGGCGCTGCTCCAGAAAATAGGCGGGAAGCCAGGTCATGTAGAACAGGTAGAAATAGCTGTAGCAAAAGGTTCCGACGATGATGCCCCAGATGGCCGGTGAGCGGACCAGATCGAGAAAAGAGAGGGGAGGCGCCTTGGGTCCGCTCTCGACCGGTTGGGACCGGGACTGCTTGCGGTCATCCTCGGCGAGGATCAGCCAGGGAACGAGCCACAGCAGGCAGCCGAGCCCCAGGGCGAAGAACATGCCTCGCCAACCGAGGTAGTGAATGAGGGCGGCGGTGAAGGGCGCGGCGATGGCAGACCCGATTTTGGACCCCGAAGTGTAAATGCCGACCGCCATGCCGCGTTCCTTCTCGCGGAAGTGATAGCGGATCCAGCGCATGCTGGCCGGCGTGACAGCGGCCTCGCAGACACCCAGCACGAAACGCAGCGCGAAAAGCTGGCGGGCGGTTTCTACCAGCGAGGTGGCCGCGGAAGCCAGACTCCAGAACAGGAAACTGATGGCGAACGGGTACTTGGAGCCATAGCGGTCCACCAGCCAGCCGGCCGGAATCTGCATAGCGGCGTAGGACCAGAAGAAGGCGGAATTGAGCGCGCCGCGCTGCGGGTCGGTGAGCTGGAAGTAATCGGTGAAATCCTTGACGGCCAGGGCGACGGAGAGGTTGATGCGGTCGAGATAGGCGACCACCATTCCGAGACTGAGCAGGATGAGGATGACGTAGCGGCGCGGCACTGTGGATCAACTATTGTAGCGGCAGGTGTGGCCGGATGTCCGGAGGAGCGAGCCGAGAGAGCAGCGGGAAGTCTCCGCGGGACGGCTTGCAGGGCGGCCGCGGGTCGAACTGCCCGCCCCCATTCTTGGGTGTTCCCGGCTAGAATTCCACCTTGAGTCCGAACTGCACGTTGCGGGGACCTACGTTCATGGTGCTGGTCACCACGCCGAAGGTCGTGCTGCCGAAAGCCGTATCCGGCCATGCGAACTGCGGCGTATTCGTCAGATTGAACGATTCCGCCCGGAACTGCACCCGGATACGCTCCCTATAGCGGAAGTTTTTCGCGATGGAAAAATCCAGGTTCTTCTGCTTGTCGGCGCGCAGCTCATTGATGCGGCGTGGCGCGTTGCCGACGGTGTAGGGCGCCGGCGCCGAGAACGCGGCCGTGTTGAACCAGTGTTCCGGCGTCCGGTCGCTCACGGAAACATCGCTCGCCTTGGTGAGGTTGGGATACTGCGTGCCGAAGCCGTACTGGCTAATGGTGCTCGGCGCGGTCAGCCGTACCGGCAGGCCGCTCGACAGCCGTCCGATGCCGGACACCTGCCAGCCGCCTGCGATCAGGTTGGCCACCGTGCTCATCCCAGATCCGAACTTCTTGCCCTTCCCAATCGGCAGCTCGTATACGAACGCCGTGACCATGCTGTGCGGCAGATCGTGGGCGGCCAGCGAACGCTCGATGCGGAAGTCCTGATTGTTGCGGAAGCCGTCGGCCGCGCCGCCGGGGCTGGGCTCCGTCTCGCCGATGTTGTCGATCGCCTTCGACCACTGATAGCTCGTCACCAGCATGAGGCCGCCCGAGAACTGTTTCGAAAGCTTGACCAGCAGCGCGTTGTAGCTGGAACTGCCTCCGGGCGTCTGGCTGTTGCGATTGACCGTGTCGAATTGCGGGTAAGGGCGCATCAGGCGATGCGCCGGAAGCATGGCCGGCGCCAGGTTGCCGGTGGTGATCAATCCGAAGAACGGATTGCGGACGAGTGTGTTCAGCGCGGGTCCCAGCGAAAGCAGACTGCTCGGAAGCTGGTTGTCGTTGATCCCCACGCCCCAAACCAGCTTGCGGCCCTGATGGCCGGCGTAACCGACTTCGAGCACGGTGGAGCGGCCGAACTCGTACTGGAAATCGGCGCTGTAATTCTGCATGTAGCCGTTGGGATGATTGCGGTTGTATCCTCCGGCGCCGCGGCCGACATTGGTGAGCAGCCCTTCGCTGCGGCCCAGCGCGGGAATCAGGCCGCCCGGATAGGGATTCCTGAACAGGTCCTGCGGATTGATGCCGTCACCACCCTGGCTGAATATCCAGGGAGTGGTGGACGAAAATCCAACCAGGTCGCCGGTTCCGGTGACCGTCGGGAAGAAGACGCCATAGCCCGTGCGCAACACCAGCTTCTCGGTGAGCTTGAACGCGATGCCGATCCGCGGGGCGAAGTTATCATGCACCGGGTTCCAGGAGAAGCGCTCGCCATTACCCAGGAATTCGACGCCGCCTTTGAGCGGCAGACCGGTCAACTTTCCCAGCGGATTATCCACGTTGTAGTTGAAATTGCTGTAGCGGTCAAAGCGCTCCGTAGTGGGGCGGTGCAATTCGTACCGGACTCCGGGATTCAGAGTGATGCGCTTGCTGATGCGCCATGTGTCCTGGAAATACAATCCGTAATAAAGGCGCGTCAGGGCGGCCAGCGCCGGCTTCTGAACGTTGCCGCCGGAGCCGGTTCCGAGCAGCATGGACGCGACGGCGTCGCCCGAAGTGGAGCTGCTGGTGGCGGCGGTGGGGCCGGAAGTCATGGCGCGCGAGAAGCTGAAGTCCGCCGAAAACAGACCGCCCCCGGTGCCGATGCTGCCGTCCCGAGTGAAGCCCATCTTGTAGCTGTGCGCGCCCTTTTCCTTGGTGGCATTGACCTGCAGGTTGGCCACGCGGCTGATGTTATTCAGCTCCCGCGAATGGCTGATGTTGGAATAATTCTGCATCGTGATCTGCGGAATGGTCTTCACGTCGAACTGGCTGACAAGCGAGGCGGGCAGTCCGATCTCCGTCCCGTCCTGCCCGAAGGTCGGCGAGCGCTGCCGCTCCGTCCAGCTTCCGAAGGCCGCGAGCACATTGATCACCCAGGTCGGGTTGGGCACGAAGGTGTTGCCGAGAGACACCTGATAGCGCGGGTTGCCGCTGATCGGACCGGTGCCGGTCAGCGACTGCCAGACTCCCGCCGGGGGACGCCCTTCCTGCCGCCAGGCTCGCGAAAGACGCCAGTACATCGAATGCTTCTCGCTGCGCGCCCAGTCGATGCGTATGTCGGACCGGTCGCTGGCGTTGACGCCCTTGCCGGATTTCGAGTAGTTGCGGGCGTTCGTGATGGGATCGCCGGGACCGGTCGGCTCGGGATAGAGAGCCACGGTCTTAACTCCGACCGGATCCATGATGGCGGCCGGGATGCGATTTCCCGGAAACGGATCGCGAATGTAGGCATTCCCCGCGGGATTCAAACGGGTGGTAAATGGATTGTAGATGACGGACAGCGTTCCGTTCGGATTGGCGGCCGTCGGCGGATTGAAAGTCTGCGAGAAATCGCCGGCGCGCTGCATGGCAGTCGGCAGCGAGACCACCGAGGTCGAAGGAGAGCCCTGCCGCAGCGCTTCATAACCGCCGAAGAAAAAAAGCTTCTTGGACCGCCAGACGGGGCCGGCGAAATTGGCGCCGTACTGATTGCGCTGGAAGATCGGCTTGGCCAGACCGGAGCGGTTATTGGTCCAGGAGTTGGCGTCGAGTTGGGAATTACGCAGAAAATCGAAGACGGTTCCGTGAAAATCCGAGCCGCCACCCTTGGTCACCATGCTGATCATGCCGCCGCCGGACCGGCCATACTGGGCGTCGTACGCGTTGCGAATAACCTGTACTTCGGCCACCGAGTCGATCGCGGGCGAGACGAGCAGCCCGTTCCAACTGTTGCCGGCCGAGGCGTTCACGCCGTCGATGATGACGCCGGTGGTAGTGCTGCGGCCGCCGTTGAGACCGAAGCGGTCCTGATTTTGATCGGCCACCGATTGCGAGATCCCGGTCGCCGGCGCGGTAACGCCGGCGGTGGCGTGGACCATCGAGAAGGGGCTGCGCAGATTGGTGGGGAGGTTCAGCACCATGTCGCGGGAGAGCGTCACCGACTGGTTCGCCGTCTGTGTATCCACCTGGACCGCCGCCGCGCCGATCTCGACGCGCTGCGAGAATTCGCCGATCTGCATGGAGAAATTCAGCGCCGCGGACTGGCCCGAGATCAGGTTAATATTGCTTTGGACGAAGGATTTGAAGCCGGCAGCCTCGGCCTGCAGCTGATAAACGCCCGGCAGAATCTGGGAGAACGTGAAGCGGCCCTCTTCTCCGGTCTTCGCCTCGCGCTTTTCGTGTGTCGAAACGTTCTCCAGCTTGATGGTGACGGCGGGTACGGACGCGCCGGCGGGGTCTGATACAAGGCCGGTCAGGTTGGCGGTGTAAGTCTGGGAGAGGCAAGGCAGCACCCCCAGCGCGCACGTGGCGATCGTCAATAGAGAGCGTTTCATGAAGGTCCCCTTTGGGGGGATTGTATCACTTGTCAACCTGATTCGAGATACAAGAAAGAACCGCCGATGAACGCGTAATGAACGCCGATCAGACCGCGGCCTCTATTTGTCCCTATGCCGCAACCAGCCGGCTACGGATTATCGACTTTGACGACGAAATAAGTAACCTGCTTACCAGCCGGGACGAAAAACTGGTGCGCCACGCCGGCTGGGATGTGCACCACGTCCCCTGCCGAGACATTCTTCTTCACGCCGCCTTTGATGGACGTGCCCCGAATCTCTCCCGGTCCGGAGGACTTCCGGCCGACCACTTCGCCGCCCACCAGCAGCGCGCCTTCGCCGCTTTGAATGACGAAGATATCCGTCTGCTTCTCGTGCAGTTCGGGAATGCCGTCCTTGTCCCGGTGAGAAACGGACAGGGCATGGTTGGCGAACTTGGCCTGTTTCATGTCGGCCGGAGGGACTCCCTTGGGCCAGATGACGAAGCCGCTGGGGTCGGCGGCCAGCAGGGGGCACAGGGTGAGTCCAAACAGGATCGCGATTTTGTGTGTCATGGAAAAACCTCCGCTAAATGGCGGGCGGCGCCTGTTCCTTTCCGGCGTAGGTCTTTTCGTCCTTCCGCCGGATTCGGGTGATGACGACCGCCCGTTGGGACTTGGAAACCTTATAAATCATACGGTATTGATCGCGGTAGAAAGGGGCGCGGTAATGGCCGGGGTGCTTTCCCAGCGGCAGAGCGCCCGTGGGAAACGGATCCTTCGCCAGGCCGCGCATAAAGGCCATCGCGGTGGCGCGCACACTATCGCGCAGAGCGTCGTACTCCTTTTCGGCGCCGCTCAACAGTTGACGCTTCCAGGGCAAAACAGCTTTTTCCACCCCCTTTGCGTCGCGCGGACGCCGCTTCAGAAAGCGCTCGAAGGAAGTCGCCTGGTGGGTCAAGCCGCGCTCACGGCTGATGAGGTAGTCCGCCTCATCGTCGTCCAGCGGCTTTGCGCTGAGAACAATGACCTGCTGCGTGATCGCGGGTTTATTAGCCATCGTGGATCTTAAGAGTATAGTGCGGCGGATCGACGCAGGCTACTAAATGTTTTGACGGCCTATTTGAGAAACGCCTTGATCGACTTGGTCGCCTGCCGGATCCGCTGCTCGTTTTCGACCAGGGCAAAGCGCACGTGGCCCTCGCCCAGCGGACCGAAGCCGATCCCGGGCGAAACGGCGACCAGCGCCTTCTCCATGAGCAGTTTCGCGAATTCGAGAGATCCGCCCGCGCGGTAGGGCTCCGGAACAGGGGCCCACAGGAACATCGAGCCGCGCGGAGACTCCACTGGCCATCCTGCCCGCTTCAGCCCAGTCACCAGCACGTCGCGGCGCTTGCGGTAGACTTCGCAGATTTTTTTCGTATCCTCGGCGCACTCGCGCAGCGCGATGATGGCGGCGATCTGCAGCGGCTGGAACACGCCGTAGTCGAGGTAGCTCTTGATGCGCGCCAGCGCGTTGATCATCTTCGAATTTCCGAGGCAGAATCCAATGCGCCAGCCCGCCATATTGAAGCTTTTCGACATGGAATAAATCTCGACGGCGACCTCCTTCGCGCCCGGAACCTGAAGGATGCTGGGCGCGCGGTAGCCGTCGAAACAGAGGTCGGCGTAGGCGAAGTCGTGAACGATCATGGAGCCGTGCTCATGCGCCAGCTCGACCACTTCGCGAAAGAAATCCAGATCCACGCACATCGTGGTGGGATTGTGCGGGAACGAGATCAGAATCAGCTTCGGCTTGCGGCTGGAGGTCTTATAGAGATGCTTCAGCCGCTCCAGAAACTCCGCCGGGGTGGGCATCGGCAGCAGGCAGGCGTGACCTTCCGCCATGATCACTCCGTACTGGTGGATCGGGTAGGCCGGATTCGGGGAAACGACCGCGTCGCCGGGTCCGATGACGGCAAACAGCAGGTGCGCCAGTGAATCCTTGGCGCCGATGGTCACGATGGCCTCGGAGCCAGGGTCGAGGTCGACACCGTACGACGTTTTGTACCGCTTGACGATCTCCTCGCGGAGCTTGGGTATTCCCTTGGATTGCGAATACCTGTGGTTCTTCGGATTGCGCGCGGCCTCGATCATCTTGTTGACGATGATGCGCGGCGTGGCCCCGTCGGGGTTGCCCATTCCGAGATCGATCACATCCTGCTGCGCCGCCCGCGCCTTCGCTTTCATCTCGTTGATGACCGCGAAAACGTAAGGAGGCAATTTTTGGATGCGATAGAACTCCTGGTTCGAGCCAGGATCGTTGGAATCGGGCATGAATTCCATTCTACAAAGCCGCTGGCCCAGTTGACCAGCGCAGAATCGGATCTGGGCAGTAAGAATTAGAGCCGGCCCACAAGGTGCTATCCTGTAAATTACAAGATGCTTTCCATCGTGATCCCCGTACACAACGAGGAGCCCTCTCTTCTTCCTCTATACGATCGGTTGACCTCGGTATTGGAAGGCTTACAAAAGCCTTACGAGATCCTGTTCGTCGATGACGCCTCCACGGACCGCAGCTTCGAGCTGCTGGCGAATCTGGTCGAGACGGACGAGCGGCTGAAAGTGATTCGTCTGCGCCGGAATTTCGGACAGACGGCGGCGCTTTCCGCGGGCTTTCACGAAGCGGAGGGTGAAGTGATCATCGCCATGGACGGCGATCTGCAACACGCGCCCGAGGACATTCCGGCGCTGCTTCGCAAGATCGACGAAGGGTACGACATCGCCAGTGGATGGCGGAAGGAGCGGGTCGACAACGCCATCACTCGCAAGATCCCCTCGCGCATCGCCAACTGGCTGATGGCCAAAGCGTCCGGGGTGAATCTTCGCGATTTCGGCACCACGTTCAAGGCCTACCGTGCGGAAGTGTTGAAGGACGTCCACCTGTACGGCGAGTTGCACCGCTTCATTCCGGCGCTGGCCAGTTTTTATGGCGCTCGGGTGGCCGAAGTTCCCATCAGTAACACGCCGCGCGCTACGGGCGATTCACATTACGGCCTGGGCCGGACTTTCCGGGTCTTGTTCGACATCGTTACCGTCAAATTTCTCCTCAAATATTTCACTCGTCCCATGCACTTCTTCGGGGTGTTCGGGCTTGCCGGCACGGGAATTGGAGGCCTAATACTATCCTATCTGGCAGTGCACAAGCTGTTGGGCCACGAAATCGTACTGGAACATGGACCGCTGATGATCGCGGGCGCCCTTCTTCTGCTGGCGGGCCTGATGATGTTCAGTACGGGGCTGTTGGGCGAAGTGCTGATCCGTACCTACTTCGAAACACAGGACCGGCGTATTTACGCCGTACGGCAGATCCTGGCGAAGAAAGAACGCCGGGCGGCGAGCCGCTAGATTCCGCTACCAGCTCGTGCCGCGGCGCCAATGATCTTCAAATAGCCCCTGCATGGCCTGTCCCATGCCCTCGTGATCGAAGACGACGGCGGTCCATGCCGGACGGGTCAGGACGGGATCGAGCAGGGCCACCATTCCCCGCCGTCCATCGAAGACAGCGAGCTTCATGGGAAGGAACGACGCCTGACGGACTTCCACTCCCGCAGTCGAATAATCCTCCAGGCTCTGCCGGTGACGATCTTCGAGTGTGGCTGCTTCGATCAACAACCGGCAGGAGACGCCGCCCAGGCGGGCCTGCTTCACCAACTGCTCGTCCAAGGGATCCACTGCGTAGGGAGGCCGAGAAAACTCGACGTACTCCGTGGTGACTTCGGAAAGCATTCGCCGGTATTCGGCCGCGGTCTGCGCCGGCTCGGTGACGATGCGCAGGAAGTCGAGCGTGCCCCGACCTCCCTGCCCTTCCGAATAGGCCGCGCTCAAATCGTCGATGACAGCGCTGGCGGCCCGGCTCTGGTCCGTCAATTCCTGTTCGAGGGCCTGACGCTTTCGAGCGAGAAACGCGGGTACAGCCAGGCTAGGCTCGACAGCCGAGAACAGCTTGGTCTTTTCCTGCACCACCTGCGCGAATCCCTTTTCCACCAGGCTGTCCAGGACCTCGTAGATTTTTTGACGGGGCACGTGCGCCCTCGCCGCCAACTCCAAGGCTTTGAATTTTGGATGGCCGAGCAGCACCAGATAGGAACGGGACTCATAGGCGTTCAAGCCGAGTTGCTGCAGCCGCCGCCAGAATCGTTGGAATTCGACTTCAACCAGTTCGCCCATCGGGATCGCTATTCACGATACCAAAAGAACGCCACCTTTGGTCACCCCGGGGCATCGCCGCCGCCTTGTTTTCGGTTGTGAACACTCCGGACTCGCGCGTCCAGCTTGCCTTTCGGATCCCTTGTGGGTCGTCTTAACCCCAACAAACTACGGTATTTGATTGCTTGGCCGCCTATCCGCCCCAAAGGCCCGGCAGCGGTTTGTCCTTGATTTGCGTAGGTTTGTAGGTAAAATAGACTGGTTATCTAGGGCTTACCTGAATTGACGTGGACGTACTACTACTCTTAAGCTATATCTGGGTCGATTGCCTTTATGACTGAAAACACCACTATACCCGAGAGCGATGGCGACTATTCCGGTGCGAGCGCCAGCAACGAAGGCGAGCTAATACGCATCGTCATCGCGGACGACCATCCGATCTTTCGTGATGGCCTTCGGAAGTTGCTGATGCTGGAAGAGGATTTTCGCGTGGTGGCGGAGGCTCGGGATGGCAAGGAAGTTCTCGAAGTCCTGGAAGAGCATCAACCCGATATACTCCTGCTCGACCTCAAGATGCCGGGGCTCGATGGCCTGACAGCTCTGCAGAAGCTACAGAACTCACGTACCAAGACTAAAGTGATTGTCTTGACGGCATCGGAAGACAAGAACCAGTTCGTACAGGCCATGAAGTTCGGTACCTGCGGGATCGTTCTGAAGCAGACGGCAACCGAACTGCTCATCAAGAGCATTCGCAAAGTGCACGCCGGAGAGATCTGGCTGGACTCTCATACGACGGCCGCTGTGATGCGGCAATTTTCCTCGCCTATGGAATCGGCGCCGCTGGGGAATCGCGACCGCGACCGCTCGCCGCTCAGCCAGCGGGAGCGCGAGATCGTAGTCCTGGTCGCGCAGGGGTTCAAGAACAAAGAAATGGCGGAGAAGATGTTCATCAGCGAGCAGACGGTGAAGAACCACCTGCACAACATCTTTGACAAGCTGGGTGTATCGGATCGCCTGGAGCTTGCGCTGTACGCGATCCATAAGAACATCCACACGCCGGTTTAAACGAGTTCTCCGCTCCCTCCAACCCTGCTTGCATCCGGGCTTGACGACCCGGACCGCTTTGCCGCGCAAGGTAACATGGAACAGACATGGCCCAAGACACGGCATTGCTGGTGGGCGCTACCGGATTAGTCGGCGCGCACTGTCTGCAGGCGCTCCTTGCCCGGGAAGAGTATCAGACCGTGATCGCGTTTACCCGCCGGAGTCTTTCGTATAAACACCCGCGCCTGATCGAGACGATCGTCGATTTCGACAGGTTGGAGGAGATCGATCCATTCCCGGCCGCCGACGTTTATTGCGCACTCGGCAGCACGATCAAGCGCGCCGGGTCACAGCATGCCTTTCTGAAGATCGATTACGATTACCCCCGGATCCTCGCCGAGCGAAGCGCCGCCGCGGGCGCGAAAAAGTTCACGCTGGTCTCCTCGGTGGGAGCTGATCCCAAGTCAAGCAACTTTTACCTGAGGGTCAAAGCGGAACTGGAGCGGGCGGTGGCCGCCTTGCCGTTCGAATCGGTGCATATTTTCCGGCCAAGTTTTCTGATCGGCAAACGGGCCGAGACGCGGTTGGCTGAATCGGCCGCGGTGGCCGCCTCGCGGGCGATACAGTTTGCGCTGGCGGGGAAACTGCGAAAATACCGGCCCATTCGCGCGGAGGTCCTGGGGGCCGCCATGCCGGCCGCAGTCCGGGAAGGCAAGCCGGGGCGGCACATTTATCATTACGACGAGATTCTCTCGCTGGCGGCGCGGTCATGAGCGAGCCATTTGCGGAAGGGACAGTTCGAGGATTTCTGCACTCCGCGGCGGGCGCCTCGCGCGGGTCGGTCGCGCTGGGGCACGGCGCCGGATCGAATGCCAGGGCTCCTGTTCTGGTAACCGTGGCGGCCGCGCTGGCTGAAGCAGGATTCACGGTGCTGCGATTCGATCTGCCGTTCCGGCAGGCGCGTCCGAGCGGTCCGCCGTGGCCGGCCGGCGCGCCCGCCGATCAGGAAGGGATTCGAGCCGCGGCCGGCGTGCTGCGCCGCATTTTCGGGGGCCGCGTCTTTCTCGGCGGCCACTCGTATGGCGGGCGGCAGTCCACGATGCTGGCCGCAGCGGACCCGGGCGTGGCGGACGGCCTGCTGCTGCTGTCCTACCCATTGCATCCCCCGAAACGTCCGCAGCAGTTGCGGACGGAGCATTTTCCCCGAATCGTCACTCCGGCTGCTTTCCTGCATGGCTCGAGGGACCCGTTTGGAACGCTCGACGAAATGCGCGCGGCGCTGGCGCTGATTCCCGCGCCGGCGGCGCTCATCGAGGTCAAGGGCGCCGGTCACGATTTGAAGAGCGCCACTCTTCCGGAATTGGCTGTACAGGCTCTATCGGGTCTTTAGAGCATGGAGACGGGGGTGGGAGTGCTGTCCCTCCCACCCTATCGCATGGCCGCGAGTCTAGAAACCGGAGACTTCCTGGCCCATCGCAGGAGCGCTGAGGGTGAGCGCCATCGCTGCCCAACTGGATCCGGCGGCGGAGATCCATTGGTCCACGCCATGCGGGAACCCGCTCTCTTTGTATTGCTGGAACGGGAAGGCCCGCGTACGCACGTGCCACGATCCGTCGCTCAACTGCGTGCGCAACAGGTAAGCGACGCCGCGTTGATACGCAGGATCCGAAGCCGCCATTTCCCCGGACCAGCGCAAGGCCACCAGCGCCTGCCCGGTTGCATAAGCGTCGGTTTCGAGCGCCGCCGTTTGTCCCCAGCCTCCGTCCTGCCGCTGTTCGCGCAACAAATCGAGCGCGGCTGTTCGCAGGCGTTGCGAATCGGCCTTTCCCCACGTCATTCCGAGCAGACGCATGGAGCGATCCTCGTTCGTCTGGGGCTTGGCCGAAGTCAGCCAGTGAAGCGCCTTGGCTACACGCTCTTCCGGATCCTTCCCATAAAGCTGAAGCGCGCGAAGGCTCAGCGCCGTCGCGGTGAAATCGCTCGCCTCCATCGGAGGTCTCGCCGGCAGCGCGCGGAAACTGCCATCCGGAAACTGAACGGTCGAGACCAGGTGCGCCATTGCCTCGGTGGTTGCGTCGGGAGCATAGCCTTCGGCGGCCAATCCAACCAGGGCATAGCTGACGGTGACCGGCGGGTCCGGAACCTTCTGAGTTCCCTGCGCCATGATCTCCCGCAAGGGCCTGAACATTGCCATGACGGCCTTGGTCTGCTGCTGCGCGAGCCGCTCGTCCACACGGAATCCCCGCTCGCGGGCCAGACTCGCGACCATTTGCGGCAGCGATTGATGGTGGCAGGAAGTGCAGCCTGACACTTTCACGAACTGCGGACCGCTCTTCTGCAAGAGGCTGATGGCTCTTTCCACAGAGTCTTTGATCATGCTCTCGTCGGACGCGCCGCCTTTCCGGAGCGCCGCCGCCACAGGCGTATAGCCTCTTCGCAGTGCCCAGGTCAAGGCCGTTTCGCCGTTCTGGTTCCTGGCGTTGGGATCGACGCCCAGGGCCAGCAGCTGCTCCACCAGCTCCGTCTTGCCGGTTTCGTTGAACGCGGCCCACATGAGCGTGGTTGAACCCAACCGGTCGCGCAACTGCACGTCCGCGCCCTTTTCCACCAGGATTCGAAACATCTCGCTGTCCTGAAACATGACCGGGAAGAAAATGGGCGGGAAACCCGCGAACCGCTCCTCATTCGGATCGGCTCCTTGAGCGAGCAGCCGCTTCACTCCTACGGTGTCGTTCCGCAGGATTGCGCCCAGCAAAGGCGTGGGTGGCGTGAAATCGGGCAGTTGGGCAAACATTGCCAGGGATCCACCGATCGCGAGCGCACAGAGTCTAATGCTTTTCATAGGTTGTCCTCCACCGAAAAAAGCGTAATCGAAAAGCGGAAAGGCTCAAGGACGTCCCGGCGACGGACCGGCGAAAACGCCCGCCCGCGAAAATGTCAGCCGCACGTGTCTGCCGTGGGTTGATCCGGAAGATCAGGATGACTTCGACTGTGCTCTCAGCCGGCTGTGCCGGCGGCCGAACAAGTAATAAACCAGGAGTCCGGCGACCAGCCAGACGAAGAAGCGCACCCAGGTTTCGAGCGGGAGTCCGAGCATCAGGACGAAACAGGAGACGATCGACAGCAGCGGCAGCACGGGGGAGCCGGGGACGCGGAAGCCGCGGGGACGCTCCGGCTGCGTGCGCCGCAAGACGATCACACCGGCCGATACCACGATGAACGCGAACAGGGTGCCGATATTGGACAGGTCGGCGAAGGTCCCGATGTCCCAGATCCCGGCCGGAACGCCGACCACCAGTCCGGCCACCCAGGTGCTCACGTGCGGGGTGCGGTGCACGGGATGCACTTTCGAAAAGGCGCGCGGCAGCAGGCCGTCCCGGGACATGGCGAACCAGATGCGGGCCTGGCCGTATTGAAACACAAGCAGCGACGAAAGCATTCCCACCAGTGCTCCTAATCCCACCCATCGTCGGATGTGGTCGTAGCCGAGCGCCTTGAGCGCGCCTGCGACCGGCGAGGCATTGCCCAGCGTCTTATAGTTTGCGATCCCGGTCAGGGTCAGCGACACCGAGATATACAGCGCGGTGCAGATCACCAGAGTGGCAATGATGCCGAAGGGCAGATCGCGCTGCGGGCGCTTGCACTCCTCGGCCGCGGTGGACACCGAATCGAAGCCGATATAGGTGAAGAACACGATGGCCGCGCCCGTGAGCACGCCCGAAAAACCGTTGGGCATGAACGGACGCCAGTTCTCGGTTCGGATCGCGCGCGACGCCCCGATCACGAAGATCAGGATGGCCGCGATCTTGACCAGCACCATGACATTATTGGTCCCGGCGCTTTCTTTGACGCCACGGGCCAGGATAAATGTCAGCGCGAGAAGCAGCAGCAGCGTCGGGACGTTGAACCAATTCCCGGTGAACTGGCCGCCGGCGATCATGGGGTTCGAGAGTTTTTCGGGAAGGTGCACGCCGAAGGCGGCATCGAGGAAATCGTTGAAGTAGGCGGAGAAGCCGACCGCCACGGCCATATTGGATACGGCGTATTCGAGAATCAGGTCCCAGCCGATGATCCAGGCGAAGATTTCGCCGAGGGTCGCATAGGCGTAGGTGTAGGCGCTGCCGGCGATCGGGATCATGGATGCCAGCTCCGCGTAACAGAGCGCGGCGAAGCTGCACGCCAGCGCCGTCAGGAGGAAAGAGAGCGAGATCGCAGGCCCGGCGCCCGGGCGGCCGATCGTGGAAACGGCGCCGGAGCCGTTGAGGATCAGGTCCAGCACGGGAGCGTGCAGAATCGAATTGTAGCTGAGAGTCTCGCCGGCCGCCGCCGTGCCGGTGAGGATGAAAATACCCGAGCCGATCACCGCGCCGATCCCCAGAGCCGTCAGGCTCCAGGGACCCAGGGTTTTGGCGAGCCGCTTATCCGGTTCTTCCGACGCCGCAATGAGCGCGTCGATGTTCTTGGTACGCAGCAGCTCGGACACGTGGATTCAGCAATCCGGAATCCGGCTTACCGTTTACGCTGGCCCTGCGCGGCCCGTCTGATCTTCTTTTTCATCGATCCGCGCGCCACACCGGAGGCGCGCTTGGCCTTGGGCGCGGCTTTCTTGCGCGCCGCGCGCTTCAGTTTCTTCCGTTCCGTCCGATCCGTTGCCGTTTTTGTATTCATCAGTCTCTTTTCAGTCCTGCGTATTTTTCGACCATTTTCTTCAGGCCGTGGCCCGGGAAGCTGATGGTCAGCTTTGCGTCCTCACCTTCCCCTTCCCGCCTCACGATGACACCCCGCCCGAATTTGGGATGAATCACCGTGGTCCCGTTCCTGCTCGGAGGCTGCGGTTTGGCGGCCGGTTGCGCCGGCGCCGGCTGCCGGGGCGGGCTCGCCGGCGGACCTCCCGCTTTGATACCCCGGTCGGCGAAGAACTGCGAGATGTTCTCCAGGGAATTATACGTCTTTCCAGGGTATGTCGTCTTCTTGACGGTCTCGCGGACGTGGTGTTGCTCGGCGGTGAGATCCACTCCAGACTTCGGCGGCGAGTCCGACGCGCCGTAACCGTAGATGAGATGGCCGGGAATTTCCTTGAGAAAACGCGACGGCAGGGTGCGCTCCGGCTGCCCACCGCCGAACTTTCGACGCGATCGGGCCCAACTCAGATACAGCCGTTTCTCGGCGCGCGTCATGCCGACGTAGCAGAGCCGCCGCTCCTCCTCCAGCAGATCAGGCGAATCCTTCGACCGGCTGTGCGGGAACAGCCCGTCCTCCATTCCCGCCAGAAAAACGATCGGGAACTCCAGTCCTTTGGCGTTATGCAGCGTCATCAGGCTCACCTGCGCCTGGCCGTCGAGGCTGTCGGAATCGGCCACCAGGGCGGCGTGATCCAGGAATTCGGTGACGCCTTCGCCGCGCTGGACGGTTTCGGCGGCGGCATTGACCAATTCCTTCAGGTTTTCGATGCGGCTCTCCGCCGCCGGCGTCTTTTCCTGCTCCAGCATCGCAACGTACCCGGTACGCTCGAACAGAAACGCCAGCGCGTCGTGGAGCGGCAGGTCCGCCAGGGCTTTGCCCAGATCCTCGATCAAGGACCGGAACGCGGTCAGCGCCGCCTGCGCCCGTGCGGGGAACAGCGATTCGCCCATCATCCGGCCCATGGCGTCCCACAGGCTCAGATTGTTCTTCTGAGCGTATTCCTCGATCTGCTCCACCGTGGTTTTGCCGATCCCCCGCGCGGGCGTATTGATCACACGCAGCAGGCTGATCGAATCCTGCGGGGACACGGCCAGCTTCACATAGGCTACCGCGTCCTTCACCTCCGCCCGCTGGTAGTAGCTGAATCCGCCGATCACGAGGTAGGGCCGGTTGTACCTCCGGAGAGCTTCCTCGATCTGCCGCGACTGCGAATTCGTCCGGTACAGGACGGCCACGCGCGCGCCCGGATTCTCGCGCAGCGCCGTCTCGATCGAATCGGCGATGAACAGCGCCTCGTTCTCCCCATCGAAACCGGCGTAAACGTTGATCAGCTCGCCCGCGCCGGAATCGGTCCACAGCGTTTTTCCTTTCCGCTCCAGGTTGTTGGCGACCACCGCGCCGGCCGCCTCGAGAATCCGCTTGGTGGAGCGGTAGTTCTGCTCGAGGCGGATACACTTCGCGGAAGGGTAGTCGTGCTCGAAATCCAGAATATTGCGGATGTCGGCGCCGCGCCAGCTATAAATCGACTGGTCCTCATCGCCGACCACGCAGATGTTCTGCTGTTTTTGAGTCAGCAGGCGCATCAGCTCGTACTGCGTGCGGTTGGTGTCCTGATACTCATCGATCATGATGTAGCTCAGGCGGCGGTTGTAGGACTCGCGCGTCGCCTCGTCATGACGGAGCAGCCGGACCGATTCGAGCAGCAGGTCGTCGAAATCGAGCGCATTGGCCTGGCGGAGGGCGTTTTCATACTGGTCGTAGATCACGGCCAGCTTGGACATTTTGGGCTCGGCCGCGCGCTTGTAGAAGTCCTGCGGAGTGTGATTCTTGCTTTTGGCGTCGCTGATGATGGACAGCGCCTGCCGGTATTTCATGAACTCTTCCGTGGCGCCGACGTGGCGGAACGCGGACTTGATGACGACAAGCTGGTCGTCATCGTCGTAGATCGTGAAATTCCGTTTGAACCCGGGGCGAACGCCGGCCAGCGCGTCCCCGTCGCGCCGCAGCATTCTCACGCAGAAGGAATGGAACGTAAATACGTTGGGAGCGGAGGAGAGCTCCGCGCCTTCGAGCAGCGTGTTGACTCGGTTCCGCATCTCCTCGGCCGCTTTGTTGGTGAAAGTGACGGCCAGCACGGCAAACGGGGGCACGCGAAGGTGTCGGATGATCCGGGCAATGCGGTGCGTGATGACGCGGGTCTTGCCGCTTCCGGCGCCGGCCAGGATCAGCAGCGGACCCTCGGTATGCTCAACGGCTTCGCGTTGTTGGGGATTCAGGCCTTGAAGAAAATCCATGCTGTGAGGGGGAGCTACTTCTTATGTTAACACGCGGGTGGGCGGCACGAAAAAAGTACGCGGCGGCATCGACGGCCCGCGGGCGCACCAAAATTGGAAACCCGCCTGCCTGCCCAAGATTACCGCGCCGGCGCGGCTGCCCGGCTGCTGCTTTCCTGCCCCCTCAGCGCGTCCAATTGGGCTACCAGCTTCTTCCAGGCCTTCTCGTCCTTCTTGTTTGCGAACGGGGCGTTCATATCGGAATAGAACGCCAAAATATTGATTCGCAGCTCCGCGGGGACCGGCTTTCCGTTCAACTTGTCGACCAGCTTCGCATAGGCGAGGTCCGCCAGCTTGTAGGTTCCGGGCTTCAGCGGCTCGCCCGTGTCGAAGTTCTCATTGGGCAGCCTGAGCGCCCCTCGCCGGTGCTCTGCCAGCATCCGGCGGTACTGGTCGAGAGTTTCGTTGACGCTCTTCATGAAGAGCCGCTCGGTCTCCGGAGTCGGGGCGTGAAAGGCGAACACCCTCAACGGCCCGACTTTGGGAATCAACTTGAATACAAACGCCAGGAAGCGGGCTGCGAAGCCTGGACGCTGGTATTTCGAACCCCACTTCTTCTCGAAGCTGGACCGCGAAAGATTCCGGACAAATTTCTTCTGGGTCATGCTCGGCTGCGCCTTGACGATCTCATCTTTTTTGAGCTTCCAGGCGGCTTTGGTCACCGTGGGCATGATCGAAGAGACCGCATAACGATACGTGCCGATCGCCAGCTCCTCGTTGATCAAATCCGAGAGCTTCAGGCCGTAAACTCGGGGCACGGCTCTTTCGAGCAGCTTCTGCGCTACTTCGAAACCGATGAAGTCGTGATACTTTTCGGGCGCGTAATTCCCTTGCGCCACCTGAGTGACGTCAAAGGAGAACTCCACTTTCAAGTGCGAGACCTTGTCATCAGCGTAGGTGACCGTCCTGCCAAAACGCCTCTCGAGCTTTGGGTAAATGATCGGTACCGAGCGGTTGATCGCTTCCCGATGACCATTGTTGTCGGCGGCGTAGTGTGCCATGGATCCCAGCGCGAAGGCGTACTCGTTCAGATCCTGGGATTCTTCGATCAGCGCGAGAACGAAATCTCCACTGCGAACGTAGTGGGCCAGGTCGCTGAAGAACTTGCTGCCGAACGGGTAATAGCCCATGTCCTGGATAATGGCTCCGCCATAAGCGTAGCCATGGGCCACTCGAAGCTGGTCCTGGTTAGACTCCGGAAATCGCTTGCGCAGGAGAGGCTCCAACCAATCCTTCCAGGTAGAATCGATAATCGCTTCGTGGGTGAGAACCGAATAACCGCGGGCAGCGTCCAGACTGCACAAGCCGAAGAGGATCGACAGAACGAATCGCCGCGCTTTCACCTCTGATCCAGATAGCATGTCCAGGGCCATTTGGCCCGAAGACTGAATCAAATGAGCCAGCGCGGTGCGATCTGTTCGGTTTCGTCGGCGGTAATCATCCAATCCAGGATCTGCCGCTGCAAGTCCTGTACGGTTTTTGCGTGGGCCGGATCGGAATAAAGGTTGCGCATCTCTCCGGGGTCGTTCTCCAGATCGTACAGTTCGCCGCCGTTCCCGGGGTAATAGTTCAGCTTCCAGCGATTGGTCCGGATCATCTTCGCGTCGGGATGGCGTATCCCCCCCACGCCTTTACCGGGAGCGTACGGCATCTCGAGCCCGCCTCCGGTGATCACTTCCGGGATGATGTTTTCGGAGAAGGCAGCCTGACGCGCTTCGTACGCGCCGCCCGCGACCAGGGGGGCCAGGCTGCGGCCCTGGCAGTTTTGCGGAACCGGAAGCCCGGCAAAGTCGAGCAATGTCGGAACAAGATCGACCGTCTCCACCAGCTCCGAGTATTTTGCGGGACGCGCCCTTCCCGGAAATTTCAGCAACAGAGGAATGTGAACGGAGGCTTCGAAGAACAGATTCTTGCCCTGAAGGCCGTGTTCCAGCAACTGGTCACCGTGATCGGTCGAGAAGACGATGATCGTACTTCGCGCCGCGCCGCTGCGTTCAAGCTCGTCAAGGATCAGGCCCACTTCCTGATCCACCATCGATACCCCACCATAGTAGCTGCGGTAAACCCACTCCAGTTGAGTGCGGTCCATCGCGTATTCGGGCCGGTTCCCGCGAAGAATCAGGGCCTGTAAAGGTTTCGGCAGGGCCTGGATCTCCTTCAGCTCCGTGCGGGGAGGCAGCGGAATGTCCACGCCGCTGTACATGGAATCGAAGGGCGCGTGTACGGTATGCGGCGCGTGGGGCTTAAAGAAGGAGGAATAGAGGAAGAACGGCTTTCCGGAAGAGGTGAAGTCGCGAAGAATTTCGCGCGTCCTCTCGCCGACCCAGGCCGTGGGGGAATAACGATAGTC
>DATJFH010000210.1:0-33163 GCA_035495815.1 Bryobacteraceae bacterium
GGCAACTACGATATCCATTTCCGGTCTTACCAGAACGGCAATCTGAGCCCGCTTCAGCCGCTGACGTCAAGTCCGAAATTTCAGGCTCACGCTGCGGTGGCGGTGGACAGCCGTGGACGCCCGTGGGTGGCGTGGGACGAATCGGGCGTGAACTGGGGCAAGGACCAGGGTTTTCTGATCCCCGTTCCCCTGGCCACGCCGCTTCACCAGCAGCGGGCCGTCCGCCTGGCCACCTGGGACGGCAGCGCATGGCTCGAACTGCGCCGCAAGCCCGTGGAAGTCTTCCCCGAGAGGATGCGGCAGAACAGCGAGCATCCGCAGATCGCCTTCGACGGGGCCGGGACGCTCACGATGGTGTTCCGCCACTGGACCCGCCGCAACGACCGCACCATCGGGAGCCCCATCATGTGGGAGAACTTCGCGACGCGCTTCGACGGCTTGGCCTGGACAGAACCGCAGGCGCTTCCGGCCAGCGCCGGCTCGATCGAGAAGAACCCGGCCCTGGCGCGCGACACCGCCGGCGACATCTGGGCAGCCTGGATGACCGACGCCCGCCCGTTCGCCACCATGGTCCCGGGCAATTCCGACGTCTACTGCGCGAAGCTTGGCGCCGGCAAAGCGCCGTCGTTCACCTTGACCAGTTTTCAACTTTTCAGCGAGCCCTTCGTGGAAGCTATTCCTGTCCACAACAACGATTCGGCGGACGTCAAAGCCATCCGCGGCTATGTCATCAATAATGGGGGCAAGCAGTACAAGATCTATCGCGGCGACATGCACCGGCACACCGACGTCTCGCAGGATTTCAAGTACGACGGCTCACTACTCGAGGTCTACCGGTATGCGCTCGACGCCGCCGGGTTCGACTACATCGCGCCCACGGATCATCAGACCGGCTACGACCAGGAGTTCACCTGGTGGCAGAATCAAAAGCTGGTGGACCTGTTTCAGGTGGCCGGAGCGTTCACGCCGCTTTACGGTTCCGAGCGCAGCCTGAGATTTCCCAACGGACACCGCAACACCATCTTTGCCCACCGCGGCGTGCGGCCCCTGCCCATTCCGGCGGACGAGGCATCCGGCAAAACCGGCGCCGCCAAGCTATATCAGTATTTGAGGAAGAACAATGGCATCTCGATGCCGCACTCGTCCGCGACCGACCAGGGCACCGACTGGCGCGACAACGATCCGGAAGTCGAGCCGCTGGTAGAGATTTATCAGGGCTACCGCAACAGTTACGAGTACGAAGGCGCGCCCAAGGCGGCGTCGGCGTTGAATCCGCATGCCCAGAAGAGCGGCTGGCAGCCGCAGGGCTTCTGGTGGAACGCGCTGGCCAAGGGGTACAAACTCGGAGTGCAGGCCAGCTCGGACCACTGGTCGACGCACATCTCCTACGCCTGCCTGCTGACCGATACCTTCACCCGCGAAGGACTGGTCGACGCCATCCGCAAGCGCCACGCCTACGGAGCGACGGACAACATCATTCTCGATTTCCGCGCCCGCTCGGGAAACGCCGTCTACATCATGGGCGACAGTTTTCAATCCGACGCCGCGCCGCAGTTGAGCGTCCGGGCGGTCGGAACGGGGGCCATCAAGCAGATCGATGTGGTGAAGAACGGGAAATTCGTTTACACGGCCCGTCCGGGAACGAAGGAAGCCAGCTTCGACTACACGGACAAGGATTTCACGGGCGGCGAGAATTACTTTTACGTGCGCGTCATGCAGGAAGACGGCCAGCTTGCCTGGAGCTCTCCCATCTGGGTCAAAGCGCCGGTCAAAGCGGCGGTGGCGCGGTAACATCGAGGGAGATGCGCATTCGAGCCTCAGCGCTCCTCCTGCTGGCGGCGACTCAGTCATGGCCGCAGGACGCCGCGCTCGAATCCCGCGCCACCGCTCTCATCGGACGCCGCTGCCTGAGCTGTCACGACGCGGCCACGAAGACCGCCGGGCTCGATCTCACCCGGCGCCAAACGGCGCTGGCGGGAGGCAAGTCCGGTCCGGCGCTGGCTCCGGGCAGCGTCGAGAACAGCCTCGCGGCCCGGAAAATCGCCGCCGGCCAAATGCCGGTTGGCGCGCCGCTCCCGGAGGCCGAGCGCGAAATCATCTTCGACTGGATCCGCAAAGGCGCCCCCTGGTCCACGCCGATCGCCGCCGCCCGCAAGCGCGCCGGGCCGGACTGGTGGTCGCTGCAGCCGCTTGGCGCGATGGAACCGCCGGCCCTGAAGGATGGCGACGCCGAATGGTCACGCTCGGCCATCGACCGCTTCCTGTTCGCGGAGCTTCGCAAGAAAGGGCTTCACCCGTCACCTCCGGCCGACCGCCGAACATGGATCCGCCGCGCGACATTCGATCTGACCGGGCTGCCGCCGTCCCCGGCCGAAGTCGAGGCCTTCGTCAACGATCCCGATCCGGCGGCGTACGAACATCTGATCGACCGCCTGCTGGCTTCGCCCCGCTACGGAGAGCGTTGGGGGCGGCACTGGCTGGACGTCGTCCGCTTCGGCGAAAGCGACGGCTACGAGAAGAACATTCTGCGCGACCGCGCCTGGCCGTACCGCGATTACGTCATCCGGTCCTTCAATCAGGACAAGCCGTTCAACCGGATGATCCTCGAGCAGCTGGCCGCCGATCAGATTGCTCCGGGGGACCCGGAGGTGGAAGTGGCGACCGGCTTTTTAGTGGCCGGGCCGCACGACACGGTCAAGATCCAGAATATCGAGGGCGAGCTCCAAAAGCGTGCCGACGATCTGGACGACATTCTGTCCAACACGGCGGCGGCGTTCCTGGGCCTGACGGTGAATTGCGCGCGCTGCCACGACCACAAATTCGACCCCATCCAGCAGGCCGATTATTACCGGCTGCAGGCCGTCTTCGCCGGAGTCGAACACGCCGAGCGCGACCTGGCGGGCGTGGAGGAGAAAGAGCGCATCCGCGCGATGGCGGAGCCTCTGAAGCGGGAGCTGGCAACAATCAACGCGAGGATGGCGGCGCTGCGGAAGGAGGGTGAGCCGCTGGTCGAGCGGCGGAGCGCGGAGATCGCCGGCCGCTACCGGTCTGCTGTGGATCCGAAAGGAACGGAAGAGAAGTTCGACCCTGCCCGAGCCCGTTACGTGCGCATGACGATCACGGAGACTCTTCGCCGCTCCCCGCCGGCGCTCGACGAGCTGGAGATCTGGACCGCCGGTCCGGCGCCGGCCAACGTGGCGCTGGCCTCGCGGGGCGCCAAGGCTACCGCGCGATCCACCCGCTCCACCGGCACGGCGGCCGAAGCTTACAACGCCGCCAACGTGATCGACGGATCTTACGACAAAGCCTGGATCTCGGCCGAAAGCGGCGCCGGCCAGATCACCATCGAGCTGCCGCGGGTTGAAACCGTGGCTCGCGTGTTCTGGTCGCGAGACCGGCAGGGCGGCTTCCAGGGCCGCTTTCTGAGCTCCGTGCCGACGGGCTACGTCATCGAGGGCTCTCTCGACGGAACCGGCTGGAAAAAGCTCGCCTCTTCCGAAGGCCGGCTGCCGTACGGGGAGCAGGAGCGCAACGAATTCTTCCTGCTGCAGGTTTTCTCGCCGGAAACGCGGGCGGAGTGGGGCGCGCTATCCAGCCGCAAGGGCGAATTGGAGAAGCGGATAGAGGCGCTGCCGAAGCCCAGGCTCGCCTACATCGGCAGGTTCGAGCAGCCCTCCGAGCCGACTCACCTTCTGAAACGCGGCAACCCCACGAGCAAAGGCGAGGTGATCGCGCCGGCGAGTTTGAGCACTCTCTCGCGCATGCTGCCCGGCTTCGAGTTGGACGCCGCGGCTCCCGAAGGCCGGCGGCGGCTCGCGCTGGCGCGTTGGATCGTGGATGACCGCAACGCACTCACGCCCCGCGTGCTGGCCAACCGCGTGTGGCAATATCACTTCGGAACCGGACTCGTCGCCACTCCCAGCGATTTCGGCTTCAACGGCGAGCGTCCCTCTCATCCCGAGCTGCTCGACTGGCTGGCGCGGCGGCTTCAACAGCTCGATTGGAAACTGAAGCCGTTTCACCGCGAGCTGATGCTTTCGGCCGCCTACCGCCAGTCCGCGGCCGCGAATCCCGAGGGTCTAGCCGTCGACGCCGGCGACCGGCTGCTGTGGCGCTTTCCTCCGCGGCGCCTCGAGGCGGAGGAGCTGAGAGACGCCGTCCTTGCGGTCAGCGGCAAGCTGGATTTGAAAATGGGCGGACCCGGTTTCCGGCTCTACAATTACACGGTGGACAACGTGGCCACCTACCTGCCCGCCGACACCTTTCCACCGGAGACCTGGCGGCGCGCCGTCTACCAGCAGAGCGCCCGCTCGGTGAAGGACGACATGCTCAGCTCCTTCGACTGTCCGGATTCGTCGCTCGCCGAGCCCCGGCGCGTGGTCACGATAACGCCGCTGCAGGCCCTGACGCTGCTCAACAGCCGGTTCATGCTGGACCAGTCGCGGTTCCTGGCCGGGCGTCTGAAACGGGAAGCCGGCTCCCGTCCCGCCGCGCAGATCGATCTCGCTTTCCGGCTTGCCTTCGGCCGCGCGCCCCGGCCGCAAGAGACCAGCGCCGCGCTGGAGCTGATTCGCGCCCAGGGCTTGTTCATCTTTACTCGCGCTCTGCTCAATGCCAACGAGTTCATCTATGTTTTCTAAAGGCGCGATAACCCGGAGCTGGCTCGACAGGCGTGAGTTCCTGGCCCACGCGGGCGACGGGCTCAAGGGCATCGCTCTGGCGGTCCTGCTGAACCAGCGCGATCTCCTGGCGAAAGGCCAGCCGCACTTCCCGCCTAAAGCGAAACGGATTATCCAGATCTTCTGTCCGGGAGCGGTCTCGCACGTCGATACCTTCGACTACAAGCCGGAGCTCGAAAAGCGCAGCGGCCAGCCTCTGCCCGGTGAGGAGAAGTTCGTCTCCTTCCAGGGAGCGAACGGCGCGCTGATGAAGAGTCCCTGGGGCTTCCGGCGCCGCGGCCAGACGGGGAAGTGGATCAGCGAAATGCTTCCGCGCCTGGGGGAGCTGGCGGACGAGATGGCGTTCATCCATTCGCTCACCGCCCGCAGCAACACGCACGGGCCGGCCTGCGTGCAGATGAATACGGGCTTCGTCACGGAGGGATTCCCGAGCATGGGGTCGTGGGTGAGCTACGGACTGGGCACGGAGAACGAGAATCTGCCGGCCTACGTCGCCCTGCCCGACATGCGGGGCATTCCTCCGTCGGGTCCGGCCAACTGGAATACCGGATTCCTGCCGGCGGAGAATCAGGCGGTGGTTTTCAACGCTTCCGACCCGATCCGCAATCTGGACCGTCCCGGCGAGATCAGCGAGTCCTCCGAAGAGGCGTCCCGCGGGTTCCTGCGTTACCTGAACCACACCCATGCGGGCGGGCATCCGGGCGACACGGACCTGGCCGCCCGGGCCGCCTCCTACGAGCTGGCGGCGCGGCTGCAGCTCTCCGCGCCCGAAGTCTCGAATTTGCGGGGCGAATCCAAAGCCACGCGCGAGCTCTACGGCGCGGACGATCCCAATCCGCTGATTGCCGGTTACGCCCGCAACTGCCTGCTGGCCCGGCGGCTGATCGAGCGCGGCGTCCGCTTCGTGCAGCTGTTCTGCGGATCCCGCGCTTCGGGCGTCGACGGGCTGCTCAACTGGGACGCGCACAAAACTCTCAAGGCCGATTACGAACGCCACTGCCCGATCCTGGACGGTCCAACGGCCGGGCTGATCCGCGACCTCAAAGCCCGCGGCCTGCTGGCGGACACGCTCGTCCTCTGGACCACGGAATTCGGCCGCATGCCGACGCACCAGGCGGGCACTCTCGGCCGCGATCACAATCCGGACGGCTTCACCGCCTGGATGCTGGGGGCGGGCGTCAAGGCCGGCGTCAGCTACGGGGCCACCGACGATTTCGGCCGGCGCGCCGCCCAGAATATCTCGACCATCTATGACCTGCATGCGACCGCGCTGCATCTGCTGGGTCTCGATCACGAGCGGCTCACCTTCTATCACAACGGCATCCGCCGGCGGCTCACCGACGTCCATGGCCATGTGCTCGATGCGATCCTGAGCTGAGTGGTACGATTTGTTCGGGGTTGCGAGGGACGCCGCCCGGACTAAAATAGTTTCACGGAGTGCAGCCTATGATGAAACGCAGAAATTTTCTCGCAGCCGCGGCCGCGGCTCCCGCTTTCGGGGCGGCGCCGGCAACGAGTCCCGGTAAAATCCCCATTCGGAAAGTGGGCAAGGTGGAAACCGTCTTCAAGTCCCCGGGCCCGCAGCCGAACGGGCTACAGGCGACCAAGGACGGCTTGTGGATCATGGACCAGGGCGCGGGAAACAAGGCCTACCTGGTGAGCTATGAAGACGGGAAAGTCCTGCGCGGGTTTGAAACCGAGACCGACAAATCGAGCGGCATCACGTTCGACGGAGAAGCGCTCTGGATCGGCTCGACCTACAGCCGGGAGATCGTGCGGGTGGACGCCCTCACCGGGAAGACATTGGAACGCCATTTCACGCCGGGCGCGGGCGTGATTTACCAGATGGTAGGCGATCCGCAGGCGCGCAGCAGCCCGCTGGCCAAAATGCGGGAACGTCCGGCGGCGGCCGCCAGGAAGGGCGCGGAGAACAAGCAGGTCGGCGGCTTCCAGATGGGCAAAGTGCTCGGCGGCGCTGCGCCCGGCACCGGGGCGCACGGACAGGAGTGGCGGGACGGCAAGCTGTGGTTTACCGTGCCTCCGTCACGCGAAGTTTACCGTATCGACCCGAAAACCTGGGTCGTGGAAACCAAGTTTCAGACCGCCGCCAACCGGCCCCACGGCATCGGATGGGAGGGGAAATACCTCTGGGTGACCGATTCCAATCTGAACGCGTTCTTCAAGCACGATACGGAAACCGGCAGGATGATCGAGAAGATCCAGCTCAGCGACTCCGATCCGCTGCCGCACGGGATGACGATCTGGCAGGGCATGATGTGGTACTGCGACGACGTGGGTGTCGTCTGCCGGTTCAAACTGTAGAAGCGCCGCGGAACGCCTTTCGAGGGCGCTGAGCGGCGGTGACAAGCGCGTTACAATATAGTCAGAGTTGTTTAGAGCGGTCTTACCACTTCTCCGATTCCACTTCAAGAACGGAATTGACGAGATACTTATGAGGGAAACGGTAAGAACACGGCTCCTACCGATCAACCGCTCAGAGCTCAACGCGCTCTTGTTGCTCTGCAGCTTCGCTCCTCTCGCCAACGCGCAGTTTTCGGTGACGTTGAATCCGTCCGTTCCCTCACCGGCAGCCGTGGGTACTCAGGTCACCTGGACGGCCGTTGTCAGCGGCGCCGATCCCGGACCGTTCTGGTATCGCTTTTCGACGCGGGGCCAGGTTGAAGGACACCGGACGGTGCGGGATTTCGGTCCGGAGAATACTCTCGGTTGGGCGGCCGGAGAACGGGATGGCTCCTACACCGTAGAGGTGGAGGCGCGGAGCCTGGGCACGGGGGAAAGAGCCAGCGCCACGTCGGCCTTCACTGCCCTGCCCAATGCTGTCGGCGGCCGGCCGGCGATCCGTCCGACGATGCATCCGTTAGTCTTCCTCTACAGCGCGCCCCCCTGCCGGATGGGACAGATCATGGCGGTCTATTACACTTCCAGTGGTCAACCCGTGCAGGAAACCTCGGCCAAATCGTGCGACGGCGTTTACACCATGAATTTTTATGTCGCCGGATTGCGGCCCGAAACCACGTATTACCTGAAGCACATCGTTCAAGGCCCGGGGACCGTCTCCGAGGGTCCCGTACTGACTTTTCGCTCGGGCCAGCCAGAATTCGCGCTGCCGGTGATGACGAAGATTCAGCCTTATCCGCCCACGACCCAGCCGGTGCTGCTCTCAGGCGCGGTGTTCTCCTATCTTCAGGCGACCGATCTGGATGGCACGGTGATCTGGTACTACCCCGAGATCGTGTCGTTCCTGACGCGTCCGGAGCCGGGCGGCTCGTTCTTCGCGATCAACGAAGTCCAGGACGCGGACTCCTCCCGGCAGATCGTCCGGGAGTTCGACCTGGTGGGAAACATCCTGCTCGAGACAAACGCGGCCCGCGTCAGCGAGCAGCTGGAAGCGATGGGGAAGAGACCCATCAACGCGTTTCACCACGAAGCGCGAAGACTTCCGGACGGAAACATCCTGCTGCTGGCCGGTGTGGAGCAGATTCTCACCAACGTACAGGGACCCGGCGCGGTGAACGTTCTGGGAGACATGATCATCGTCATGAACAGGGACCTGGAGGTGATCTGGGCCTGGGACGGCTTCGATCACCTGGACCCGAGGAGGCTGGCCACTCAAAATGAGAGGTGCACGCCGGGCGTCTGCCCGCCCCTTTATCTTGCTTCGCAAGCCAACGACTGGATGCACGGCAATTCGGTGTCCCGCACGCCCGATGGCAACCTCCTGTTTTCGATTCGCAATCAGGACTGGGTGGTCCTGATCGATTACCAGGACGGGAAGGGCTCGGGCCAGGTGATCTGGCGGCTGGGACAGGATGGCGATTTCCGGATCCGGTCCGACGACCCGTGGCCGTGGTTCTCTCACCAGCACGACCCCGAGTTCGAGAGCAACGGGATGCTCTCCCTGTTCGACAATGGAAACGTGAGGTGGTCAAGCGATAATGCCGTAAACAGCCGCGGGCAGGTGTACCGCCTGGACGAGGTGAACCGTGTGGCGGAGCTGGTCCTCAATTCCAATCTCGGTTATTACTCGTTCGCGCTGGGATCGGCGCAATTGTTGCTGAACGGCAACTATTTCTTTGGAAATGGATTCCGCGCGGACGGCAGCGGAATCGGGGAAGAGGTCAATCCATCCGGCGATGTGGTGTATTCCATCGAGAGTACGGCACCGGAGTACCGCACATTCAGGATGAAAAACATGTATACTCCATAATTTCAAACTATGTCCACGAATCAACGGGAGAGCCGTCGGACATTCCTGAAGACCGCGGCTCTGGCAGCGCTGACAGCACGCGCAAGAGCGCAATCCAAACCACCGAACATCGTGCTGATATACGCCGACGACCTCGGCTACGGGGATCTAAGCTGTTACGGCTCGAACATCGCGACTCCGAATCTGGACCGAATGGCGGCCGACGGCATACGGCTGACACACTTCTACTCGGCCAGTTCGGTGTGCTCTCCGTCCCGCGCCGCGCTGCTGACGGGGCGGTATCCGAGCCGCGTCGGGGTCCCGAGAGTTCTCGATCCGGAAGATCCGGGGGGGCTGCCCGACTCGGAGACCACGATGGCGCAGATGTTGAAGCGGGCCGGCTACGCCACCATGTGCGTCGGCAAATGGCACCTGGGAGCCAAGCCGGGATTTCTACCGACTGCGCGCGGATTTGACAGCTACTTCGGGATCCCCTACAGCAACGACATGCACCCGCGCGTGCTCATGCGCAACACGGAGGTGATCGAGCAGCCGGCGCAGCTCGAGACGCTGACACAAAGGTACACGCAGGAATCGGTGGACTTCATCAACCGTTCGAAGAATGGGCCGTTCTTCCTCTACCTGCCGCACACGTTCCCGCACATCCCGCTGGCCGCCTCACCGGAGTTCATGGGCAAGTCGGGAGAGGGCGTCTACGGGGACGTAGTGCAGGAGCTCGATTGGAGCGTCGGCCGTATTCTGCAGGCCCTGAAGGACGCGGGCGTGGACGACAACACGCTGGTGATGTTCTCGAGCGACAACGGCCCCTGGTACCAGGGCAGCCCGGGACGGCTCCGGGGCAGGAAGGGCGACACGTACGAAGGCGGGTTCCGCGAGCCTTTCATCGCGCGCTTTCCCGGCTGGATTCCGGCGGGCCAGGTTTCGCAGTCCATGGCCACCACGTTGGACATTCTTCCGACCGTAGCTCGCCTGACCGGCGCGGCGCTTCCCGAAAAGCCGCTGGATGGAGTGGATATCTGGCCCATGCTGACCGGTCAGCAGCAGGAGGTGAGCCGGGACGTCTTTCTGTACTTCAACGACGCCTACTTGCAGGCCGCCCGCTTCGGACAATGGAAGCTGCATGTGGCGAGGTACAACGTGCCGATGTTCACGCCCGAGCCCGCGCGCGGACGCCGCAATCTGCCGCTGCGGCCCGAGCTTTACAACGTGGTCCAGGACCCCGAGGAGTCCTACGACCGCTCCGATAGAAACGGAGCCATAATCGCCGATATACGCGCCCGGGTCGACCGGCTGATCAAGACATTTCCGGAAGACATCGTGAATATTTATAACGACTCGATGCGGCGAAAGGTGGTTTACACTCCACCGGACGCGCTGCCGGTCGAGGACGCTCCGTAAGCAGCGCCGCTGCCGCGGGCCGCGCCTACCTTTAAGAACGTAAAATTCCGCTTCCGTTCTGGAACTCGGCACGGGCTTGGAACGTCGTTCGTATCGATGAGATACAGGACTGGAGTGTTGGTTTTCTTTTTCGCTCTCGGCGCGTCCGCGTTCGGTCAGAGCTTCGAGGGGTCGGTCAGCGGCGGCACATCGCATATCAGCAGCGGGAATCTCGGCAGCGGCTACTCGCTCGACAGCGGGGTCCGGCTCACGTTCCGGATGACTCTCAATACACGCGAACATCTGGGGTACGAGTTCGGCTACGCTTACAACCGCAGCCACTTGGACGGGCAGGGTTTTTCCGGTGAAGGCATGGGCATCCACCAGGGATTCGGCGACGTTCTGCTCTATGCGACGCCGCAGGAGGCGCGCGTTCGCCCGTTTGTCGCCGGGGGACTGAACTTCAGCAATTTCGTCCCGCCAGGGCAGTCCGCCCAGTACGGTCAGGGCTCCACGAAATTCGGCATCAATTACGGCGGCGGCGTCAAGTTCAAGGTCACCGGACCCTGGCAGTTGCGGTTCGATGTCCGGCAGTTCAACACGGGCAAGCCCTTTGACCTGGGCGGGAGCGGCCGTCTGCTGCAGAACGAATTCTCAGTGGGTGTCAGCTACACGTTGTGACGCCAGCATGACGGCGGACGCGGAAGCCATCGAGTCGTAGAACCGGCTGAAGCGGCGGGTTTCTTCGGCCGCATAAGGGCGCAGGTTCTCCGCCCATCGGAACCCGATGGGTTGAAACCACAGTTCCACATCGATCCGGAAAGGACCCTGAGCGTCTCCGAGGGGCACAAGATAGCGAACGCGGTCTCCTGCGCCTATGAAGTCCCGATCGTCGAAAGCGCTGCCGTGGACGGCAATGTCCTGATGCGCGGAGCTCTTGTCAAATCCCGCGGGTAACAGCCGGTTGTCCTTGAGGTAGCGGACCGCCGAGAGCAAGGCAGTCGTTACCTTGCCGTCCGGATCCCCCATGATGGATTCGTAGATCTGCACCTGATCCCCGCGGCTGATCTCCGTATAATGCGGCTCGAACCGGCCGGCATCGGCATCGTTGTCGTTGCCCTGGATCGAGCCGCGCGGGTCGAGCGCGCCGGATTCGAACACCGTCCGGCTGCTGCGGTCGCGTACCACCACATGCAGCCAGACTCGCCGGGACGGATACGCGGTGGGCAGCTTGTGGCCGCCGAGGTTTTGAACCGCAACGTCCACTTCGAGACGGCCGTTTCGCACGGCGGCGCGATCGATCGTAAGACGGGCGGCCTCCGATTGCAGATAGGCCACGGTCCGCCCGGCTGCGGAATCGAGCTCGGCCGGTAATGCCGCGACATTGAGGTCTTCGCGATAGCGGTTGAGCATGCGCTGCAGGAAGAAATTCCCGGCTACGAACACGTGACGCGAAACACCCTTGCGCGGCTCCCCGAGCACCCTGGTAATCCGGACGTCCTCCTTGATCACGGGCATGTGACAGGATTGGCAGCTCTTCTTCTCCCGGTACTCGCTGTGCAGCCATTCCTGGTAGGGCATCTGCTCGGGCAACTCCCCGATCACTTTTCCGCCCGGCCCCAGCGCTTTGGTAAACAGGGTATGACAGGTGGCGCAGACTTCCGACTGCCGTATGTGCTCGGACTCGGTCGGGCGAAATCCGCCGGAAGAGCTGCGCATGATGCGGGTGTGCCCCGCGTCGATTTTGAATGGTCCGTAAACGGGCCGCCCGCCTTCGGGACTGGCCGGATTGATCACGAAGCCTCCCACGAAACTCTCGCGGGAGCCGAGCTTGTCTTTGGAAATCTGGTGGCAGAGGGAGCAGGAGACACCATCCGCGGCGAGGCGATCCGCGGGATTTCCAGAGTCGAAGGACAGATGGGCGAAGACCTGGCCTTCGCGGCCGGCGCGCCTCGACTCGTAGCGGGACATCGGCATGTGGCAGAGGGAGCACTCGTCTTCGATCACAGCGCGTGATTCCGGATGGTCGAGCGCTTCGCGGCGGACCGAGGCCTGCCAGTAGGGATCGCGCGATGAGTTCGCCATCATGCTGGCGCGCCAGTCGAAGCCGATCGAGATATCCTCGCCCGAAGAAGTAGAAAGCCCGTTGTGACAGGCGAAACAGCGGTCGGAGGTCTGAAAATGCGGCGCCGGTTCCGCGCTGCGCCCCCACCGGGCTGACGAAATCGCGAGCAGCAGAGCCAGCAGCGGAAGTCGTCTCATCTCCAGCCGTCCCGCAGGCCGCCGTCGAACCAGTCCCACAGCAGGTAAAAGAGCGCCTGGGTGGCGCGTCCGCGGGTATTGTTCAGCGGGAACCGGACGCCGAAATCAGCTCTGACGTGCTGCCTCTTGCTGAGCGTGACCTGTATCTGGGGCAGGAGGTCCCAATTCGTCTTCGCGCCGGCTTGCAGTTCCCGGTCGGCCAGAGCTTCCACCATGGGCGACCACAGGCGTCCGAAGCCCATCCCTTGAGTGAAACTCTTTCCGAGAACGGTTCTCCAAAAGACTGCCTTGGGGGCGTCGACGGTGTGAGTGGGCAGTTCGGCGCCGCCCTGGAATTGCACGAAGGTGTTTTTCGGAAGGATTTGCCCATAAGTGGCGAAGGTCTCGAAGACGGTGACGCCCGAACCGAGGCCTCGCTCCTTGCTTCCGGTGGGCAGATTCACCTCGCCGGACAGGCTTACGATGGATCCGCTGCGCAGGCTGCTGAATAGATTCCGCTTGTAACCGAGGGTCAGGTCGCCGACCCCGCCGAACCAGGTCCGGGTGTCCTGGCGCTGGACGGCGAAGGGGATTGCCAACTCGAGCTGGTTCTTTGCTCCCATGCGCCGCTCGTAGACGACGGTGTTGGTGATGCCCGCGGCGCCGGTGGCATTGACCGCCGTCGTCATCACGGCTTCGTCTTCCGGATAGGCTTTGTCGGTGATCAGGGCACGCGGCAGGTTCAGCTCTCCCCTGGGCCAGGACCCCTCGCGACAGAAGCTCCGGAGGTACTCGACGGCTCTCTCGATCTGGTCCGGCGTGAGGGCTTCGGTGAAGGAGGGCATGATCTCGGAGAAGCCGCGGGCCGGGCCGCCGAGGTGGATGATGGATTTCCAGTCGCGGTTGGGCTCGCGTGTGGTGGACTTGCAATCGGTGAAGTCGGGGAAGGTGGCGGGCGGCGTGAACCCGATGGTGGTCTGAGGCATGCCTTTTCCTTCAGGACCGTGACATCCGATACAGGCGGCTCGAAAGATGTCTTTGCCGGTTTTGAGCCGCAGGGTGGACTCGGAAGGCTGGGCCAGAACGATTCCCTGCCGCCAGACGAAGGCCAGACAGAGGAGCGCCGGCAGGTATCCCCACACGGACCACTGGGAAATGTCACGCCTCGTCGTGGAGGGTCGGCGGGCGCGTTCGCGGAACATAAGAATGTTCCAGCTTAGCAGACCTGATTCTTCAGGCTTTCATCACCTGCCGCATGAACCGTACGCACCGCGGCACATCCTGAGTTTCGTCCTGCTTGCCCTCGTAAACGATTCCGAGAAAACCGTTGTAGTGAACCCCGCGAAGAATATTGATGACGCGGGAATAATCGATGTGCTTTTCACGGCCGGTCGAGTCGGGCTCGTAGAACTTGACGCGGACGAACTGCGTCACCGGGGCGATTTGTTCGAGCGAGTGATAGTAATCCTTGTAGGTCGTGCCGGAAATCCTGGGTCCGTTCGGTCCTTCGCGCCCGGCGAAATGACCGGTGTCGAGCAGGAGGTTGAAATTCGGATGCGCTACAGCCTTGTGAAAGGCAAGCATGTCGTCACCGGTGGAGGTGAGCCCGCTGTGATTCTGAAGGGCGACAGGCATGCCTGCCTCAGCTCCCATTTCAGCGGTTTTGCGAAGCGCATCGACGCCGCGCTGAAACGCCTCTTTCGCCCGATCCGGCGACGGAGCGGATCCCACGAACACGCGCAAGAGCGGGGAGCCGAGAAACATGCCGACGTCGATGGCTTCGCGGGCTTTGGCGAGCTCGCCCGGAATGGCCTCGGCGGAGCGTCCGAACTCGGTGGAAACGCCGAGACAGGAGATGGAAAGCCCCATGTCCAGGCTCCTGCGCCGGACCTCTTTCAGGTGAGGGCGGCTCGTGTTCATCAGGCTCTTGACGTGAATGTCGGCGCCGTCGAGGTCGAGCGCGCGGCAGGTGGTGAGGAAACTGAAAATGTCCATTTTCCCCGCCTTGAATTGATTCTGGTAGCTGAGCGTAAGGCAACTGAGGCGCATCATAGCAGCTAAGACTATATCAGGAGTTCGGGGGCGGGATTTCGGACGGCGAAGGCGGACGGGTTGGTGTTAACATGAATCGCGCGGGTGCAACAGGCCCGGCGTGCAGGAATGAAAATGCCCTCCAGGAATTTCCTGTTTCGGACACAACCCGCGGGCGCTCTGGCAGTGTTCTCCCTTGTCGGGATCGCCTGGACTGCGCGGTTCCTGCTGGCTCAAGCGCCGGACCGCACACCGGGGGCGCTCGAAACCTCGTTCGAACAGCAGGTCAAACCCTTTCTGAAGCAGAACTGCGTCGGCTGCCACAATGCGGATCTGATGACCTCCGGCGTCCGCGTCGACCAGCTCGACGGGACGCTCGAGGACCGGCACATTCGGCTGTGGGAAGCCGTACAGAGAAAGATCGGCGATGGAAGCATGCCGCCGAAAGGTCTGCCGCAGCCTACCGGCGCCGAGCGGCAGGCGATGGTCGAGTGGATCAGGCGTGCTCTGGCGGCGGCCCGCTCGCGTCCGGCGCCGAAGAACGGGCTGGTGCGGCGGCTCACCGTGGCGCAGTATCGCAACACGCTGCGCGAGCTGTTGCTGCTCGAAGACGATCTGACGGAGGCCCTTCCGCCGGACGCCATCTCGCGCGATGGCTTCGTGAACAACAAGGAGACGATGCAGCTCTCCCCGTTGCTGCTCGAGGCGTATTTTGAAATTGCCGAAGAGGCGCTGAATCGAACCATCGTCGATCCGAAGTCGAAGCCGTGGATTCAGAACTTCCGCGTCAGGCTGGGAGCGTCGATCAATCCCAAACCGTTTCCCGATCCTCTCATTCTGGGCGCCAACAGCCTGCTGCTGAACAATGAAGACTTCGTGGTGGAACAGCTGACGCCGAAGAAGCCGTTTGCCTTCGAGCCGCGCCCCATGCGGACCCACTATCGTTTCATCGAGGGCTATGCCGGAAACGATACGGTTCGGGGCTGGCGGGAGTATGACAGCATCTATCACGCGGTCTTCGCCTGTATGCGCGGCAACCGCGGCTATCCGAAGGGAAGCGCGTATAGCACGGTCCCGCAAGGGCTGCTGCTGCGTCCGGCCATTCCGAGCGATGAGCTGTTCGGAAGCGACGGCACCTACGGGCCCAAGGCGAACTTCAAGATCTCGCTGCGTGAGCTGCCCAACCAGGGCCGCTTTCGGGTTACCGTCCTGGCGGCGAAATACAATGACGGCCTGTTGCTCGATCCGGGCGCGCTTCCTCAGGAATCCGGCGCTTCGGAAGTCGTTCATTGCTGTGATCCGAAAACATCGCAGACCGTGGTGATCAAGAAAGCCGGTATTTACCAGGTGGACGTCTACGCCGCTCCGCGCAGCGAGGCGCCGCCGGCCACGGACTCCTCGCGCCTCGGGGACGGGCTGGCCGGAGCATGGCCCCTCGACGGCAATGCTCCCGGCCGAATGGAGGGAAACGCGCGGTTTGTCGATTCGCCGTTCGGCAAGGCCCTGTCGCTCAACGGGGATGGCGATTCACTGGTGATCCCGCGCCGCGAGGAGATGAACGTCGGTGACGGAGACTTCACGGTGGCGGCCTGGATTCATCCGCGGCAACTGCGGCGGGCGGGAATCGTCGGCCTTGGAGCCTCCAACTGGACCCACGGGTGGTACCTCGACATGCCCGACAACAAGGGTGTGCTGCGGATGGAAACAGCCGGACCCGAAAACCAGTCGAACGGGAGCGTGTCCACGCCGCCTGGAACGCTTCGTGCCAATGCCTGGCAGCACGTCGCCGCCGTGGTCCGGCGCGGCGCAAACGAAACCCTGCTCTACGTGAACGGCTATCCGGCCGGGAAGGGAAAGATCGGCCCGGCGAACCTGGACAATCCGCGGGTGGATCTCCATCTCGGCGCGATTGCCGGCTCCAAGCCATTCCGGGGAGAGCTGGACGAAGTGCGCATCTATCGCCGGGCGCTCGATGAAGCGGAGCTTCAGGCTTTGGTGGAGCCCGGACGGCGGTTCGTGCAGCCGCCTCCCGAAAAGCCGCATGATCTGACGCTGAAAGTGGGCAGCCGGCAATTCAGCGGCACGCTGGCGCAACCCGCCTTCCTGGCGCTGAGGCTGGAAGCCGGCGCCCTGTCGGTCCACGCGGAACTCTCCGGCATGAGGGCGCTGGACCGGATCGTGTTTACTCCACTCCCGGCCGGACACGAAGCCGCGCGGCGGTTTGCAGCCTTCGAAAAACGGTCGCCACAGCTTGGCGTGCATCTGGGATTGCGCCGGGATTGCGGCAGCACATTCGCTCCCGTGGGGCCGCCGCAGAAGGTGTCCGGCGAGCAGCTTACGCCGTATGTATTCGAGGGCGCGATCCGCAACTTCCCCAGTCCTGACGTCGAGAAGGACAACGTCAACTATCTGGCCGGCGTTCGCGAGATCGGCGTCCGCAGCGAGTACACCGACGGCCGCGACATGCCGCGGCTGCTGATCCGCTCGGTGGAGTTCGAAGGACCGTTCTACGAGACCTGGCCGCCGAAGCCGCACCGGAACATCTTCGGCGACCCTGCCCGCAAGGACGATGAACAGGCCTACGCGCGGGAGATCATCCGCAGGTTCGCGGCGCGCGCCTACCGGCGGCCGGTCACTTCCGAGGAGGAATCGAATCTGGTCGCCGTGTTCCGGAAATCGCTTTCGGCCGGAAGCGATTTTCGCAGCAGTGTAAAGGATGCGCTGCAGGCGGTATTGACGGCGCCGCAGTTTTTGTTTCTGATCGAAAAAAGCAGCACTCCCGAACCAGAGCCACTCGACGGCTACGAACTGGCTTCCAAGCTCTCCTATTTCCTGTGGAACGGCCCTCCGGACAGCACGGCCTTGAAGCTGGCCGCCGGCGGCGCGCTGCGGAACAAGCTGGATACGGAAGTAGGGCGGCTGATCGGGGATCCCCGCTTCTCCCGGTTCGTTGCCGAATTCACATCCCAATGGCTGAGCCTGGACAAGTTCAGCGTGCTCGAGCCGGATCGCCATCGCTTCCCCAAGCTCACACGCGACACGCGCGCCCAACTGCGGCAGGAACCGGTGGAGCTGCTGCAGTACCTGATCCGGAACAACCTGCCCGTGCGCAATCTGATCGATTCCGACTTTGTGGTGGCCAACGAAACCGTCGCCGGCTATTACGATCTCGGCGAGAAGGTCGAAAGCGGCTTCCGGTTCGTGGCCATCCCGCATGGCCGCCGCGAACTCGGCGGCGTGCTGACCGAGGCGGCTCTGATGGCGGGCCTCTCGGACGGCCGGGAGTCGAACCCGGTGAAGCGCGGGGCATGGCTGGCGCGCAAGATCATCGCCGAACCCCCGGACGATCCTCCGCCGAACGTGCCGGCGCTCAAGGAGGACACCTTGCACCGCACGCTGCGCGAGCGGCTGGAGCAGCATCGCAATCAGCCTGGCTGCATGCAGTGCCACACCAAGATCGACCCCTGGGGAGTGGCGCTCGAGGAGTTCGACGCGGGCGGGCGGCTGAAACGGCAGCCGGTGGACGCACGGTCGAAGTTGCCTGACGGCACGGAGGTTTCGGGAATCGGCGATCTGAAACGATATCTGGCTGAAGATCGCATCGATCAGGTGGCGTTCAGCGTCCTCAAGCATCTGGCGACTTATGCGACGGGCCGCACCCTCACTTACAACGAGCTTGAACAGTTGAAGAGGGATGAGTGGAAACTGAAGGCCGGCGGCTACAGGATGCAGGACATGATCCGGTTCGTGGTCAACAGCAAAGTGTTCCTCGAAAAATAGTAAAATCTACGATATGACCCGGATCGATCGGCGTGCTTTCCTGAAAGGTCTTGGCGGAGTCGCCCTGGCTTTACCCGTTCTCGACGCGATGGGCGCCGAAGTGACCGGGCAGCTTCCCCGCCGTTTCTGCGCGGTCTACACGGCGAACGGAATGTCGCTGCCGAAATCCGAGCACGGCCTCGAAGAGTGGAGCTGGTTTCCGGCCGCCGAGCAGAACGGCGAATTCGTATTCGGCAAGTCGACCGAGCCCCTGAAACCATTCCGGAAACAGCTCAGCTTCATGGGGGGACTGTATCATCCGAGCGGTCCCAAAGCCGACCCGCATGTCTGCTCCGACATGTGGCTGACGGGCGCGCCGCTGCACAACCCCAAGCCCGGGACTTACAACTCGGCCGGGCTCGACCAGGTGGTGGCGCTGCACACCAAGCAGTATTGCCGGCAGCCTTCGCTGGTGCTGTCGATCGACGCAGGCACGGGATTCCTGTCCCGGACCGGAACGATTTCCTACAGCCTGGAAGGCCGTCCGATTCCGGCCGAGAACAACCCGCGCCGTATATTCGACCGCTTGTTTCGCGGCGACCGCACGTCGCTGCAATCGGAGCACGAGAAGCTGCAGCGGCGCATCAAGCTGGTGGACGCGGTAGCCGTGAGCGCGCGTTCGTTCGACCGGCAGCTCGGCAAGTCCGACCGGGAGCGGATGGATCAGTACCTCACCTCCCTGAACGAAGTGGAGTCGCGCCTGATCGCGTCCGAGCGGTGGATCGACATTCCCCTGAAGAAGCAGGATTACTCGCATCTGAACCTGGACGCGACGTCCGAGGGGGAGCCGGCCGAATACTACCGCACGATGTTCGACCTGATTGCCCTGGCGTTTGATGCGGATATCACCCGCTCGGTGGCGTTCATGCTGAACCGGGAAGACGGCATGGGAATCAGCGACACGTTCCCGCTCAAGCTGGGACTTTCGAAGACACACCACAATCTCTCGCACGCGGCCGACAAGGAAGGACAACTACAGTTCGCCAAATACGACCTGTTCCTGAGCCGGCAGCTGGCTCACTTCTTCCAAAGATTGACAACCTACCAGGACCGCAGCGGCAGCATCCTCGACAACACGATCGTCATGTTCGGAAGCGGCGCGAGTACGACCCACAATCCGCGCAACCTGCCGACCCTGATCGCCGGAGGAGCCGGCATGGGCCTCAAGCACGGGAACTACTGGCGAAACGGCGAGACGCGGATGTCGAACGTGCACCTCAGCATCCTGCGATCCCTGGGCATCGAGCAGGAATCGTTTGCAGACAGCTCCGGCACGCTCAGCGGCTCGATCTTCAGCCGCGTGTGACCACCCAGGCGCCGGCAGCGCAGTCCTGGCGGCTCGAACGGGGTAGAGGCGCCTTCCGAAATGGGTTCTGGCATAAATTACCTTGAGGAGTGACAGAGCGATCCCGATGAGGATCCCCTTTCAGGAGATCGGTCGTCATGATGCCGATGACCGTGGCCGCATAAATCCCGACCGGAGTACCGCAAAAGACGCCGCACATTCCGGATGTTCACCAGCTTGTAACCGGTATAAACCAGGATGGCGGCCAGACTGGGCCGTCCGGAAAAACAGACGGCGCGGGTGGCCGGCGCCGCCTGCTTTCTGGAGTTGCCCCCCCCGCGGGCCATGGAGGGCCCCACGCCGTCGAGCGCCATCTTCTCAACGCCATCACTCCGACCCGCGTCCGGCAGCTGCTTACCGCCTGGGCCGCCCGGGCGGCAGTAACTGGTTACCGGCGGGAAATTCGCCGCAAAATTCCATCGCTCGCGCCCGCCGCCTGAGTGCCCGCCACTCCGGCCGGGTGAAGGTCTGCAGCTAATTGCCGTGGCAGATTCGGCAGGCTGTTTCCTTCGAATACAGAAGGTGAGCCTTCACCGTGGATCCGTGCGCGTTGTGGCAGATGCCGCACTGTTCGAGGGTCCCGGGCTCGTGAGTGTGCGCCTTGGCAAAGCCATCCCGTTGATGACAATCGAAACAGCCGCCTTTGAATACAAAACGGCCGCGCCGGTTCAATTCGTGGCATTGGGAGCATTGAACTCCCGGCGTGGGCGGATGCTGGCGGAACGGTTGAAACGGCGCGGGAGCATTGGGACCCACGAAGAAACGGACTTCCTTCCGGCCGCCTTCCCATTCCAGAACCAGCGAATGCGCGCCCGGGGACGCCTTTAGTGTGGCGTGGAAAACGTTTGGAAAGGGCTGTTCGGTTTGCACCGGGGCGCCGTCTAGCTGGAGCTTTCCCGACGGCGCGGTGGCAACCAGATCAACCTGCCCGGCGGCGTGGGACGAATTGTCGGCCGGCCGCAGAATCCTGCCCGCTTCTTGATCGGCGGCGTAGGAAAATCCGCAGAACATCGCGATAGCGGCCGTCAGGAAAAAGGTCCCCGATCGAAGCGTCATGGGCGAATACGTACGAAAGAGCGGTTGATCTGCGAAATTTTGCCGGTTCCCGCCATCCCCATATCGGCCGCCAACTCCGCGCGCAGGATCTCGACAACGCGCGCCACGCCGCGCTGTCCGAACGCGCCCAGTCCCCACAGATAAGGGCGGCCGACCCCGACCGCCGCCGCGCCCAGCGCCAGGGCTTTGAAGACGTCGGTGCCGCGGCGGAAACCGCCGTCGACGAGCACCGGAATCTTCCCACCAGCCGCTTTGACGCATTCCGGCAGCGCCTCGATCGTCCCCCCAACCTGGTCCAGTTGACGCGCGCCGTGATTGGATACGATCACCGCCGACATTCCATTCCTGACGGCGAGTTCGGTATCTTCAGCGGTCATTATCCCTTTGATCACCACGGGAAGGTTGCTGGCTTCCCGCAACCGCTGCAGCGTCTCCCAGGTTGGGGTGGGAAATGGCCGGGGCTTCGGCATGTCGCCGGCGGTCCAGAGAACATCGTCCGGCTTGTATACCAGCTCTCCCTTTTCATTCCTCGGGATCCCTTTGCCCTGGCACCAGTTGCGCACGAAGCCATTATGGATGCTGCGCTCGCGATGGGAGACATGGTAAATATCCACCGTGACGGAAATGGCGGAACAGCCCTGGTCTTCCAGCTTCTCCGCATAGGCGGCCATTTGGTTCCTGGTGCGAAATTCGGCGGCGGTGGTGAACTGCCACCAGACTTTGGGCCCTTTACCGGCCGAGAGAACGTCGCTGATGCCGCCGCCGGTAATCAGCATGGTGTTCGAGATTCCGGCGGCTAGAGCGGTTTCCTGTTCGCCATTGGGGAAGAAGCAATTTTTGCCGCCGGTAACCGAAAGGTAAACCGGTTGCGCCAACTGTTTCCCCAACAGCGTGATGGAGGTGTCGACGGTACTCACATCGTTGATCAGGAAATGGGGCCGGATGACGATATCGTCGAAACGGGTTCGATTGGCGTGAAGAGATATCTCATCATCGGACCCCTCGTCCAGGTAATCCCAGGCGAGTGGATCCAATTTTGCCTTGGCTAGCTTGCCGAAGTCGAAAACATTGGCCGGTTTGAGCAACGGATCGCCGAGCTCACTGTACTTCCGGTCCGCCCTGGCCAGCGGAGACGCAGCCACAAATTGAAAAAATCTGAAAAGGGCCTGGCGTCGATTCATGAGCGCTACCCTATCACGATTCCATGGATCGGATCAATGAGCGAGCGTGCCGGGTCGGGCTGTATCGTCCTTCCCGGCAAGTCGCCAGCTCCGCAGTTCTGATCAGAAGTTCAGTTTGGCTCCAAGCTGAATCTGGCGCGGGTCGCCCGCGCTGGTGATTCGCCCCAGGGAACCGGCCACCGAGACGTTCGATCCGGGATTTCCAAAGTTGGTGTGATTCGGCGCGTTGAAGAATTCAAACCGGAGCTGAAGCTTTACTCTTTCTCTGATGGTTGTGTCTTTCAGCACGCTCACGTCGAAAACGATGTCACCGGGTCCAAACAGGAGGTTGCGCGCCGAATTGCCGAAGGTAAACGGCGCCGGCACGGTGTACCCGGACGCGTCAAACCAGCGATCGATGGACCGTTCTCCGCGCGAAAGGTTGCCCACTTTGCTGACATCCGCCCGGTTTGCGTACCAACCGATCTGAGACGGCGTAAAGCCGACCGAGAACGGTGTCCCGGTTCGCAAATAGGTAATGCCGGCGAGTTGCCATCCGCCGACGATCCGTCCCACCACGCCGTCGCTATTGACGAAGCGTTTCCCGCGGCCGAACGGCAGATCATAGCTATAAACCGCCGTGAAGATGTGCCTGCGGATTTGCTCGGAGTTTCCGCGGTCGTTCGAGGTGTTGTAGGGATTCTGCGGCCCGCCGACCACCGGCGTGTTGTCTAGGGAACGGTTCCAGGCATACTCGAGCTGTACGCTCACCCCATTCGAATAGCGCTTCAGAACTTCCAACTGGAGTTGATGAATCGTGGAGTCGCCGGCCCCCTTCAGCATGAGAATGTCAGCCCACGGCTGGTAAGGCCGTCTCGGTTGAATGGTTCCCAGTTGCTGAACGGCGGGCAGATTGATGTTGTAGTTGTAGAAGGGCAGGTGTCCTGTCTTGTTTCCGACATAGGACACCCGCAGGCTGAGGTTACCGAGCAACTGGCGCTCGAACGTGAGGTTCCACTGGTTCGATTCGCTGTTGCGGATCTTCTGCTCCACGATCGTGATATTGGGGTTGGCCGTAATGGCGCCGGCGCCTGGAAACGGCCGGGCCAAGGTCAGCGACGGCTCGCGTCCGGGGGAGGCTTCGTAGCTCTCGGAAAGCAGGAACGGCGGATTCGCGAAACCCATCTGACGGAAGCCGATGAACACGGGCAGGAAATTGTAATAAATCCCGAAACCGCCCCGGATCACAGTTTTGGTATCCGAAAACGGACGGTAGGCGAATCCGAATCGGGGCGCGATATTGTTGGTATCCGCCGTCAGGATCGGGAAGTTCGAGTCGAGCGCAATCGGATACGCCTGAGTCAGACGCTGAATGGTCTGCGGCGGGAAATCCGAGCGCGGGATGACCAGCTTGCCCGAGCCGAAATCGAAGTTCGCCTGGGCTTTGTCGCGCTCCTTCCAGGTGGATTGCACCATGTAACGCACGCCATAGCTGAGCGTGAGCCGCGGAGAAACCTGCCAATCGTCCTGAACGAAGGCGCTGTACCTCGTGTCGTAAAACAGGTTCACCGCGGTGGGCGTCGAGCGCGAGGTGGTGTTGGGATATCCCAGGAGGAAGTCCGCGAATGCGTGAACCGGCTGTGCAACAGCGGTTCCTTCAACGGTATAGCGGCCGGTGAATCCGAAGCTCCCGAAGGCGGCTTCGTTGGCCACGCCGGTAAGCAGACCGAAGGCGCCTGGAGGCGACGACATGCGGAAGTTCCCGATATCCACGCCGGTTTTCAAAGTATGCTTGCCCCGGATCACAGTGAGGTTGTCGATAAACTGGCGCGTCAACTGCTTACCGCGCTCGCTCCCGCCGTAATCCCCGATCGAAGCGAAGCCGGTGATGGTGACTTTCGGCAACCCTCCCAGAGGTAGCGGTCCGTACAAATCGGGGAAAATCGAGCGCGGGTCGAAATCACGGTTCTGCCCCTGGCGAACGGGACCATGATACGTGTATCCCAGCCTCAATTCGTTCAGGATGCGGGGCGACACGGTGTGGTTCCAGGTCACATTCCCCACGCGGGTATCATTGCCGCCGTTGTCCCACGATCCGTATCCGGGAGGAAATGCCTGCGCGACGAAGTAGGGGGAAGCTTTCGAAATGTTCCCCGTGAACCAAATCGAATCTTTCTCGCTGAAGCGGTGATCCACGCGGACGAAATAACGATTGATATCGGAATCGTTCTTGATGTTGACGGCCAGGTTGTTGACCGTGCCTCCGACTCCGGCTCCCGCCTGGTTGGGGAGGGCCACTTTTTGAATCAGGGTCTGGGACCGCGAATCGATCCGTCCGGTGGGGATGCGATTTCCGGGAAAAGGCGAGTTGATGAGCGGATCGATGATCGTAGGCAGCCCCGAGTAGTCGCCTGCCCTCATGGCGGAGGTAGGCACGCTCAAAATGAATGTCCGCGGACCGCGCTCCTTGAGCGCCTCATACCCGGCGAAGACGAAGGTCTTGTTCTTGATAATCGGCCCGCCGGCCATGACGCCGAATTCATTTCGGTTAAATGGAGGATTGATCCGCTTGTTCGTCGCCGGATCGCGTGGTCCGAAGAAATTAGTGGCGGCGTACTCTCTATTGCGGTTGAAGAAAAAAAGTGTGCCGTGCAGCTCGTTGGTGCCGGACTTGGTCGCGATCGTGGCCGAAACGGCGCCCTCGAACTCGGCCTTCTGGCTGTTGGAATCCATTTTGAATTCACTGATAGCGTCAATCGAGGGGAGCGTCGACATCCCATGCCGGTAGGAGTAGGCTCCTCCTCCGTTACCGGGATCATTGAAGGCGGCCCCGTCCACGTTGAAGGACATGCCGCCCCAGTAGGCGCTGCCGGCGACGCGCGGATTCGAAGCGCTGTCGCTGGTCACACCCGCCGAAATGCGAATCAACCTGTCCAGAAAACGGCCGTTCAACGGTACGGTCGTAATCTGTTGCGCGGGCATGATGTTCCCGATGGTGGCGCTTTCCGTATTCAGCACGGCCGCGGTAGCGGCAACCTCCACCGTTTGCTGGACGTTGCCAACCTCCAGGCTGAAGTCCTGGCGCGTGGTGCGGTTCGGCAGAAGAGTGATGCCTTTCGCCACGTTCTCTTTGAATCCGGTGGCTTCGGTCCGAACGGTATACTGCCCGAAGGGCAAGCCCGGCACGATGTACTCCCCGTCCGCGCCCGTCTGGGTTTTGCTCTCGATCCCGGTGCCCTCATTGGTGACAATGATGTTGGCATTGGGTATGGATGCGCCGGACGAGTCCCGAAGGGTGCCGACAATGCTGCTGGTTACATTTTGTGAGAGCGCGGACACCGCTGTCATCCCAAAAGCCAGCCAGAGCCCGACAATTCTATTGCGCATGATCTGTTAACCTCCTGAAATGATCCCTGTTTACGGGAAGCGACGGAACCCGTTGACTCGAAGTATAACCTACTCCGGCTGGAAATGGCGCAGCCGGACGGGGTCGCGTTAGAGCCTGAGCGCGGCTTTTGGTCTGGCCGCGCATCGGAAGCGCGCGGTGGAGGCGCGCTGCGACTCGTACTTTCCGGGAGACGAGGGCTACTTGGCCAGGCGAACCATCTGCTCCATGATTTTTCTGGCGTCGGCCAGGTTGCGGACCTGCACCAGGAAGGCGATGCGGACACCGCGCACGCGCTCCGGGGTCTGGAGCCGCAGGTTGAATCCCAGATGGTCGACCGCGGTCATGGTGGCGTGATCAGCTTCGACGCCGGCGAACGTCCGTGCCAGAAGGAGCAGCGAATCGGCGTGATCCCGATTCATGTGCTCGAGGATCGCGTGCGCGCTCTCGGCCAGAGGGTCCGGTTCGGCGGCGGCGTAATCCTCGGCGGTGACCCATCCCATCACACCGAAGCCGCCCACGAAATAGAGGTCGGCGATCTCCATCCGATAGAAGGCGAAATCGTCGTAGTCGACCCAGAAGGCGGCGTTCTGGTGGCGGTCAAGGTAGGCGGCCCGGATGAAGGCGAGGTCCTCTTCCGGCGCCTTCCCGATGGAGCCCATCAGAGTCAGCCGGGCGGCGCCTAACGGGTCGCCACCGGTCTCGGCCTGGGTGACCAGCAGACTGGCGCGCGGGTCTTCCTGCAGGTTTTGCGTGTGCATGGCCATCGAGCTGATGAGCAGAAGAGGCCGGCCCCGGTCGTCCAGCGCGTATGGCATCAGAGAGCCGAACGGCCAGCCGGGGTGTTTTCTGGAAAGAGTTGACAGCGTGGCCACGCGGCCGAGCTGGATCAGGGTCCGGGCGCTTTCACCGTAGGTAAGCTCGGGCGCCGGCGCCTTATCGGGCGGGATGGCGCCGCTGGCATGACGTCTCGAAAGCGGATCCGACATGGCGGCCTCACGCAGTGGCGAACTGAGCTTTGTGATCCGCGTAAAACCGGCGCATCTCGTCGTTCGCCCTGCCGATCTCCATGAGCCTTGCCAGCACCTGCCGCCAGGAGCCGCCGGGAATGGAGACGTAAAGCTCCTCGTCCGGCAGTCCGGTGAAGGTGCGGTTTCCCATGCACCCCAGCGAAAGAGATGCGAGACCGGTATTGGTAGTCAGCGGCAAAACGGCGCAGGCAGGCCGTCCCAGAGTGTTCGCCAGCGCCGGCGCCGCTCCGGCGCGGAGGGCGGTTTCGTAGATCATCATCGCAGCCGAGGGTTTGGCGGCGAGCAGCACAAGATCGTGGGGGAACGGCGCGGAATCCACGGGGGCGTACGAGATACACGCCGGGGATTTCTCGAGGACGGGAATGCCCGGCGCCTCCTCCATCAGCAGATATTCTTTCAGTACCATGAATTTCACCGTGTCCTCGAGCTGGGAGCCTCGCTCCGGAGGCAGCGGGATGGAGTGAGTATGGGCGCCGACGGCGCAATTGTAATGGTCGGCCGGGAGGGTGTAGAAGGAGCGGCCCTTCATGGCCTCGCGCCAGAAAACGCATCCGGCGGGGACGGCGCCGCCTTGCCAGCGGTCGAGCCCGGCGGGAGGCTCGGAGGAAAAGCCGATTGCAATGGGAGGAGCGGAGAGGCCTAGGATGATTTGGATGGGGTCCATCTACCCATGATACGGCAGGATGAAGACGGGATGAAGACTTGCCTTTCAACTAACCACTTTGTACCGCTTCATCTTATTAATCAGTCCCTGGCGGCTGATGCCGAGGGCTTTGGCGGCGCGCTGCTGGTTATTGCCGGTGGAGCGGAGCGTGTCGGCGATCATTCTCCGCTCGAGATCTTCCACCGCGTCCTTGATCGAGGCGGCGCCGGACACCGCCGGGTGCTTCCGTTCGATAACTTCCGGTATTCCCTCCGCCAGGTCCTCTTCGCTGATGATTCGCTTCCGGGCGCAAGCCACCAGACGCTTGATCTCATTCTGCAGTTGGCGGACGTTGCCCGGCCACTCGCGCTCCACCATGCGGCGCAGAACGCCCGGAGAGATTTCAAGCTGCTTCCCCGAATCCCGGCAGCACTCGGCCAGAAAATGGTGGGCCAGCAGCGGGATGTCTTCCCGAATCTCCCGGAGTGAAGGCATCCGGATGTGGATCACATTCAGCCGGTAATACAGGTCCTCGCGGAAACGCCCTTTCCTGATTTCGGCTTCCAAATCTTTATTGGACGCCGCGAGCACCCGCACGTCCACAGGAATGGATGCCCTGCCGCCGACGCGGTCCACCACCTTGGCTTCGAGGACGCGCAGAATCTTGGCTTGCGCCGCCAGGCTCAGGTCGGCAATCTCGTCCAGAAACAGTGTGCCGCCGTCGGCCGCCTGGAATTGGCCCATGCGGGAGTTGACGCCGGTCGCCACGCCTTTCTCGATGCCGAACAGCTCGGTTTCCACCAGGGTTTCCGGCAGGGCGGCGCAGTTGAGCGCCACCAGCGGACGCCGGGCGCGCGGACTGCTGTAGTGAAGAGCCCGCGCAATCAGATCCTTACCCGTACCGCTCTCGCCGCTAATCAGGACGTTGACGGAACTGTCGCGGATGCGCTCGATCAAATGCAGGACACTCTGAATCTTGGAGCTGTTCCCGATGATGCTGTGACGGGCGTAGCGTCCTTCTACCTCATGCCAGAGGTGGGCATTCTCCTTGGTAAGCTCTCCGATCGATCGGGCGGTCTGAATGGCGATGGCCGACTGCGCCGCCAGCGATTTCAGCACCTCCTCGTCTTCCGCGTCGAAATCGCCGTGGCGCTTGTTCAGAACTTCGAATGCGCCAACCACTTCTCCGTCGATCAGGTTCTGCAGCGGCACCGCCAGCAGGTTGCGCGTGTGATACCCGGTCTGGCTGTCGATCGCGGAGTTGAACCGTTCATCTTTATAGGCTTCGCTGACGTTGATCACCTTGCCCGTCAGCGCCGCGGAGCCGGCAATGCCTCTGCGGGCGTCGAACCGAAGAATCTCGTCGCTGCCCAGCGCCACCTTGGACCACAGCTCCAGGTTTTCGCGGTCCAGCAGGAAGATACTGGCACGGTCGGCATTAAGGAGCCGGGTCGCCTCGCGAGCTACCAGGTCCAGCAGTGTGCCCAGGTCGCGCTCCGAATTCATCTGCTGGGAGATGGTCAATATCGCGGAGAGCTTCTCATGAAGCCGGCTGACCTGGACAGGAACGGGATTGGCACTCGACATAGTACTGTTTGCTGGTTTCAATTAGTGTAACGCGACTGCCGCGTCCCTGTCTACCAAGTAGACAGGTGTCAAGCGACTTCCGGTAAAGATCCTGTACACACCGGTCCGTTGCCGGCAATTCGGCGTGATTGGATTCTCGCCGGAAATGCGCTCTACATAACCGTAAGACTGTTAATTGAAAGGATCCGGCTGACATGAGCGTCTTCGGTCGGAAGCGCGGTCAAAATTTGGCCAGTCACATGCATCGCCTGTGGTCGCTAACAACACGGAAAACTCGGAGGAGGGCTTGAAGACGGGCGGCATCGAGGGACAAATTTGCCTTCAGCTGCCCGCTCGAGTCGGTTGGGGAACATGACAAAATCACCTTGACAGTTTTGGCGCAGGTTGGTACTCTCAGCACTACACCACACTTGGGAACTGTCAGGTCTTTCCCTGAGTGGATGTTATTAAGTTGTTCGGACCCCGTGGTCTTTCTGCCTCGAGACGAATCGTACTGACGTAATCCTCTACTTACTTTTGCCATGGCCAATCGCAGTCGTATTTTCATTTTCGGATCGGTGTTGACGCCGGTTGCTCTATTTGTCGGCGGCTCGATGGGGATGGATTATTTCGACAAGCAGGGTTGGAAATTCTTCGACACGGGAAAGGACATCGTTACCAACCTCGGCACGATGGCCAAGGCGATCAAAGCCAAAGATATGGCTGGAATCGAGAGCTTCTACGCCCGTGACTACAGCGGAAGCCCCCTGGGTTTGACACGGTTGGAGCAAGTGGAGGAAAAGGATGGCGCGCGAAAGCTGCTGCTGAAGTCCGATGGCGGCGCAGCAGGCCGCGATGCAGCCCTCGTCGAATGGCGAACTTATGTAGACAGCTTCGAATCGATCGAGGAAGCGGGGCTCCATATTCACCGGCTGGAGAAGTGGGACACTCCCAACGACCTGGTGGCCAGCGTCCGGTTCGAGTTGATCGGCAAACCCAAGGGCGCTCCGGAAGCGGGTATCGACCGGGCCTATTTCCGGATGCATTTCGATACGTCCGCCGGCGGGCTGAAGATCAGGCAGGCGGCGCTGATCGAGGGCGACCGCTGGATTTCGGAAAAGCCGCAGTTCACCAACGTGGCCAAGGAAGCGGGGGTGGACTTCAAGAACAAATACTACCCTGCGTTTCTGACCGAGCCGTTGAAGTTCGCCATGATCCGTTACGGACCGGCGGGCATCACCGCTGCCGATTACGATAACGACGGATTCTACGACTTATTCATCCCGGACGGCGAGCAGTCGAAATTGTTCCGCAACAAAGGAGACGGCGCCTTCGAGGATGTGACTGCGAACGCCGGGCTGGCCGGACTCGACGGAGTCAGCGTCGGATTGTTCGCGGATTACGACAACGACGGTTTCAAAGACTTCTTCGTCAGCCGGACCTTCAAGCCGAACCAGTTATTTCATAACAACGGAAACGGAACGTTTACCGAAGTCACTAAGAAAGCAGGTATCGGCGCCGACTGCTGCACCACAGTCGCCTCTTGGGGGGATTACGACAACGACGGGTTCCTGGACCTGTATGTCGGCCGCTATCTCGATCCGAGGGAAGCGATCCCGACAACCTTCTATGCCCGCAACGGTCTGCCGAACCAGCTCTACCACAACAATGGAGACGGCACGTTCACCAACGTCACGGAGAAGGCGGGAGTCGGCGAGCTGGGGCTTTGCCTGGGAACCGTTTTTGGTGACTACGACGGCGACGGTTACCTGGACCTGTATGTCGTGAACGATTTCGGCCGCAAGACGCTTTATCACAACAACCGCAACGGCACGTTCACGGACGTCACCGTGAAGAGCGGGACGCTGGCTTACGGGGCGGGCATGGACGCCTCGATGGCGGATTACGACAACGACGGCAAGCTGGATATCTACTGCACCAATATCCGTTCGGAAGAAGCCTGGTATGCGGAGCTGCCCACGGTGAACCGCTACATGTTCAACTGCTGGCGGCAAGGCGTTTGGAAGACGGATATGCCGCTGTACTGGGAAGTGTTCAAGCAGTCCGGATTCGGGTTTGTGGAGGTGTTCCAGCAGATGGCGTCGGGCAACGTCCTTCTGCGGAACAAGGGAGACGGGACCTTCGAAGATACGACGGTGAAGGCCAACGCCAATCCCCTTGGCTGGTTCTGGGGCGCTTCGTTCGCCGATTTCGATAACGACGGCTGGCTGGATGTCTTCGCGGCCGATGGCTGGGTGTACAACGATCGCGACACGGAGATCGAGCTTGATTTCCTCAACAACGTGGTCAGCAAGCAGAAAGAGTACAAGACGGGAATCTTCTTCGATCCGAAGTATTTTGGCAAGACCAGCTGGCACGGCTGGGAACGGAACCGGCACCTGCGCAGCAACGGCGACGGCACTTTCAGCGAGATCGGCCGCGCCGCCGGCACGGACCTGATGTTGAACGCGCGGGGCGTTGCGGTGGCCGATTTCTGGAACCGGGGCGTGCTGGACATCGCGGTGTCGGCTTCCACGGACCGGCATGCGCTGCTGAAGAACGGAGTCGGAAACAGGCGGAACTGGCTCGCTGTCGAGTTGGTCGGCGCCAAGTCGAACCGGGACGCGGTCGGGGCGCGGGTTTCGATCGTGGTGAAGGGTAAGCCGCAGCTGAGGGAGGTAGTGCTCGGAGACGGCTACGGGTCGCAGAACTCGCTGCGCCAGTATTTCGGCGTGAGCGACGCGGCGGCAGTGGATGAAATGGTGGTGAAGTGGCCCCGCTCGGGGGTGGTGCAAAAGTTTCAGAACGTGGCGGCAAACAGGATCGTGCAGGTTACCGAGGGTTCCGATGCGCTCGTCGAACGAAAATACGTCCACAAGTAAATTCAAGAAGGGCGGCGCCGGGGCGCTGCTGATTGCGGTGGCCTGCCTGGCGGGTGGAGCGTCGGTTCCGGCGGACCGGTGGTTCGAGGATGTGACCCAGCGCGCGGGTGTCGCGCACAAACACACCAACCGCGCCTTCAAGAACCCCTACGCGCACATCATGGCCGGCTACACGGCCCTCGGCGCATCCGCGGCGGCGGCCGATTTCGACGGCGACGGCTTCGAAGATGTCTTCGTGACCGATTCAAAGGAAGACGGCAAGAACCGGCTCTACCGCAACAACGGCAATTTCACCTTCACGGACGTAGCAGAAAAGGCCGGACTGGCCAATGGGAACGACGAGAACAACGCCGCGGCGGACGCGGTCTGGCTGGATTACAACAACGACGGGCGGCCGGACCTGTTTGTCGTCCGCTTCGGGCAGAACCAGTTCTTCGAGAACCTGGGCGGCGGCAAATTCAAGGAAGTGACCAAGAAGGCCGGGTTGACCGGCTACAAGAACGCCATCACGGCCATCGCCTTCGATTACGATCACGACGGCTACGTGGATCTGTTCGTCGGCAGCTATTTCCAGCCGGTGAATGTATTCCGTCCGGAGACGCCGCGCTTCTTTCCGGAAAGCTTCGAGACCGCCAACAACGGCGGCGGCATCACCATCTATCACAACAGCCACGACGGCACGTTCAAGGACGTAACCGGGAAGATCGGCTTCAAGCTGAGCGGCTGGACGCTCGACCTGGGCCATGCCGACGCCAACAATGACGGCTGGGACGATCTGTACGTGGCCTGCGATTTCGGCACCGACCGGTTCTTCCTGAACAACGGAGACGGGACGTTTACCGATAAGACGGAATCCGCCATCGGCTTCGACACGAAGAAGGGGATGAATGTCGACTGGGGCGACTACGACAACGACGGCTTCCTCGACATCTACGTGACCAACATCACCGACGACTACATGCGGGAAGGAAATTTCCTGTGGCATAACAACGGGAACCTGACGTTCACGGACGTGGCTCGCGAGACGGGCACCCACGACACGGGCTGGGGCTGGTGCGGGAAATTCTTCGACTACGACAACGACGGCTGGCAGGACTTGTACGTGGTCAACGGCTGGGTGTCGGCGGGCAAGGACAGCTACGTCCCCGATATTTTCAACATGGTGACCAAGCCGGGCATCGATTTCGCCGATGCCCGCAACTGGCCGCCCATGGGGAACAAGAGCCTGAGCGGATATCAGAAAAAGCGGCTGTTCCACAACGAGCAGGGCGCCGGGTTCAAGGACCAGGGAGCGCGGCACGGGGTGGATTCGGTGCGGGACGGCCGGGGCGTGGCCATCGCCGATTTCGACAACGACGGACGGCTGGATATGTTCGTCGCCAACGCCAACTCCGAACCGTACCTGTACCGCAACACTCAGAACACGGGCAATCACTGGGCGCAGTTCCTGCTCGAGGGAACCAGGTCGAACCGGTCCGGAGTGGGGGCGCAGGTTCGGTTGACCGCCGGCGGCCGGACCTACCTGAGCTTCGTCAACGGCGGCAACGGGTTCGGCGCGCAGAGCACGATGCGGGTGCAGTTCGGCATGGTGTTGCGATACAGAAACGGCTGACCATTGGCGTTGGCGACGAACATGTCGATACGGCCGTCGTTGTCGAAGTCGGCGGTTGCAATGCCGCGGCCATCCTTAATCGAATCGACACCAAACTTCGGCGCCTGG
>DATJFH010000211.1:0-2366 GCA_035495815.1 Bryobacteraceae bacterium
ATCGCAGTGCCTTCCGGCGACGACTTCACATCGGCGCCCATAGTCTGGATATCGGTATTCGGACTGGTGGGAATCCCCGCCAGCATCTCGACCACCTTGAGCTTGCTCCCGAGGTCGAATCCGGCGAGCCGGGTGTTGCTCAGGCCGAGCGAGCCGGCGGTAACGAGCCGGTCCGCAGGCCCTTGGAACGTCAGCTTAGCTAGCGCCGTGCCGCCCTGCAGCGAAGAACCTGCTGGCAGAACCACGTCCACCGCAGGCAACAACTGCTTCAGTTCATCGATCGCCATGCTTGGTCCGGAGAACGCCATGTTCAAGGCCGCCGTTTCGCCGCGGACGTCGTAAGTGCCGGTCAGCGTGGCGGGAGCGCTGCCAAAATGGAGATTGCCGCGTTTCAGGCGGCCGGTGCGCTTGCGCAAATCATGATCGACGTCGAAATCGAAATCGACTGCCCGGCCTGCAGGCGATCCCGTCTTGACCAGTTTCAGCTTCTCGCCCTTCAACTGCCCCTTGAGGGCAATCGTCTCGCCATTGGAACTGCCCTGGGCATCGAATGAAACCAAACCCCCCATCCCGGTCGACGGCGCGACCACTCCGGAACGCGCAATGTCGAGCTGGACGACGTGGAAGTTGGCCTGCACCGGCGTCATCGCCGCATCCGTCTCCGGAATCGGCCCAGCCTTGCCATCGATGCTTAATTTGCCGCCGCCGGCAACCTGGGCCGAGAACGAGAACGGAAACGCTGCGCGCGGGGCGAAGTCCTGCACTTCGAGATTCACGTTGTCGAGAGCGAGCGGCTTCGCCTTGCTGTTCGCCTGGCCGACCGCGAAGTGGCCATTGGTGATCTTCACAAGCTTGGCGGAAATGGCCAGCGGTTCGCTCTTCGTTGAAGGAGGCGGCGCGGCCGGCTCCGCTTTGGACTTTCCTCCCAGGCTCGAAAAATTCCATGCTCCGTTGGCAGACTGCAGCATCACCACCGAGGGCTGGTCAATGGTCAATCCGGTGACGTTCAGAGCGTGCGAGAAGATCAGCGGCATCAACTCCACGCTGAGCTTGAGCGATTTCGCCTGCAGAAAGGGATTGCGGCTGTAAGCCGGATCGTCGGCGATCGACAGGTCTTCGGCCGTGACGCCGCCGGACCACAGCGCAACCGTGAGATTGCCGACCCTTACAGGCCGTCCGAGCGCCTCGGTCAGGGCCCCTTCCAGCCGCGGCCGGAACGCATTGGCATCAATGAAAAACGGAATCGCGACAGCGATAAGCACGAGCAGGACTATCGCAATTCCAATGTATTTGACGACGCGCACAAAGCACCGCCTTTACGCCACGATCTTTGCTGCCTTCCCGAGCCGGACCGCGTTTTCCATGAGCCGCAGCCCGTGATTCTCTTCCGCCGTCAGAATCGATTCCGGGTGAAATTGAACCGCCTCGATAGGCAGTTCCTTGTGGCGCACCCCCATGATAACGCCGTCTTCGGTTTCCGCGGTGATTTCCAGACATGCCGGAAATGTCTCGCGCCGCGCAAATAGAGAATGATAACGGCCTACCAGGAATTCCGGGGGCAGCCCGTCGAAAACGCCGATTCCGCGATGGCGGACAGTCGAGGGCTTGCCGTGCATTGGGTAATCGAGCACACCAAGCTTCCCGCCGAACGCCTCGACGATCCCCTGGAGTCCCAGGCAGACGCCGAACACCGGTACGCCGAGCCGTACGGCCGTCTTCACCAGGTCCGGCACGCCAAAGTCGGCTGGCCGGCCCGGGCCGGGCGAGATCAGGATTAAACCTGGTGCCACCCGCGAAATCAATTCCGGCGGAAAGCCCGCGCGGTAGGTAACCACTTCCGCGCCCGTCTGCCGCGCGTAGTTGGCCAGCGTGTGGATGAAGCAATCGTCGTTGTCGACCAGCAGCAGTTTCGCGCCCGACCCAACCGCCTCCCGTTCCACCGTTACCGTGGCGGACGCCGATTCCGCCGTTCCCAGCGTGCGGAAAAAGCCCGTGGCTTTGAGCCGTGTCTCGCGCTCCTCCATGGCGGGAACCGAGTCGTAAAGCAGCGTCGCGCCGACTGGATACGAGGCCATCCCGTCGCGCAGGTACGTGGTACGGATCAGGATGCCTGTATTCATATCGCCGTTGAGCGTGAGCATGCCCACCGCCCCGCCGTACCAGCCGCGCGCGTTCTTTTCGAGGCGCTCGACCGTCTGCGCCGCGGCCTTCTTGGGAGCGCCGATCACGGTGACCGCCCACATGTGGCTCAGAAACGCGTCAAGCGAATCGAATCCTTCTTCGAGGATGCCTTCGACATGATCGACCGTGTGGAACACGCCGGCGTAGGACTCGATCAATCGCCGGCCGATCACTTTCACCGTTCC
>DATJFH010000212.1:0-7426 GCA_035495815.1 Bryobacteraceae bacterium
CGCCGTGACATGCCTTGCAACTCTTCTCGTACGTGGCTTTGCCTGCCACCGGGTCGCCCGCCGGCATAGCCGGACCTACCGAAATCGCGGATAACACCGTAATCAATAGAGTTGTTTTCATCGTTAACTTTCTCCTTACTAAAGATAGATTCTTACGTTTTTGAGCGTAAACAAGAATACTACATATGCTCTCCTGCGCCAGCGAAGATCTTCAGAAACAGAGCAGAACGGACCCACGAGACAGGAGCCCGCATTGTCTGCTAAGATGAATGCTTCGTATGGCAGCTATGTCCATTGCCCGGCATCATCATCACGGCCATCGGTTCATCGGCCGGGCGGACTTCTAGCGATTCCAAGCGAATTTTAGAAAGGATGCCCGCCAAGCGATTCAGTTCGCGGCGGGCTTTTTTGTGGAGTCATGGAACTGGATTTCAGAAAACTGGACGGTCTGATCACCGCGGTGGTTCAGGACCACGCCTCCGGCCGCGTCCTCATGGTCGGCTTCATGAACGAGGAAGCCTTTCGCAAAACCGTGGAGACCGGCTACGCCACCTTCTTCAGCCGCTCGCGGAACAAGCTGTGGCTCAAAGGCGAGACTTCCGGTCACCGGCTGGTCGTCAAGGAGATCTCGACCGATTGCGATCAGGACGCGCTGCTGATCCGGGTCGAGGCGCTCGGACCCGGCGTCTGCCACGAGGGATACCAGAGTTGCTTTTTCCGGCGCCTCGAAGAAGGCCGCTGGCGGGTTCGCGACGAGCGCGCCTACGATCCGGGCGCCGTCTATGGGAGCAAACAGTGAAGCTGAAACTGGGGATACCCAAAGGGAGCCTCGAAACGGCGACCATCGACCTGTTCCGCCGCGCAGGCTTCGCGATCACCACAAGTTCCCGCTCCTACTTCCCCGCCATCGACGATCCGGAGATCGAATGCATGCTGATCCGCGCCCAGGAGATGGCGCGCTATGTCGAGGACGGCATTCTCGACGCCGGCCTGACCGGGCGGGATTGGGTGCAGGAGAGCAACTCCCGCGTCGAATCGATAGCCGACCTGGTATACGCCAAGCAGAGCTTCGGCAAGGTGCGCTGGGTGCTGGCCGTGCCGGAGTCGTCGCAGTTCCACAATGTAAAGGACCTGGAGGGCAAGATCATCGCCACCGAACTGGTGGCCACCACGATCCGCTACCTGGAATCGCACGGGGTGAACGCCAAGGTCGAGTTCAGTTGGGGCGCGACCGAAGTGAAGCCTCCGGTGCTGGCCGACGCCATCGTGGAGGTCACCGAGACAGGTTCCTCCCTGCGGGCCAACAAGCTCAAGATCATCGACACGGTGCTCGAGTCCAACACCCAGCTCATCGTCAATGTGGATTCCTGGAAGGACGAGTGGAAACGCCGCAAGCTGGAGGATATGCGGCTTCTGCTGCAGGGCGCCATCGCCGCGCTGGGGAAGGTGGGGCTGATGCTGAACGTCCACAAAGACCAGCTCGCGGCCGTGCTGGACGTGCTGCCGGCGCTGAAGCGGCCGACGATCTCCCATCTCAGCGACGACGAGTGGCTGGCGGTGAACACGATTCTCGACGAATCCACCGTGCGCGATATCATTCCGCGCCTCAAGAAAGCGGGAGCGCAGGGGATCGTCGAGTATCCGCTGAACAAGATCGTGATGTGAGCAAGATGATCCGCGTCCTCGAATCGAAACAGGTCGGCCGGCTGTTCTCGCGGCGTGCGGCTCTTCTGGGCGAGGCGGAGGCCGTGGTTCGCCCGATTCTGGAGGACGTCCGGAAACGAGGCGACCGCGCCCTGATCGAATACGCGCGCCGTTTCGACGGACTGGCGCGCAAGAACGTGCGCGTGCCGGCGGACGAGCTCGATGACGCCGCAAATTCCCTGTCGCCCTCGTTCCGGCGCGCGGTAAGGACGGCGTCGGCCAACATCCGCGGGTTCGCGGCGATGCAGTTGCCGTCCAGGCAGATGCGTCTGGTACGTCCCGGTCTAAAGCTCGGACAGGTGGTCCGGCCGCTCGATTCGGTGGCCGCGTACATCCCCGGGGGACGCTACCCGCTGCCCTCGACGGTCATGATGACGGTGGTCCCCGCGCAGGTGGCCGGGGTGAAAACCATCTCGGTGGCCTGCCCCAGCGCGGCTCCCGAGGTGCGGGGGACGGCGCGGATGCTGGGCGTCGGGAACGTGTTCCAGATGGGCGGCGCGCAGGCGATCGCGGCATTCGCCTTCGGTACCCGGACCGTCCCCAAAGCGGATCGCATCGTGGGTCCGGGCAACATCTACGTGGCCGCAGCCAAGAAACTGCTGGCAGGGGAAGTGGGCATCGATTTCGTCGCCGGGCCGACCGAGATCCTGATCGTGGCGGCCCAGGGCGACCCGGGGTTTCTAGCCGCCGACATGCTGGCCCAGGCCGAACACGACGTCGACGCCTGCGCGATTCTGCTGACCACTTCGAAGCGGCTGGCCGCGGCTGTCGCCAGCGAGATCGAAAGCCAGCTCCAGACCCTCCCCACGGCCGCGGTCGCCCGAAAAGCCATCGACCGCAACAGCGCCATCGTGCTCACACGGTCGATTGAGGAAGCCATGGAAATCTCCAACCGGTTCGCGCCGGAGCACCTGAGCATCTCCGACGCATCGCTGCTGCCCCACGTGACGCATGCCGGCAGCGTATTCGTCGGCGCCTACAGCCCGGAAGCCGCGGGAGACTATGCGTCAGGTCCGAACCATGTGCTGCCGACCAGCGGGATGGCGCGCCTGCGAGGCGGTCTGTCGGCGGCCGATTACGTCAAGGTCGTATCGGTGCAGCAATTGAGCGCGGAAGCGCTGCGCGGCCTCGCGCCGGCGATAACCACGTTGGCTCGCGCCGAAGGCCTGGAGGCGCATGCCCGCTCCGTGGAGGTCCGAATCCGTGCGCACTGACGTCCGACAAGCAGCTTTGAGCAAGGGCACAGGCTTTGCCCTGAATGTCCCAAAATGCAGGGCATGGCCTTCAGAAGCCATCTACAACTCTGGACAGCTCGAGAGCCCGGCGCGTGAACCAGCGCCGGCTCCGCTAACGAATGCACATGGCGACTAAGCAAAAGATCCCGAAAGGCGCTCCGCGGCCACGCCCCGCCGTATTGGACATGGCGCCTTATTCGCCGCCCACGGGACAGCGGGCCGGCAAGCTGCGGCTGGATTTCAATGAAAATACCGTCGGCTGCTCCCCGCGCATCGTCGAGTTCCTGAAACGGCAGCTCGACCCGGAGCGGCTCGCCGTCTACCCGGACTACAGCGAAGTCCGGCCCGCGCTGGCTGAATTCTTTCATGTCGATCCGGCGCGCCTTCTGCTTACCAACGGCACCGACGAAGCCATACAGGTGCTGGTCAACACCTATCTGGACGACGGGGGCGAAGCGCTTCTGCTGCGCCCTTCGTACGCCATGTACCGGTTCTACTGCGAGGTGGCCGGCGCGTCCATCCGGGAGCTCGATTACCGGAGCGGCACGCTGGAGTTTCCCCTGGAAGAGCTGCTGGCCGCGATCACGCCGGAGACCCGCGCCGTCCTCATCGCCAATCCGAACAATCCCACGGGCACGGCGGCTCCTTTGTCCGGGATCGAGAAGATCCTCAAGCGCGCGCGGAGGGCGGCGGTGCTGATCGACGAAGCCTATTACGAGTTCTGCGGAATCACGGCCCTGGGTTTGCTGGATCTGTATCCGAACCTGTTCGTGAGCCGCACGTTTTCAAAAGTCTATGGAATGGCGGCCATGCGCCTGGGCTGCCTGTTCTCCCACGAGGGCAACATCGCCATCCTGCGCAAAGCCCAATCGCCGTACAGCGTGAACGGTCTGGCCGCTCTGGCCGCGCAGGAGGCGGTGCGCGATACGGCTTACGTCGAGAACTACGTGACCGAGGCGCTGGCCGCGCGGGAGTTGCTCTGCGTCGGCCTGGAAAAACTGGGGATCGGGTACATCCCCAGCCAGGCTAATTTCGTCCTCGTGCGGATGGGCAAGCGCGCCGTCGAGATTCGCGACCGGCTGCGCGAGCAGCGGGTCCTGGTGCGCGACCGCAGCTACGAGATTCCAGGCTGCGTCCGGGTGACGGTGGGCACGCGCGAGCAGACGCGCCGGTTCCTGCAGGAGCTGGAGGAGATCTGGTAAATGCCGAGTAAATTCGTCGTGTTCGATATGGACGGTGTGCTGGTGGACGTGAGCGAATCGTATCGCGAAACCATCCAGCGCACCGTGCAGCATTTCACGGGCAGGGAGGTGACCCGGGAAGACATTCAGGAATGGAAGAACCGCGGCGGCTGGAATGACGACTGGGCGCTCTCGACCGCCATGATCCGCGACAACGGCGTCAACGCCGACTACAACGAAGTGGTGAACTACTTCCAGAATCTCTTCCACGGCGACGGCAGCGACGGCCTCATCCTGCGGGAGCGCTGGATCGCACAGGAAGGAATGCTGCAGCGGCTGAACGAAAAATACGGCTTCGCCCTGTTCACGGGACGATTCCGCTGGGAAGCCGAGCTGACCTTGAACCGCTTCGCCGCCGGCCTGCTGTTCGAGCCCATCATCGGGGCGGGCGACGTGCCCAATCACAAACCGGCGCCGGACGGGCTGCTGCGGATCGGCAGGATTACCAATGGCGCGGAATTATGGTATGTCGGCGACACCGTGGACGACGCCCGCAGCGCCAAGGCGGCCAACGTGCCGTTCATCGGCGTGGCGGCGGCGGGAGGGACCCGGCGCCAGGAACTGATCCGGCTCTTCAAGGAAGAGGGCGCGAAAGCCATCATCGAGGACATCAATCAACTGGAGGACGCGCTCATCCTATGAGATCCGCGAGCCTACAGCGCGACACGAAGGAAACCCGGATCGGCGGCAGACTGCGGATCGAAGGTCGCGGCCGGTACGACATCTCCACGGGCATTCGATTCTTCGACCACATGCTGGAGCTATTCACCAAACACGGGGGCTTCGATCTGGAGTTGAAAGCCGAAGGCGACCTGGATGTGGATCAGCACCACACCGTGGAGGACGTGGGGATCGCGCTGGGACAGCTGTTCTCGAAAGCGCTGGGGGAGCGCCGCGGGATCAACCGGGCCGGCTACTTCGTGCTGCCGATGGACGAGACGCTGGCCGTAGTGGCGCTGGATCTGGGCGGGCGTCCGGCGCTGGTGTACCAGGACCGGGTGCGCGTGCGGCTGGTGGGCGATCTGCAAACCGAGCTGGTGGAGGATTTCTTCGGCGGCTTCGTCAATCACGCCGGCGCCAATCTGCACGCCAAGGTGCTCTACGGGCGATCGAACCATCACAAGCTCGAAGCCGTCTTCAAATGCTTCGCGAGGGCGATGAAATACGCCTGTTCCACCGACGCGCGGCTCAAGAACGAGCTGCCGTCGACCAAGGGCCTGTTATGATCGCGATCTTCGATTACGGCGCCGGAAATCTTCAATCGGTACAGAACACCCTGGCCGAGATCGGCGCGGCCTACACTCTGACGCGCGACAGCGGCGGCCTGCGGGCCGCCTCGAAAATCATCCTGCCCGGCGTCGGTCACTTCGGCCAGATGATGCGGGCGCTCGACGCGCTCGAAGTCCGCCAGACGCTGCTCGAGCGGATCGCGGCCGGCGTTCCGTTTCTGGGAATCTGCCTGGGGCTGCAGGCGCTGCTCACCGAGAGCGAGGAAGCCGCCGAAACGCCGGGCCTGGGACTCTATCCGGGCGCGGTGCGCCGCTTCCCGCCCGACGCGCGCGTGCCGCACATGGGCTGGAATCAGCTCGAATCGAAGGCGCCGTCGAAGCTGCTGCTGAACCTGCCGCCGCGGCCATATGTATATTTCGCCCACAGCTACTACGTCCCGGAGGGTCCCGGCACGGCCGCGCGATGTACCTACGGGCTGCCGTATACCGCCGTGCTCGAAGACCGCAACGTGTTCGGCGTCCAGTTCCATCCCGAGAAGTCCGGCCCGGTGGGATTGCGGATCGTGCGTAATTTCCTGGAAATCTGACGATGCTCGCCAAGCGGATCATTCCCTGTCTCGACGTAACGGGCGGACGCGTGGTGAAAGGCGTGAACTTCATCAACCTGCGGGACGCCGGCGACCCGGTCGAACTGGCCGGCCGCTACAATCAGCAGGGCGCCGACGAAGTCGTATTCCTCGACATCACGGCGTCGAGCGACGAGCGAGCCATCATGGCGGACGTGGTGTTCCGCACCGCGCGCAAGGTTTTCATCCCGCTGGCGGTGGGCGGCGGCATCCGCTCGGTGGCCGATGCGCGGCGGATCCTGATGTCGGGCGCGGATAAAGTGTCGGTGAACACGGCTGCCGTGCGCCGTCCGGAACTGCTGACGGAGTTGAGCCTGGAGTTCGGAGCACAGGCGGTGGTGCTGGCAATCGACGCGCGCCGCCGCTCCCCCGGCGCATGGAACGTCTACACGCGCGGGGGCCGCGACGACGAAGGTATCGACGTAGTGGAGTGGGCCGCCCGCGGCGAGGCGCTGGGCGCAGGCGAGATTCTGCTCACTTCGATGGATACGGACGGCGTGCAGCAAGGCTTCGACTGCGAGCTCACGCGCGCTGTCTCCCGCGCCACGCGCGTTCCGGTGATCGCGTCCGGCGGCGCCGGGGGCCCGGACGATTTCGTGCGCGTGTTCGGCGAAGGTGAAGCGGATGCCGCGCTGGCCGCGTCCATTTTCCACTACGGCGCATACACCGTTTCCGACCTCAAAGAACAGCTCGACCGCCACGGCATCCCGGTGAGGAAAGCCTCTTGATTCTTCCCTGCATCGATCTGATGGACGGCAAAGTGGTGCAGCTTGTCCAGGGCCGGGAGAAGGCGCTCGAAGGCGACCCGCCACTGGCCATGCTGGAGAAGTTCGCGGCGTTCCCGCAAATCCAGGTCATCGATCTCGACGCAGCCATCGGGCGCGGATCGAACGACGATCTGGTGAAGCTGCTGGCGTCGCGCGCGGCCTGCCGCGTCGGAGGCGGCGTGCGGTCGGTGGAGCGCGCACGGATACTGGTCGAGCAGGGCGCGCACAAGGTGATCGTGGGGACGGCCGCATTCCACGGCGGCGGCGTCAATACTGCGTTGCTGCGGCAAATGGCCGACGAGATCGGCCGCGAGAAGCTGATCGTCGCCGTGGATTCGAAGGGCGGCCGGATCGTGGTCAAAGGCTGGCGCGAATCGACCGACCTGACCGCGGAGCAGGTCCTGGCGCCGCTCGAGCCCTACTGCTCCGGATTCCTTTGCACCTACGTCGACAAGGAAGGCATGCTGCAAGGCACCGACCTGGCCTGGTTCCGACGCCTGCGCGCCGCCACATCGCTGGAGCTGACCGCGGCCGGCGGCATCACGAGTCTCGAAGATGTCCGCGCGCTGATGGAGATGAATATCAACGCTGCGCTGGGCATGGCCGTATATACTGGGCGATTGA
>DATJFH010000213.1:0-44392 GCA_035495815.1 Bryobacteraceae bacterium
ACCTATTGCCAGGTCCAACCCATTCAGCCGCCTCCGTATAGCCAAATTTAACCCCTGCCCGCAGGCCACATCGCGCGTTTTCTCTCAGACCTGGAGAAAACCCTTTCCGGCCCACTGGCAGGAGCGCAAGTCAGTGTCTCGATCGAGTTGCTGGGAATCTACCTTCTTGAAGCGGTCCAAGCGGGCTTCTTCAGTTGGGCAGATCTGAGGGAGGATGCTAACGCAACGCTGTACGGAACGCACCATCAGCGGCAACACATTGATTATCACGTGCGAACTATTCCCGCGGCGCTTGGCCCGGATCACGCACACCGGAGCCTATTTGGCCCACATGCACTTCCTGCAAGCGTCCGATCCAGACCAGCATGCTGTCGGGAACGTTGGGAGCGAATCGATCACTGCACTTTTCGATCGCGCAATGCAGCCCTCAAGCCGCTTCGGGGAGATTCTCAGGTCCCGGAATACCCATGACTGCTCGGGACGCCCATGTTGGCTGAACTGCTTCGGCTGCTGGAATGGGGCCGAGAATGCGTTTCTCGAAAATGGCCGAAATCTGTCCCAACAGCCAAGGCTTTGTACAAAGTGAAGATTTCGTTTGTTTGGAGAACACATGAATCTGCCATACAGCGTAATCCGTAGAACCGCACTGATCGGAACACGGGCATTTGCGGCCAGTTTCTTTTGCGCTTGTGGCCGTGCCACGGAGCAGGACGGCCGCACCCCAGAGGTACGACTCCAGTTGCTGTTGAGAGATCCGTTTGCTCATGCAAGCTTCTTGTGGACCCATTGCCATTTCTTGTGCGCGATCTCCATGCAGTTCTCGAAGGCGCGGTCGGTGCGGAGAAAGCTGAGGTTGCCTTCCGCTGCCTTATCCCGGTAATCCGGATGTTCCATCAGCGCGGATAGCAGCAGACGAACGCGTGCTGTCGCCACGTAGCTCAGATCCTCGGTGTAATCTGCTGGGATCACCATTGACTTGCCGAACCGCTCGCGTAGATCCTCGATGCGGGAGTGGTTCAGCAGGCCTTGGCAGATCAGTGCCCACAGAAGGTACCGTGAGCGATGAATGAACGCGTACTTATTCTGCCCTTTCTGCTCGATCTCCGCCGCCAACTTGCGCAAGCGGAACTGAACCTTTGCAGAGCAGGATTTCGCGCGAGTCGGCACGCAGCCGACCGGGGTTGGTAAGACACTGCGACTGAAAACCGAACAGTTGATTGCCGCGGAGATGTTGAACGACCTCCGCGAAGACCGCTCCCGGATTCCAGTATGAGAGTACCCGGCCAACAAGGTTTCCCACGCTTACCGAATGCGCTTCGGCGAGCCGGGCAACATAGCCGGTGAGGCTCTCGACCATCGTAAGAGTTCGCGGATCCCAAGGACCCGATTATCACGACGGCGGCCAAAGCATTCAGAGTCGGCGGGCATGGATTCCGAGCTTGCGGCTATGAGATCAACGGCGTTTCGGACCGAGCCGAAAAGTGGGTTCAAGCGCTGGAGGCTGCGACGACCCGCCGGGACCTACGATTTCTCACACTCCTTCCGCTCCGATATGCGCTTCCAGACCATTTGTTTCGGCGTCACCGGGCGTGGTGCGCATTCTGTTTAGACCAATGGCGGAGCAACGGGCAGATGGTATACGAACCGCTTCTCTGGGCATTGGGGCTTCGTCACATTGCCCGATCCACGCCCGGTCGCTCGATTGCACTTGCCCCCGCTGTGCGGGGCAGAGGCTAAGTGCACTAGGCGTTTTCTCCCGGCCAGGGCACTGCGAACGCTGTGACGGATGGTTGGGCGCGCGGGATGCTGATAACAACCGGGCGGTCCCTGACTCGCCAAGCGGAAAGGACGAGGTGTGGCCATGCACCCAGGTTGGCGGATTGCTGGCGACGCTTCCTCAGGTCACCCCGGTGGCTGCAAGGGAATCGTTTCGCCGTAACCTGGTTGCCTATCTCGAACAGGTCGCAGGCGGTAATGTCCTTGCCTTGGCACAACTAATTCGGTGTCCTCATAGCATTCTGCAGAACTGGTTGGACGGTGCAACGGTTCCTCTCTTGGAGAACCTGCTGCGAACGTGCCAGTTCTTGAATGTTTCCGCTTCGAGTCTATTCGCTCCTCGGGGCCGACACCGGCGAACATCGCGGCCGCGAAGGAAGCCATTGCCATCGCAGGAAATCGCGGCGTGTTCCCATCCCGGCATGCCAGTGAAATCCGGCGAGCACTTTTTGTGGCTCTTGATGAAGCCGTACCACACACTTTGTCGCAAGTGGCGCAAGGTCTGGGGTACACAAATACCGACAGGCTATATCACGCCGACCGAAAGCTGTGCCACAAAGATCGCCGCCAGATATCGGCAGTCGGGCCGCAGCCATTGGTGGAGGAAGCCGGGAGCGGCCCGAATTTGCGACGCCGCCCAGTTGAAGGAGATTTTGGAGCAATCGCTCAAATCGAACGAGCCGCCCTCGGTTCATCGGATCGCCGCGAACCTCGGCTACTCGAACGACGGATACGTTCACCAGAAGTACCCGGAACTCTGTCGGGCAATCGGCGACAAGATCAAGCTGGCGAAACAAGCTGAATCCCCTACCGTCCGCCGGACCCTAGAAAATGCGAGCGAGGAGCATCCGGCACCAACCCTCAAGGACGTGAGCCGCCGCCTCGGTTACTCGAGTTCTTCAGTCCTGCGGGCTCACGCGCCGGAACTATGCGATCAACTTGCGGCGAGGCACAGGGCCCACGTTGTGGAGCGCAGAGCAGATCTTGAAAGAACAGTCATAGCCGCGCTCGGGGAGACGCCCGTGCCTTCCTTGCAAGATCTCTGCAAACGCCTTGGCATTACGAAATGGTTTATGAATAAATACTTTCCGGCTGTGCGAGCCTCGGTAGCAGAGCAACACCGCCTTTGCGCCTCCGCCGAGACGAAGCGACGGCGCGAAAAGCTGTACTACGACGTCCATCACATTGCGGTCGAGCTTCGGAGCCAGAACGTGTACCCATCAGCTAACCGAATCGTTGAGCAGCTTCCAGAGGGGTCTAGCCGGGAATGGAAGGCATTCAATCTGGCAATTCGTCAGGCGCACAAGGCCCTCGGAATCTCGAGGTAGAGATTCAAAACACACCGGCAAGCAAGGGCTGTTGTCGTCCGATTAAACCATAACCTTGCCAAACGGCAAAGTTATGCCTTAAATCACACCAAAGCGGCCGGCAATTATCAATTCGTTCTGAACGTCATGCACTGGCTTTCCGGACTTCTTGGATAAGCCGGCCGGGCGTGGGGCTTACAAGGCCGCGATACGGGCCTGGGCCGAAGAGTCCCATTTCTCCCGGGGCAGCTTTTTCTTCAACTCTTCGATCAGCTCGCTGATGTTGACGCACCTTTCGCACAGTCCCATGACTCCGCCCCCGGGCGGTTGGGGCTGGGCCGGTGTCAATGGACTGCCGCAGTTGAAGCACTTGATCTCGTCTGCCATGGCCTGCCTCCTATGAACTAGTGAAGCGGATGGCGCAGGCGTTTCAGGGTGATAATCGAAGTCTGGCTCGATACTCGATGCGGCTGATGGTGATCGGTATTCTGTTCCTACTCGCCGGCTGGGCGGCCCTGCGTGCGTCCGATTCGGAAATCCGCGGTCCGGGGCGCGCCGGGATAGCGGCCGGCGCGGTGGGGCTGCTGATGCTGGGGGCGGGACTCGCCCGCGGGGTCACGGTCGAATTGCCGGAGCCGCCTCCGCCGCCTCCCGCGGACCTGGCGGCGGTCAAAGCCCGCGCCGGAGCTCTTGGCCTGGCGTTGCCGGAGGACGCCGTGCTCGGGCGCGTGCTCGGCCGCCTCGTGAAGGGGCGCAAGATCGAGGCCATCCGGATCCTGCGCGTGGCCACCGGGCGCGACCTCAAAGACTCCAAGCAGGCCGTGGACGCGATGGAAAGAATCCTTCGGGAGGCGCATCCACCCGGTTCCTGAGGGGCGGGTCGCGGCGCATCGCGCCCTTCGGGAACCGGGCGCAGGCCGGCGCGCGTCTGTTAGGTATGTATTTGGGACACCGATTCCTCAGATTTGCCCTGTGCCTTGCGGCGCTGGCAATGCTGCTGAGCTGCGGGCAGCAGAAGCCGGCCGAGACGGCGGATTCCGAACCGCCGCGGCAGACTGCCGAGCCTGCGGCGGCGCCGGTTCCAACTCCGGCTCCGGCCCCGGCTGATCCACGGCCGGTGATCGCGGCGTTCGGCGACAGCTTGACGGCCGGCTACGGCGTCGAGACGGGCAACAGCTATCCCGATTTCCTGCAGAAGAGGCTCGACCGCGCCGGCAGGCGCTATCACGTGGTCAACGCCGGCATCAGCGGAGACACGACCAGCGGAGGCTTGGCGCGGGTAGACATGGTGATCGATCTGAAACCGGCCATCGTGATTCTGGAACTGGGCGGCAATGACGGGTTGCGGGGGACTCCGCTCTCGTCAACGCGAGCGAATCTGGAGCAGCTGGTGGTGGATCTGCGGAAGTCGGGAGCGAAATTGGCGCTGGCGGGGATCACGCTGCCGCCCAATTACGGGCCGGACTACATCCGCTCGTTCGAGAGCATCTACAAGGACCTGGCGGCGAAATACAAGCTGCCGCTGATTCCATTTCTGCTGGAGGGAACGGTGGGGGTGAAGGGCCTAATGCAGCCCGACGGGATCCACGCCACGGCGAAGGGAAACGAGGTGGTGGCGGACCTGGTGATGAGGACGCTGGAGCCGCTGCTGTAAGGGGCCGGTCCCGGAGCGGGCGCCGGCAGGTTTTCGCGCGGGAAGTTACGCACAGAGTACGAGGGATTGTTATAATGTTTGAAAACCATTTCGTTCTCAACGTATGCCATTGAAGCCATTCGCCGCCGCCAAGGACACGGAGAAGAAGATCTTTCTATTGAAACCTCGCGGTTTTTGCGCCGGCGTGGTGCGGGCTATCGACGTGGTGGAGATCGCCCTCGAAATGTACGGGCCGCCGATCTACGTGCGGAAGGAGATCGTGCATAACCGTCACGTGGTGGACAAGCTGCGCGACGCGGGCGCGATTTTCGTCGAAGAACTGGAGGAAGTGCCGGCGGGAGCGAGGGCGATTTTCAGCGCTCACGGCGTGTCCCCGCAGGTGCGGGAGCACGCGCGGATCCGGAACCTGCAGATTATCGACGCCACCTGTCCGCTGGTGACGAAAGTGCATCTCGAAGCGATCAAGTTCGCGCGCAGCGGATACACCATCGTCCTGATCGGGCACAAGGATCACGACGAGGTGATCGGGACGCTGGGCGAGGCGCCGGAACAGACCGTGCTGGTTTCGAGTCCGGAGGAAGTGGACGCGCTGAAAGTGGCCGATGCGTCGCGGGTCTGTTACCTGACGCAGACCACGCTGAGCCTGGACGAAACCAGGGACATCGTCAGCCGTCTCAAGGAGCGGTTCCCGCGGATTCAGGGTCCGCCGGCGCAGGATATCTGCTATGCCACCGAGAACCGCCAGATGGGGGTGAAGGCAGTCGCGCCTTTCTGCCAGTTGCTGCTGGTGGTGGGCTCGATGAACAGCTCGAACTCGAAGCGGCTGGTGGAGGTCTGCGAGAATACAGGGGTGCGGTCGTACCTGGTGGACGATGAAGGCGATGTCAATCCCGCCTGGCTGGCGAACGTCACCACCGTGGCGGTCACGGCCGGCGCATCGGCTCCGGAGAACCTGGTGCAGAACCTGGTTTCGTGGCTGCGGCACAACGGTTTTAACAGCATGGAGGAAGTGGAGTTGGTGGAGGAGGATGTGCATTTCTCCCTGCCCGGCGAGCTCCAGGCCGCGGGATCGCGGCTGACGACGATTTCGATATCATGAGTCCCGCGCTACAAAGGACCGACACCCTCACGGCGGGGCTGGCGCAGGGAATTCAGCGGGCAGCCGCCCAACTGCTGCAGCAGCAGGACCGGCGCGGCTTCTGGTGGGCCGAGCTGACTGCGGACACGACGCTCGAATCCGATTACATTCTGCTGCAGCTGTGGATGCATCCGCCGAAAGAGGGGAAGTGGAATCCGGCTTCGCGCGAGCTGGTGGACAAGGCGGTGCGGTCCATTCTGGACCGGCAGCTTCCGGACGGCGGCTTCAGCGTGTACGTCAAGGGTCCTTCGGACATCAGCGCCACGGTCAAGGCTTACTTCGCGCTGAAACTGGCCGGCGTCCCGTACGACGATCCGCGGTTGAGGCAGGCACGCGAGCTGATTCTCGAAAAAGGCGGGATCCAGGCCGCCAACAGCTACGTGAAGATCAACCTGAGCCTGTTCGGGCTGTACCCGCGGGAGCACGTGCCGTCGGTGCCGCCGGAGATCGCGCTGCTGGGGAACACGCTGTACCAGATGTCGTCCTGGACGAGGGCGATCGTGGTGGCGCTGTCCCTGGTCCACGCTCACAACCCGCGGCGGCCGGTCCCCGAGGGATTCAGCCTGGATGAGCTGTTCCTCCCGGAATCTCCCCTCGAATTCAGGAAGAGCGAGAAGACTTTCAGCTGGCGCAACACATTTCTGTTGCTCGACCAGGCGTTCAAGTTATGGGAGAAGCATGGCAGCCGGCGGATCCGCCGGAGAGCCATTCGGGCCGCCGAGCAGTGGATGATCGAGCGCTTCGAGATGTCGGACGGGTTGGGCGCGATTTACCCGCCGATGATGTACGCCATCATGGCGCTGGACGTGCTGGGCTACGCGGAAGACCATCCCCTGCGGCAGGAGGCGGTGCGGCAGTTCGAGGCGCTGATGGTGAACGACGGGGAGCGTTTCTTCTTCCAGCCCTGCTTTTCTCCGGTGTGGGACACGGCGATCGCGCTGTACGCTCTGGGCGAATCCGGCGCGGCTCCGCGGGACGCGATGCGGCGGGGAGCCGACTGGCTGCTGTCGAAAGAAGTCCGGCGGAAGGGCGACTGGTCGGTGAAGCGTCCGAACACGGAGCCGTCGGGCTGGTACTTCGAGTTCGCCAACGAATTCAATCCGGACATCGACGATTCGGCGATGGTGCTGCTGGGGCTGGCCCGGGCCCAGGCGTCGGACGCGGCGGCGCAGCAGGCCTGCCAGCGGCGCGCGGTGAACTGGGTGGTGGCCATGCAGTCGAAGGACGGCGGCTGGGCGGCCTTCGACGCGGACAACAACTGGGAATTTCTGAGCGAAGTTCCTTTCGCCGATCACAACGCGATGCTCGACCCGTCCTGCGCCGATATCACGGGCCGGGTGCTCGAAGGGCTGTGCGCGCACGGGCTCGACCGCGGCCATGCGTCCGTGAAGCGCGGAGTGGATTACCTGGTGCGCACGCAGGAAGCGGACGGAAGCTGGTACGGCCGCTGGGGAGTGGCCTACATTTACGGAACCTGCTTCGCCCTGCGGGGTCTACGGGCGGCGGGCGAGGACGACCGGGAAGCCCACGTGCTGCGGGCGGGCGAATGGCTTCGTTCGATCCAGAACGCCGACGGCGGCTGGGGCGAGAGCTGCGCGAGCTACGACAACGGCGCGTATACGCGGGCCGAGAGCACGCCGTCGCAGACCGCCTGGGCGGTGATGGGCTTGCTGGCGGGCGGGGACACCAGCAGCCAGAGCGTCCGCAAGGGCGTGGAATTCCTGCTGCGCACGCAGCGCTCGGACGGCTCGTGGGACGAGGAGCTGGCCACCGGCACCGGCTTTCCCAAGGTCTTTTACCTCAACTACCACCTGTACCGGCTGTATTTCCCATTGCTGGCTCTCTCCGAATACGCGAAGATTCGTCAAAACGGGTCCACGGACCGACTATGAGATTTCCGCTTTCCATGACCGCCGGGATGGCCGGCTACATATTCAAGAACAAGCTCATGCCCCGCCGGGAATGGCAGAAGGACGTGAAGCCCAAGGCCGAAGGGGCCAATCCTTTCCGGATCCTGCCGTCGGGATTCGGCGAGGCGGAGGGCCTGCGGCCGATGCCGCACCCGATGATGAAGAAGCGGTTTCCGATCGTGCTGATGCTGGAGCCGCTGCACGCGTGCAATCTGACCTGCACCGGCTGCGGACGGATCCGGGAGTACGAGTCCACCATCACCGAGCGGGTGCCGCTCGAAGAGTGCCTGGCGGCGGTGGACGAGTGCGGCGCCCCGATGGTCTCGATCTGCGGCGGCGAGCCGATGATGTATCCGCAGATCGGCGAGCTGGTGGCGGGCATACTCGAACGCGACAAGAACATCTACCTGTGCACCAACGGCATGTTCATCCGGAAGCGGCTGCACGAGTTCCGTCCGGACCGCCGCTTCTTCTTCAACGTCCACCTGGACGGGATGGAGAAGAACCACGACATCGCGGTGGAGAAGGAGGGCGTCTTCCGCGAAGCCGTCGAAGGAATCCGGATCGCCAAGCAGGCCGGCTACATGGTGTGCACCAACACCACGATTTACAAAGAGACGGACATGCGGGAGATCGCCGAGCTGTTCGAGTTCCTCAAGCAGTTCGACGTGGACGGCCACCAGCTTTCGCCGGCGTACGGCTATTCGGCCGTCAACGACCGGGAGATCTTCATGACGCGGGATGACATCCACGAGAAGTTCCGGGAGGCGGAGAAGCTGTTCAAGCCCTACCGGCTGAACCAGACCCCGATGTACATGGAGTTCCTGCGCGGCGAGAAGGAGCTGCCGTGCACGGCGTGGGGCAATCCCACTTACAACGTCAAGGGGTGGAAGGGGCCGTGCTACCTGATCACCGACGGTCATTACAAGACCTTCGAAGCGTTGATGACGGAGACGCCCTGGGAAAGGTACGGGGCGGGGAACGGCGATCCGCGCTGCGACAACTGCATGGTGCATTGCGGCTACGAGCCGTCGGCCGCCTTGATGATCAACGCCACGCTGGCGGACAGCTTCAAGATGCTGACCTGGACGCTGAGGTGAAGCAGCCGCCGGCGCGGCGCGGCACGCCCGACATGAATTTTCGGGCGCGGGCGCGATCCATCCGCGCAGGCCCGGGCCCTGGCAACATCCGCCCGTGAGGGTCCTGGTCACCGGGGCCTCGGGATTCATCGGATGGCACGTGGCGCGGGCGCTGCTCGAAGCCGGGCATCAGGTGCGGGCCCTGGTGCGGCCGGGAAGCCGGGTCAGCGAAATCGAAGTCGAAGTCGCCACTGGGGATTTGAGAGATCCGGAGTCTTTACGCCGCGCTGTAGCGGGGTGCGCGCAGGTGTATCACGTGGCCGCCGATTACCGGTTGTGGGCGGCGCGGCCGGAAGAGCTGTACGAGTCGAATGTGGGGGGGACGCGGAATCTCCTCGAAGCGGCCCGGGGCGCCGGGGTGGGCAGGGTGGTTTACACGAGCACGGTGGGGTGCATCGGGATTCCTCCCGGCGGGGTGGGGGACGAAACCACTCGGGTCGGCGTGGAGGAGATGACCGGGGCGTACAAGCGGTCGAAGTTCCTGGCGGAGCAGGCGGCGCTGGAGTTTGCGCGGGGTGGAACGCCGGTGGTGATCGTCAATCCGACGGCGCCGGTCGGCAGCCATGATGTGAAGCCCACGCCGACGGGCAAGATCGTGCTGGATTTTCTGAAAGGCGACATGCCCGCATTCATCGACACGGGGCTGAACGTGGTGGATGTGGAGGATGTGGCCCGGGGGCACCTGCTGGCGGCGGAAAAGGGAAGGCCGGGGGAGCGATATATACTCGGCTGCGAGAATCTGACGCTGGCGGAGATTCTGGGGCGGCTGGCGCGGCTGGAAGGGCGGAAGGCTCCGGCGATCCGGCTGCCGTACGGGGTGGCCTACGCGGCGGGAGTCGCGTCGACGGCCTGGGCCAATCTCACGGGCTCGGCGCCGCGGGTGCCGCTCGATGCGGTACGGATGGCCCGCAAGAAGATGTTCGTTTCGCACGAGAAGGCGAAGCGGGAGCTGGGATTCGATCCGTCCGGGGTGGACGAAGCCTTAAAGAGCGCGCTCGAGTGGTTCAGGCGGCGATGCTCTTCGTAGCAGCGGAGGCGCGGGAGTTCAGCGGGCTGCTGCCGTTCTGCCGGAAGGTGGAGCGGCTGGACTGGAAGATCGGGTGGGCGCGGAAGGGCGAGTTGAACGGCAGGCGGGTGTTTCTGGTCGCCAACGGAGCGGGGCCGAAACCGGCGGCGGAAGCGGTGGCGGCGGCCCGGTCGAAGACGGTCGGCGGAGATATGGATGCGGTGGTGAGCACGGGATTCTGCGGCGGGCTCGACCCGGCGCTGAAAATCGGCGACGTTTTCGTGGCCACCGGCATCGAATGTGCGGGAGTCTTGAATCCCGTGCGGACGCCCGAGGCGCGGCGGGCATGTTACGAAGGGACCCTGGTATCGATCGATAGAGTGGCCCAAACAGTTGAAGAGAAACGCAATTTACGGCGGTCCGGCGCGGCCGCCGTGGAAATGGAGGCCGCCGGCGTGCTTCCTCAAGTGAGAGAATGGGGAATGCCGTTTTATTGTGTGAGAGCGGTGACGGACCTGGCGGACGAATCCTTCCGGATCGACCTCAACGCCGCGCGCCGTCCGGACGGCCGCTTCAGCACACCGCGCATTCTGGCGGCCGCCATCCGGCGGCCTGCCGCGGCCGGGGCGGAATTGATGGAATTGCGTAAACGGTGCCTCACTGCAGCCAAAGCGCTGGGAGAATTCATTGCCGACTGCAGCTTCTGACACCGAAGCCTCGCTGAAACAGCCTGTGCCGGGTACGATGCATGCCGCGGTGTACAAGGGGAAATCCGTGGTGTCGGTGGAGGAAGTGCCGACCCCGCGGATCGGCGCAGGCGAAATCCTGGTGCGGGTGGAAGCCTGCGGAATCTGCCACACGGATTTGAAGAAGATCGAATACGACCTGCTCGAGCCTCCGCGAATTTACGGGCACGAGACGGCGGGGGTGGTGGCGCAGGTGGGCGAGAGCGTGCGTCAGTTCTCGGTGGGGGATCGCGTGGTCGCCTTCCACCACATCCCGTGCATGAAGTGTTTCTACTGCCAGCGCAAGGTCTACGCGCAGTGTCCGGTTTACAAGAAAGTCGGGATCACGGCCGGTTTCGAGCCGGCGGGCGGCGGGTTCGCGCAGTACGTGCGCGTCATGGACTGGATCGTGCGGGCGGGAGTGGAGAAAATCCCCGAAGGAGTCTCGTTCGAGCGGGCGTGCCTGGTCGAACCGGTGAATACCTGCCTGAAAGCGGTAGTGCAGTGCGACCCGAAGCCGGGCGAGACCGTGCTGGTGGTGGGGCAGGGTCCGATCGGCCTGCTGTTCACGATGCTGCTGCGGCGGACGGGAGCGAAGATCTACGCGACGGATACTTTCGAGCGGCGGCTGGAGATGGGGCGCCGTCTGGGAGCGATCGAGGCGTGGAATCCGCGCAATACGGACGTGGTCTCGAAGATGAGCGGCCTGACGGAGGGCCGCGGCGCGGACCTGGTGATAGTGGCGGCGTCGGCTCCCGGCCTGGTGGAGCACGCGATCGCCTGCTCGCGGCCGGGGTCGAGGATTTTGCTGTTCGCGCAGACCTCCGACAAGGAGCGCATCGAGCTGTCGGGCGCATCGATCTGCATGGGGGAGCGGACGGTCTTCGGCTGCTACAGCGCGTCGGTGGAGCTGCAGAAAGAATCCGCCGAGCTCGTCTTCAGCGGCCAGATCTCAGTGGAAGACCTTATATCTCACCGCCTTCCGCTCGTTAAAATAGGTTCAGGATTCGACATGGCGTTGCATCCGGACGAGCAATCGTTGAAAATCATTGTTCAGCCTCAGAGGTGCTCATAGTGAAAAGCCAGATGATGGCTGCCGTCCTTTATGGCAAGGAACACTTGCAGGTGGAGCCGGTAGCCGTGCCCGAGATTAACCGGGGAGACCTTCTTGTCCGCGTGCAGGTGGCGCTGACGTGCGGCACCGATGTCAAGGTGTTCCGGCGCGGCTACCACGCGCGGATGATCGTTCCGCCGGCGGTGTTCGGTCATGAACTGGCTGGAGACGTGGTGGCGCGCGGGGCGGATGTCACTCGATTTACCCTGGGCGAGCGGGTGGTGGCGGCCAATTCGGCCCCCTGCGAAGAGTGCTATTTCTGTCTGCGGGACCAGCAGAATCTGTGCGAAGACATCCTGTTCAATAACGGAGCCTACGCGCAATACATCCGGATTCCGGCGCGCATCGTGGAGCGCAATACCTATTCCATTCCGGCGCACGTGAGCTATCAGGACGCGGCGCTGGTGGAGCCGCTGGCGTGCGTGCTGCGCGGGCTCGAGGAGAGCGGGATCCGGCGGGGCGATACAGTGGGGATCATCGGGCTCGGGCCGATCGGGCTGATGTTCGTCCGGCTGGCGAAGGTGTACGGGGCGCGGGTGATCGCCATCGGGCGGCGCAAGACGCAACTCGACCGCGCCGAGGCGATGGGCGCCGACGAGCTGATCTGCACGGCGACGGTTCCCCAGCCGGCGGGCGCGGTTCGCCAGATGACCGGCGGGCGGGGCGTCGACATCGCCATCGAAGCGGTGGGCAAACCTGAAACCTGGCATTGGGCGGTGGACATGGTGCGCCGCGGCGGAACGGTGAACTTCTTCGGCGGCTGTCCGAACGAGAGCAAAGTGAGCCTGGACACATCGCTGCTGCACTATTCGGAAATCACGTGCAAGGCGAGCTTCCATCACACGCCCGCTCATATCCGCAAGGCGCTCGAGATCGTCAGCAACGGCGACATCTCCGCCCGGGACTTCGTCAACCGGGAAGAGCCGCTGACCAATCTGCTGGAAGTGATGCGCCACCTGATGAGCCACAACGGTCACCTCAAGACCGCCATCATTCCGTGAGCCCGCTGGCTCCCGCGGACTTCGTGCGGTCGCCGGAGGCCATGGCGGCGCGCTACAACGTCGCCGAAGCCGAATCATACACGCGCCGGCTGGCTACCAGCCACTACGAAAACTTCCACGTCGTCAGTTTCCTGCTGCCCAAGCGCCTGCATCAGGATTTCTACAACGTGTACGCTTTCTGCCGCTGGGCGGACGATCTGGGCGACGAAATCGGCGACCGGCAGGAGAGCCTGCGCCTGCTGGCCTGGTGGCGGGAGCAACTGGACGCCATGTACGCGGGCGAGGCCGCGCATCCTGTCTTCGTGGCGCTGCGGGGCGCGGTAGACCGGCACTCGATCCCGAAGGAGCCGCTGGCGGACCTGATCACGGCGTTCACGCAGGACCAGACGGTGTCGCGCTACGCCACCTATGAGGCGCTTTTCGAATACTGCCGCTATTCGGCGAATCCGGTAGGGCGGCTGGTGCTGCGGCTGTGCGGGTATTCGGACGCGGAGCGAATCCGGCTCTCCGACGCCACCTGCACGGCGCTGCAATTGGCCAACTTCTGGCAGGACGTGACCGTCGATCTCCAGAAAGACCGTGTCTACATCCCGCTCGAAGCTTTGTCGCGGCACGGCTCGGGCGTGGAAGAGGTCTTCGCCCGCCGGGCCACTCCCGCGTTCCGCGCCGCGATGCGGGAAGCGGTGGACCGGGCGGAGAGTCTTTTCCAGCAGGGATTGCCTTTGGCGGGCATGGTGGACCGCCGCCTTTCGCTCGATCTGGACCTGTTCAGCCGGGGGGGCTTGCGGGTGCTGCAGAAAATCCGGGAGCTGGATTACGACGTGCTGTCGGGGCGTCCGGCGATCTCGAAAGCGGAACGGCTGCGCCTGCTGTTCGGGGCCATGGCGCGAGCGGCCTTCCGAAGAGCGGCGTGAGCGGGGAACTCGAGAGATCCTACGCGCATTGCCGCGCGGTGGCCCGGCGCCGGGCCAGGAACTTTTACTACTCTTTCCTGCTGCTGCCGCGGGATCAGCGCGACGCCATGTGCGCGGTCTACGCCTTCATGCGCTACTGCGACGACCTGAGCGACGAGCCGGGGGCCACGCTCGCCCCGCTCCAGCGCTGGCGCGCGGCCCTCGACCACGCGCTGGCCGGAGAGTACGAGGGCCATCCGGCGCTGCCGGCGTTCCACGACACCGTCAAACGGTATCGAATTCCACCGAGGTATTTCCACGAGATGATCGACGGCGTCAGCTCGGACCTGCAGGCGCGGCGCATCCTGACGTTCGACCAGCTTTACCGCTACTGCTACCAGGTGGCTTCGGTGGTGGGGCTGGCCATCATCCACATTTTCGGTTTCGAATCTCCCGAGGCGCCGGGGCTGGCCGAGAAATGCGGCGTCGCGTTCCAGCTGACCAACATCCTGCGGGACGTGCGCGAAGACGCGGAACGGGACAGGGTCTACCTGCCGCAGGAGGATCTGGCGCGTTTTGGGGTGCGGGTGGAGAGCCTGGGGGCCGGACAGGCATCGCCGGAGTTCAGCGCGCTGCTGCGGTTTGAAGCGGCGCGGGCGCGGGCTTATTACGAGGAATCGAAGCCGCTGGTGGGCCTGGTGCACGCCCGCAGCCGCTCGTCATTGTGGGCGCTGATCGAGATCTACTCGCGGCTGCTCGGGAAGATCGAGGAAGCAGGAGGCGGGGTTCTGTCGCGCCGCGTGTCTCTTTCGGCGGGGGAGAAATCGTGGATCGTAGTCCGGGCTCTGACGCGGTGAATCGAGGGCAGTCCCGCCGGGGCGCGCAGCCTCGAGAGCTGCGTGGGAGGTTCCGGGACGTCTAATGGAGAATCAGCCAAACCAGCGCCAGGGCAGCCCCCAGGGCGACGGCTCCGATGAGCTGCGGCACATTCCAGCCGGGCCTGTCCGGCGGCCTCCGGGACGCGGGCGCGGGGGCCGGCAGGCTGCGGATGGCTTTGGCGATCTCCTTGCGGCCCTGACGGTCCGCAATCACGATCGTCGCCGAGTTCAGTCCGTTGGTCGATCGCAGCAGCTGGCGCTTCAGCGCTTCGGGAACTTCGTCCACGGACCGGTACACGTTCCGCACTTCGCCCCTCGAGATCAGGATGGTGGAAGTTCTGATGACGCCTTTCGAAGAGCGGCATCGGGGGCAGGCTCCAGCGGCGCCGTCGAAACTGCGATTGCATTCCGGGCAGACCATGATTCCGGTTCCTAACGATTCTAACCTGCAACGAGCTTGGGCAATTTCTTGCCATCGGCCCGGTGTTCTCCCACATTGTCCAGGATCACCTGGATAAATCCCAGCGCGGCTTTGGACAGCGCCTTGTCCCGCCGGTAAATCAGACCTAAGCGGCGCACCATCGGTTCGGGCGCCAGCGCGATTGATTTGATCCTTCCGGCCGAGATCTCTTCCTGGCAATTCGACGCGGCCAAAAATGAAATGCCGAGGCCGGCCATCACGAAGCGTTTCATCATCTCGGTGGAATCGAGCTCCATCGAGACATGAATCCGATCTTCCACGGGCTCGAACCAGGCGTTGAGCCGCGTGCGGGTCACGCCGGATTTCGGCAGCAGCAGCGGATGGCCGACGGTGTCCTCGCAAGTGACCGCCGTTCGCCCGGAGAGGGGATGCCGGGCCGGTACGATCAAACGAATCTCATCGCGATGCACATTGACCACCTGGAGGCGCTTCTCCTCGACCGGCAGCTGCGTCAGTCCGAAATCGGCGATGTTCTCCATCACCGCTTCCACAACGCGCGATCCGTAGGAACGATCGACCAGAAGCTGCACCGCCGGAAACAGGCTCTTGTACTCGGCGAACACTACGGGCAGAACATAGATGCAGGTGGCTTCGTTGGCGGCGATCACCAGCTCTCCCCGCGGGTTCCGCTCCAGCTCGTTGATCGTATCCTGCGCGCGGCGGCGAAGGTCGAGCATCTGGCCGGCGTACTCGCTGAAGATCTTGCCGGCCGTCGTCAGGGTTATCCGGCTGCCGAAGCGTTCAAAGAGCGCCGTCCGAAGCTCCTGTTCGAGCTGCCTGACCTGGGCGCTGATGGCCGGCTGCGTACGGTAGCAGGTCTGAGCGGCTTTCGAGAAGCTCTTCAGCCTGACGATTTCCAGGAACGTATGCAGTTGGTCAAAATCCATATAAACGGCCGCTTCGCGCGCCGTCGAAACAAATACGAAACGCGGGATAGAAATATTGAATCTCCATCCCCAAACTTGGCTTTGGTCCAATTGTAACAAAGGACCCGGGGCGGTGCGGTTTCGGGGGACGGAAAACTCGCGGAAAAACGTGGCGGACTCCGGGCGCAGCCTCTGGACACGCTCATGACAAGTGGCGCGATCTGCGCCCGGTGTTCCGCGGCGGGGCGTCCTCTGTTGAGGGGCAGGTTCGTGGGCTGCCGGAGAACTCGCGGCTGGATGCCCGATGAAGCGGCGAGTCCGCGAGGTTACTAACCAAAAGGTGAGTGAATTCGCCTTTCGGTTCTCTTTCCACGTCTTGCCGGCCGCCGGTCCAAGCCCAAGTCGATCCTTAAGAAGCTAACCGTCAATGGCTTACCAGGCCAGCCGAGTTCTCCGGCGCGATTGGAGAACGGGGTGCGCTTCAGTCGGCGTCCCCGGAAAAGGAAATCCAAAGCAAAAAGGAGAACGAGATGAAAACGAATTTAAGAAGCATCGCCACCGTTATTGGCCTGACCGCGGTAATGGGCGGCGCCCATCTGATCGCCGAATCGCCTACCCGAAGCAAGGCCGAGATTCCGTTCGATTTTCAGGTCAACCGCAAGACAAGGCTCCCGGCCGGAGAATACACGGTCCGGTACATGCGGGACATCAGGGCGCTGACCTTCACCAGCGAAGCCACCGGCAAAACGGCGCTGGTGCTGGCCCATCAGTTCAGGTCCGGGCTGAAAATGGATCCGAAACTGGTTTTCCAGTTCGACGGTGAAACCTACCGGCTGCACGAAGTCTGGTTCGCCGGAGTGGACGGGGGATTCGGCCCGCTGAAGTCGACGCGGGATTCGGTGAGCAAAGAGCGCGGCATGCTGGCGACCGTACGGATGGGCCGGTAGGCGTTGGCAAGCGGAGTAGTCGGGGGCGGACCCGCCGGGTCCGCCCTCTTGATTTTGGGTTTCGCGCTCACCTTCTAGGACGGTCTGCCGGGTCCGGATCTTCCGGCCCGCTTCAAGGTGGCTCTCAGGTCCAGAGACCGGATCAGCCGGTGCACGTAGTTGGGATGCAAACCGAGCAGGCGCGCGGCGCGCTCGTGGTCGTAATCAGCCTGGTCGAAAGCCTTCAGCACCACCTGCCGCTTGGCCGCGTCGAGCGCTTCATCGTAGAGGGTCGCCGAAACTTCCTCCGGCCTCGATCCCTCACGGATGTTCTCGGGCAAGTCCTCCGGCAGAATCGTTTCACTCGATCCCAGCACCACCGCGCGCTCCATCGTGTTTTCCAGTTCCCGCACGTTGCCCGGCCAGGAGTAGCTCTGCAGGTAGGCCCGGGCGGCGGGTGAGATTCCCGCCACCGGGCGTCCGCAGCGGGCGGCGAAGCGCCGCGCGAAATGATTGGCCAGCGGAAGGATGTCCTCGACGCGCTCCCGCAGCGGCGGGCTCTGCAGCGTCACCACGTTCAAGCGGTAATACAGGTCCTGCCGGAAATTCTTCCGGCGGACTTCCTCCGCCAGATCCCGGTTGGTGGCGGCGACCACGCGGATGTCCAGCTTTACCGTCTGAGTCCCGCCGACCCGCTCCATCTGGCGCTCCTGCAGCACGCGCAGCAGCTTGGCTTGCAGCGCCGGGGCCATTTCGCCGATCTCGTCCAGAAACACGGTGCCTCCGGCGGCCGCCTCCAGCTTTCCCTTTTTTTGCGAAAGCGCGCCGGTAAAAGCGCCCTTTTCGTGTCCGAACAGCTCGCTTTCGAGCAGCGTCTCGGTCAGCGCGGCGCAGTTGATGGCCACGAAGGGTCCGCGGGCGCGCGGGCTTTGCCGGTGAATCGCCCGCGCCAGCAGTTCCTTGCCCGTGCCGCTCTCCCCCAGGAGGAGAACCGTGGAGGCCGAAGGCGCGACTTTGGCCAGCATCCGCTGCATCTCGATCAACTTCGGACTCGATCCGACCATTTCGAGCGACGGCTTGATTTCCTCCTCCAACAGCTCATTAGCCCGCTTCAGCCACTCCACATAGGACGCATTTTCCCAGGCCACCGAGGCCATTCCCGCCACCGCTCCCAGGCACTGCATGTGGTGCTCGTCGAAGCGGCGCAGCGGGTCCGCCGTCTGGAGGTAGATCACGGCCGTCACTTCATCCCGCACGACCAGCGGCGCGGCCAGCAGAGACCGCGCGCTTTGGCCTTCCGGGCTGCCGTCTCCGTCGATTTCAGCATCGGCTCCCTCGCCAATCCAGAGAACGGTACGGCGCTCCACGACGCGCCGCACCACTGTTCGGCTGGGCTTCAGGGACGCGCCGGAATCATTTTGCAGCACCAGGGAAAACGGCCGGGCCGGATCTCCTTCGTCCAGCAGGACGGCAGCCGACTCCGCCGGAAAGATCTCCAGCAGCAATCCCAGCAGCAGCCGCGCCAGGATCTCGCGGGCCGGCTGGTCCCGGGCGTCGTGCAGGCCGCGGATCGAGTGCAGCATCGTGCTTACCCGCAGCAAGCCCCGCAGATCCGAAGCGGTCCTCGGATCGGGCGGAAGATCCTGCGTCGCGGCGGACAGATAGAGGGACTCCTCGGGCTTCAGCTCCGCGCCTTCGGAAACCGCGAGGAGAAATTTCGAGGCGCCGACCGAGATCTCGTCCCCCGGCGCGATCTCCGCTTCCGTCACCACGGCCCCGTTGACGAAGATGCCGTTGCGGCTTCCGAGGTCACGCACCGTGCAGCGGTTCCCGTCCCGCAGAATCTCGCAATGCCTGCGCGAGACGGCATTTTCATCCAGCCAGATCTGGCTGTCCGGCTCGCGCCCTACGGCGTGCGTCCCTTCCGGCAGCGCGAACGACGCTCCGCGCCAGGGTCCGGCGATGGCGATCAATCGCCACAGGCGGGCGCCGGTCGTAGACGGCCGATTCATCGCTTTACAAGCCGGCAGAGCGGATCGCCCACTACGATGTTCTGCCAGCTCAGACCGCGGATGGAGAGGTAATAACTCTCCGCGAGGTTGCGGCCGGAGGCATAGGCGGGCAACAGCAGGTCGGGCCTCGGGGTGGTGGCCAGGTAGGGCTCGGAAACATGGCCGGTGGACGCCGTTGCGCCCTCGTGGATGTAATCGGCGGTCAGCGACTGGGGAGATCCGGCGAAGAAATGGGCGGCGTCCTGCCACGTGGTCAGCGTCCAGTTGTCGGGGGGACGCTGGAAGGTCCGGCTGTTGCTGGAGACGTACTCGGTCGCCACCGCGCCGGGAAGCCAGCCGAATCCGAGGAAGCGCCGCTTCCGGTTGTCGTCGTTCGACCCCCAGGCCGCGTAGCCGATCACATCCCTCTGGTCATAGAGCGGCTTCGAAGTGGTATCGAGGACAACGCGATCCGCCGGGAGCGCCCTGGCGGCGGCGCGAAGCCAGTCGTTGCCCGGTTGATTGTCGTTGGCGTTCAGATCGATTACGAACTTGCCGCGGTCGGCCGCGCTGAGCGAACGGTCGATCATGCGCTTGACGTCGTCGAAATCGTATCCGGCGAGGCGCGTGACCAGGTAGATGGGAAAGCGCGGATGCTCGAACTTGTCGCCGAGCTTCCCGAAGAGCGGATTGGGGACCAGCCCCTCGAGCTGGAATTTCCGGCCGTGCATCTTTCCGTACAGTAAAGTCAGCTCGGAGTCCACAGCGGCAATGGTGGTCTGCAGTCCGGCGCGCTCGCCGTCCACGCGAAGCGGCAGCCCGAGTGTCGTCACAATATAAAGGATTTTATCTCCCATGCCGGGGGCGGCCAGGCAGGCGGCGATGGGCGCTTCGATCGTGTCCTGGTACACCTTGCGCGGAATCTCCTCGTCGATGACCGCTTTCACGTGACAGACATTCCTTCCGGGGACGCTTCGCCGGGGGACGTAGTATTCGGCGATACGCCGCGAGAACATCGACGAGTCGTTCACCACGACGAGCACGTTGGCGCCGGTCTGTCCGGGAAGAAGCGGAGTCCCGCAAAACAGCGCGAGGATGATCAGCGCTCCCGGCTTCACTGCAGGGTCTTGAGATACTCGACGATGGCTTCGGCGTCGTCCTGCGAAACCTTGTAAACGGGCATGGGCGCGCCCGGAGGCTTTCCACCGGGGCTGAGACCGGTCACCAGGAATCGGATCAGGGCCGGTTCGCCCCACTTCTGCCACAGACGGCCCGCGCGCGTGATGTCGGGAGCCGTCTTGTGCCACCCTTTGATCGGTTCGATGGGCTGGAAGAGCAGCACCGAACCTTTCATCCATTTCTCCTTGTCGAACACGCCGTCGGGCGACCGGGGAGTATGACATTCCTGGCACCGTCCTACTTCCTCCACCAGGTACTTACCGCGAGCAACCTTGGCTGGTTGCGCCCAGCCCTGGAAGGCTACGAGGCAGGTGGTAACAACCATCCGTCCGCAGAGACTCATAGGAGTTAATAGTACTACGCCGGCTGCGAAACCGAGGCGCCGGCGGCCCCGGCTGTGTAGGGCGGCGCAAAGTCGCAAGCTCGAGTCGCTACAATGGAAAGTCTTGATCCTGACCCTTACCGTCAATCCTGCCATCGACCATAACGTCACCGCGGACCGGCTGGTGTTCGAAGACCGCGCCTACATTCTGTCCACCGACGAATCGGCCGGCGGTAGGGGAATCAACGCCGCCCGGGTGATTCACGCGTTCGGCGGCAAAACACTGGCGATTCTGACATCCGGGGGCAAAACCGGGGCCCGCCTCGAGGGCCTGCTTCGCGCGCTGGGTTTCCCCGTGCAAATCGCTCCCATTCGCAGGGAAATCCGCACCAATCTCACCATCACCGACAAGCAGGGACTGACCGTCAAGCTGAACGAAGCCGGCCCCCGCATCGACCCGCCGGAGCTGGACGGGCTGGAGAAAATCACGATGGCCCAGCTCGAGAACGCCAGCTGGCTGATGCTCTGCGGAAGCCTCCCGCCGGGCGTTCCCGGCGATTTCTACGGGCGCCTGATCGTGGCCGCGCGGCGCAGGAAGGTTCGCACCCTGCTCGATACCGACGGCGAGGCGCTGCGGTCCGGCATCGCGGCCAAACCGACGGTCCTGCATGCGAATCAGGAGGAGGCCGAGCGGCTGCTGAACAAGGCCATGTTGACGCGCGCGCACTTTCTGGAGGCCGCGGGCAAACTTCAGGAGCTGGGAGCGGGTTCGGTGGTGCTGTCTCTCGGGAGCCGGGGCGCTATCGGGGTAAACGCCGGGTCGCGCCTGGAAGCCCTGCCCCCGCGGGTGGAGGCGTTATGCCCGATTGGCGCGGGCGACGCCCTGGCGGCCGCCTTCACGTGGGCCATGTCGAAGCGCGGCTCGTTCGAGGAGGCGCTGCGCTGGGGCGTCGCCGCCGGGACCGCGTGCGCCCAGCTGCCGGGCGTCAGCTTTCCCAGCCTGCGCCAGACCGAGCAGGTGTACGCGCAGGTGGAAGTTCGCGCTACGTGACACCCGATTCCGAGCGGCACAGCAGCGTGGTTCGGTCGGCCGGCGTGGTCTCGGCCGGGGTGATGTTGAGCCGCCTCACCGGGCTGGCGCGGGAGATCGCATTCGCGCGGCTGTTCGGCGCTTCCGCCGTCAACGACGCCTTCACCATCGGCGTCCGCATCCCCAATCTGACCCGGGACCTGTTCGCCGAAGGGGCCCTCTCCTCGGCCTTCGTCCCTACGTTCACCAGCTACCTGGCCACGCGCGGGAAGCGGGAAGCGGCGCATTTATCGAACCTGGTGGCGACCGCGGTCATTCTCGTCGTGGGGGCGATCTGCGTGGCCGGCATGATCTGGAGCCCGCAGCTGGTGCGCCTGTTCGCGGGAAAATTCGCGGAAGTGCCCGGCAAGTTCGAGTTGGCGGTGAGGCTGACCCGCATCATGTTCCCGTTCCTGCTGCTGGTGGCGCTGGCGGCGCAGGCCATGGGCGTCCTGAACGCCAGCGGACGGTTCGGCATGCCCGCGCTGGCGTCCAGTTTTTTCAACGTGGGCTCGCTGGCCTTCGGTCTGGCGGCCGGCTACTGGGCGGGGCCCCGGCTGGGCTTCGCGCCCATCGAAGGCATGGCGTACGGCTTCGTCTTCGGAGGCGCGCTCCAGTTGTTCTGCCAGATCCCCGGGCTGGCGCGCTGCGGCTTCGTCTTCCGGCCCGCCATCGACTGGCGGCATCCGGGGCTGCGTCACATTTTCGCTCTGATGGGTCCGGCCGTGCTCGGCAACGCGGCCGTGCAGGTGAACGTGCTGGTGAACACCTCGTTCGCGGCCGGCATCACGGATGCGAGCGGGCAGGTGATGAACGGACCGGTGAGCTGGCTGCTGTATGCGTTCCGCTTCATGCAGCTCCCGCTGGGCCTGTTCGGCGTGGCCATCGCTTCGGCCACGCTGCCGGCGATCTCGCGCAGCGCCGCCGTGGGGAACACCGACGAATTCCGCCGCACTCTGAGCCGCTCGCTGGGACTGGTCTTTCTGCTCACCGTTCCCTCGTCGGTAGGCCTGGCCGCGCTCGGCGAGCCGCTCATCGCCGCCATCTACCAGGGCGGCGCATTCCGTCTCTCCGACACGCGGCAGACCGCGCTGGCGCTGGCCTGCTATTCCATCGGACTGGCCGGTTACGCCGCCGTCAAGGTGCTCGCTCCCGCCTTCTATGCGCTGCATGACGCCCGCACCCCGATGACGGTGAGCGTGATCTCGATCGCCATCAATTATTTCGCCGCCTCCACCATGATCAAGGTGGCCGGCCTGGGGCACGCCGGGCTGGCCCTGTCCACGTCGATCGTCGCCATCTTCAATTTCCTGGCGCTGCTCTGGGCGATGCGCGCGCGCGTCAACGGGATTCACGGCCGTGAGCTGCTGTCCACGCTGGTGAAGGTGGCCGCGGCGTCGCTGGCGATGGGCGCCGCCTGCTACGGATCCAGCCACTGGGTCCGGCAGTGGCTGGGAATCGCACGCTGGGCGCGGCTGGCCGATCTCGCGATTTCCATTTCGCTCGGCGTGGCCGTGTTCTACGCGGCTGCCCGGGCGCTCAAGGTGGCCGAACTCGAGATGGCCTGGACCGCCGTGGCCGGTCCGCTCGCGCGGCGTCTGCGGATGTCGCGTGATAAGATGGAGTAAGAAATGCTCCCCGATATAGCCTCAGCCGTACGGCTTCAGGAGTTGGACATCCGCCTGGCCGAGTTAGCCAAGGAAATCGCTTCACTCCCCAAGCACATCGCCGAAATTGAAAAGAAGCTGGAGTCTCACCAGCGGAAACTGGAGGCCGACCGCGCCGCCCTCGCCGCCAACCAGAAAGATCGTAAAAAGCTGGAAGGCGATATTCAGGTTCAGGAGCAGAAGATTTCCAAGCTCAAGGACCAGATGCTCCTGGCCAAGACCAACGATCAATACAAAGCATTCCAGCACGAGATCGGATTCTGCGAGCAGGAGATCCGGAAGGCCGAGGACCGGATTCTGGATCTGATGGCCGAATCGGAGGATCTGGACCGCAACGTCAAAGCGGCGGACGCGGCGCTCAAGCTGGAGAAGGCGCAGGTGGAAGCCGAGAAACAACAGGCCCGCGAGCGCACCGAGGCCGATCAGAGAGCGGTGAACGAGCTCCAGGCCACGAAAAAATCCATCGTCGCGGAAATGACTCCCAGCGTCTACAGCAACTACGAGCGGATCCGGAGCCGCAGAGGGGTGGCGGTGGCGGAAGTGGTGGATGGCCGCTGCACGGTCTGCCATATCACCGTCCGCCCCCAGTACCTGCAGGAGCTGAAGCGCGGCGAGCAGGTGCAGGTCTGCGAAAGCTGCCAGCGCATCCTTTATTACAATCCTCCGGAGAGCTTCGACGACGTAGGCGGGCCCAGCGCATCCGCCATGCATACCTGACACGGAGCTTTGAAGCGCTGCTCGTCCGGGAAGCGCCTGTCTTGAAGCTAATTTAGGGCTCGAATGATCGTTTTCCGGCAGGTCTTCCGCTCCTAGAGGTATGAGCAAAGAAGACAAGACACAAATCTGGGTCTGGCTGACAGCGTTCTCCGGATTCTCGGCCGCCTACATTGCCGCCATGATCCGGTTCTAGCATCGAACCGTTCACCGCCGCGTGAAAAATATCCCCTCCGCCGTCTTCCCTAGAATCCACTCACGATCCTGCGGCTGGAGAAAGTCGAGCCGTTCCCGGATCAGGGAAACCGATCCGGCGTAGGTGTGACCCGCCAAAAGCTGGAAGGGCGAGTCCGACCCCCACATGAGCCGCTGCGGACCGTAGGCGTCCACCAGGCGCCGGATCATCGGCGCCAGATCCAGATAGGGATACCGCTTCCGGCCCAGTGCGTAAAAAGCGGAAACTTTTACGTGCACCCGCCGGTTCTTCGCCAGTGCGCAGAGCGCGGCGACGTCCGTGTCGCGGATTTCGCCGTCCGCCCCGATGCGAGCCATATGGTCGATCACGATGTTGGCCTCGGGGTATTGCTCCGCCATGCGCCCCAGCAGGGGCAGCCCGTCCGGGTTGAGAAGCGGGCAGATGGCCAGCCCGGTCTCGGCCGCGCAACGCCAGGTCGCGGCCATATAGGCGGCGTCGAGCGGAACATTGGGCCCGACGCGGAAGCCGCGAACTCCCAGCTTCGCCAGGCGCCGCATCTCGGCGGCGGCGCCGGCAGTGTGGTCGATCACCGCAATTCCCGAGAAGGCTCCGGGGTACTCCTTCATGGCGTCGAGCATGTAGGCGTTGTCGAAACCGTAGAAGCTCATCTGAACCAGGACGATCCGCTCTACCCCGGCGGGGTGCGCCTCGTTGAACAGATGACCCGGGGTGAATGTCACCGGATTTGCCGCCGCGTCCTTCCGGGCTCCGGACCGCGGGTAGCGCGAGGCGTCCGACGTCCAGACGTGTACATGCGAATCGATGGCAGGTGTCAAATGGCAACCCCCTCAGAAAATGCCGGCGCCGGGCCGACGCCTTTCAGATTACCGCCGGACACAGCGGAGCCGTCCAGGCTGTCCTATAATGAAAAACTACCTCAGGCTACCGTGCATTGCGCCGGATCTCCTCATTTGCGGCTCCGGACCGCACGAGACATGCGAATGATACACTCTAAGGTTCGCTAAAAAGACCACCATGGACGAAGAACGCCAGGAACGAATCCGTTATTACACATTCGCCGCGTTCGTTGGGGCCCTTCTGCTGCTCAACGTGACCGGCGTGTGGAAAACGGTCTTCGGCATCGACACCGCCGCTATCATTACCCTGCTGGCCGGCTACAAGACCTTCCACAACTCCATCTCCTCGCTGCTCGAGAAGCGCATCTCGGCCGACATCGCGCTGTGCATCGCCGTCATCGCCGCCCTCTCGGTGGGTGAGTACCTGGCGGCGGCCGAGGCCATGTTCATCGTGCTGGTCGGCGAGGGCCTCGAATCCTACGCCGCCGGACGCACGGAAGCCGCCATCCTCAAGTTCGTCGAGCATCTTCCCCGCCGGGCGCGCGTGTTGCGGGAGGGCCAGGAGTACGATGTTCCAGCCGAGTCGCTGCTGCCGGGCGAAGTGATCGTGGTCCGGGCCTCGGAGCGTATTGCGGCCGACGGCGTGATCGAAACAGGCACGTCTTCGATCTACGAGAGCTCCCTCACCGGCGAGCCGCTGCCGCGCGACAAACAGCCCGGCGACGAAGTTTTCTCGGGCACGCTGAATGGGAACGCCCTGCTGCATATCCGGGTGACCCGCGCCGGCTCGGAGACAACGCTGGCCCGCGTCATCGCCCTGGTCAAGGAGGCCAAGGAGCGTCCGGCCCCCGTCGAGCGCGCCGCCGACCGCTACGCCAAATACTTCCTGCCGGCCCTGCTGCTAGCGGCTGCCCTGACGTTCTACTTCACCGGGAACTGGCTGCGAACGGTGGCGGTGCTCATCGTGGCCTGCCCGTGCGCGCTGATTCTGGCCACACCCACCGCCATGGTGGCGGCCATCGGCGGTCTGGCGCGCCGGGGCATCCTGGTGCGCAGCGGATCGATTCTGGAACTGGCGGCCAAGGTGGATACCGTCATTTTCGACAAGACCGGCACCGTCACCGAAGGTTGCTTCGAGATTGTTCGCATCATCGCGCTCGATCGCGACGAAGGGGAGCTGCTGGGGCTTGCGGCGGCCGCGGAGCAAGGCTCCGACCACCCGCTGGCGCGCATCATTGTCGAGCAGGCCCACTTGAGGAAGGCGCGCATTCCGGCGTGCTCCAACGCCAGCGTGGTCCCCGGCCGCGGCGCGGAGTGCGCGGTCGGGACCCGCACCGTCCGCGCCGGGAACACGGCTTTCCTGGCCGAGAACGGCGTCGAGAACACGGAATCGCTCCTGGCCGAGGCGGACCGTCTGGGGGCTACGGCGGTCCTGGTCTCCGACGGCCCCCGCCTGGCCGGCGCCATCCTGCTCCGGGACCGGCTGCGCGAGGGCGCGGCCGAAGCCGTCAGCATGCTGCAATCGCTGCAGATCGGCAACCTGGTGATGCTGACCGGCGACCGCCGCCGCGCGGCCGAAGCGATCGCCCGGGAGCTCGGCGTCACCACCGTGGAGGCCGAACTGCTGCCCGAGGAGAAGCTGGAGCGGGTCCGGCAGCTGGCTTCGCAGGGCCGCTCGGTGGCCATGATCGGGGACGGCATCAACGACGCTCCGGCGCTCGCCGCGGCGCAAGTGGGCGTGGCCGTGGCCGGCGCGGCCGATATCACCGCCGAAGCCGCCGACGTCGTCTACCTGCCGCATTCACTCGAAAAGCTGCCGCGGCTGTTCGAGGTCAGCCAGCGCGCCGTCACCACCGCCTGGCAGAACATTTTCCTGTTCGCCGGCGCCGTGAACCTGATCGCGGTCGTGCTGGCGGCCACCGGCAAGCTCGGACCCATTGCCGCCGCCTTCACGCACCAGATCTCGTCGTTTTTGGTGATGATGAATTCGCTACGGCTGCTGCGCGTGGAGCGCGCCGGCAGCTCGCGCCTGACCCGGCTGATCGAGGATTCCCCGATCCCGGGCTGGTGGCGGCGGATGAAGGAAGTCGACGTGCCTTCCCAGTTCGGCAGGCTGGTCGAGCGGCGCCGCGAATGGGCTAGGCCGGCCTTGTACGCGCTGCTGGCGTTCGTCGCGCTGAACGGGTTCTACATGCTGGGCCCCGACGAAGCCGGGGTGATCGAGCGTTTCGGCAAGAAGGTCCTGCCCTACAGCGAGCCGGGGTTGCACTATAAGATGCCCTGGCCCATCGAGCGTCTGACCCGCATTCAGGCGCGCCGCGTGCGGGTGGTCGAGATCGGCTTCCGCTCCACTTCCGCTTCCCCCGACACCGAGCCGGCGGCCTACGAGTGGAACGTGCAGCACCGCTCCGGACGCTTCCAGCGCAAGCCGGAGGAGGCGCTCATGCTCAGCGGGGACCAGAACATGATCGAGCTGAACGCCACCATTCACTATCGCCTCTCCCGCCCCGAGGACTTTCTGTTCCGCCAGTTGGACGGGGAAGCGACGGTGCGGGCGGCGGCCGAATCGGTGATGCAGGGCATCGCCACCGAAACGGCCATCGACGATCTGCTCACCATCGGCAGGCAGGCCGTCGAGCAGAAAGCGCACAAGGAATTGCAGGCCCGGATGGACCGCTACAATACCGGGGTCGAAGTTTTGCGCATCAAGCTGCAGGACGTGCATCCGTCGCTCGAAGTGGTGGACGCCTTCCGCGACGTCTCCGGCGCCTACGAAGAGAAGAATCGCATGGTGAACGAGGCGGAAGGTTATCGCAACGAGCAGGTGGCGCTGGCCCGCGGCAATGCCAAGGCGAGCCTGCAGGCAGCCGCGGCTTACAATCTGGGGCGGGTCAACCGCGCCGCCGGCGACGCCACAAGGTTCAATTCCCGCGAACAGGCGTTCCGCGCCGCGCCCGGCCCCACCGAGACGCGCCTGTACCTCGAAACAATGGAGCAGGTGCTCCCCGGCAAGAAGAAGCTGATCCTCGATCAGAGCAAAGGCCGACGGCAGTTGTTCATGCTCGAAGACGGCGTGACCATCGGGCCTGCTTCGGCGCCCATGATCGCGCCCCAGCAACCCAGGTTCCGCGAGGAAGAATAAGAAAATGGAACGTTACAGGAAGTACTACCCGGCCGGGCTGGCCGTCATCGCGCTCATCGTTTTGTACGCCACTTTCATGTCCGTGCGCGAGACCGAATTCGTCCTCATCACCCAGTTCGGCCGTCCGGTTCGCACCATAACCGAGGCCGGACTGCACGTCAAATGGCCGTTTCAAACGGCGATCGTCTTCGACCGCCGGCTGCGGGTCTACAATCCGCGGCCGTCCGAATTCCTGACCCGCGACAAGAAGAACATCGTCATCGAGAATTATGTCGCCTGGAAGATCAAGGACCCGGAGCGGTTCGTGCAGACGGTCGGCGACCCGATCGCGGCCGAGATGCGGCTGCACGACATCATCTGGTCCGGCCTCTCGGCGGCGCTGGGCACGCATGATCTGGACTCGATCGTGTCGGTGAGCCCGGACAAGATCCAGGCCGCCCACATGCTCGACAACCTGACTTCGCTCACCGACCGCGCCGCGCTCGAGCAGTACGGCATCAACGTGGTGGACGTCCGGATCAAGCGCCTGAACCTGCCCGAGCAGAACAAGCAGAGCGTCTACGCGCGCATGCGGGCCGAGCGCGAGCGCATCGCGCGCCAGTACCGCGCCGAGGGTGAGGAGCAGGCGCTCAGCATCCGCGCGGACGCCGACCGCCAGCGCGAGGAGATCCTCTCGGTCGCTTACAAGCAGGCCGAGAAAACGAAGGGAGAAGGCGACGCCGAATCGACGCGAATCTACGGCCAGGCGTATTCCAGGAATCCCAAACTCTACAAGCTGCTGCGGACCCTCGAGGCCTACAAGAAGATCCTGGACGACAAGACCACGGCCATTCTCAGCTCCGATTCCGAGCTGCTGCGTGTGCTGACCAGGGGGCAGAGCGGCGCGCAATGAGCATCATCGACATCGCGCCCGTTGTCGAGAGGCCGGCGCCCGTCCTTCCCCAGTGGGTGAGCCGCGCCCGGCAGGCGGGTCTGGCTCTGCTGGCGCTGTGGCTGCTGACCAGCGTGTACCTGGTGGCGCCGGAACAGCAGGCGGTGGTCACCCGGTTCGGGGCCGTGGTGGAGCCGCGCGTCCTGCCCGGACTGCACATCGCGCTTCCCTGGCCCATCGACCAGGTCACCAAGCTCAAGGTGCAGCAGCTGCAGCGCCTGGTGGTCGGAGGCGACATTCCGGACGGCGTCCTCGGCCGCACGCAGCCGCTGCAATCGCAGTGGATCACAGGCGATCAGAACATCATCAACATGCGCGTCGTGGTGCAGTATTCGGTCTCCGTTCCGTCGGAATACCTGTTCCAGTCGCAGGACGTGGCCCGGGCGGTGGGCGCGGCCGTCGAATCCGAAATGGCCCGCCGTATCGCCACCCGCAACGTGGACGCCGTCCTCACCACCGAGAAGGCCGCCATCCAGGAAGAGGTGCGCGCGGCGTCGCAGAAGCGCATCAACGATTACCGCTCCGGCGTCCTGCTTTCGACCATCAACATCGAGAGCGTGACGCCGCCGCCCGAAGCCGCCGATTCGTTCCGCGACGTGGCCAGCGCGCGCGCCGACGCGGTCCGCATCGTGAACCAGGCCGAGGGCTATGCCAACGACGTCATCCCCAAGGCGCGCGGCGAAGCACGGCAGCTGATCGAGGAGTCCGAAGCCTACAAGCAGAAGAAGACCAACGAGGCGTCCGGCGACGCCGACCGGTTCTCGCAGCTCGCCGCCGAGTATTCCAAAGCGGCCCAGGTCACCGGCGACCGGCTCTATACGGAGGCCATGGAGCAGATCCTGCCCAGGATCAAGAAAATGATCGTGGACAAGAACGGCAGCCTCGACCTCACCATCATTCGTAAAGGCGATCCGCCGCCCGCCGCCGCTCCGAAGAAATGACCAAGGAGCGCAAGACGCAGATCGTCACCGTGGTGGTGCTGGCAGCGGCCTTCGGCGTGGTGCTGGCGCAGAAGACGGGCTGGAAATTGTCCGACGTGAAGATGGCCGACATCGTCCAGCCCTCCGCGCCGAAGCCGGAGCCCTCGCCGCAGGACGCCATTTACGCCATGCTGGACGCCGCGCGCATCGGCGACGTAAAAGCGTACATGGCCAGCTACACAGGCCAGATGGATTCGGCGCTCAAGCAGTCCCTGGCCGAGACCACCGAAGCCGGGTTCGCGAAGTACCTGAAGGACTCCAACGCCGCCGTGAAAGGGATCGCCATCTCCGAGCCGCAGACCCTGACGGACCGGGAGGTCAAGGTGCGGGTCGAGTACGTCTATCAGGATCGCAACGAAGCGCAGACCATGTATCTCGAGAAAGGCCCTTCGGGCTGGAAGATCGCCCGCATCGACGGCGCGGAGCGGGTGAAGACGCTGGTGCCCTATGGCACTCCGGTGCAGTAGTTCTCAGCGGCCGTTGGTGTTTCGCCGGCCAAGCTGTTCGAGCAGCCGCTCGAATTTCGCGTCGCTCTTCTCCATGCGCGCATCGAACTTCTCCATGCGCGCTTCGAACTTCCGCATGCTTTCCCGGAAATCGGCCATGCCCTCTTCGAACTTGTCCATGCGAGCGTCAGCCCGGGTTTGTGCGTCAATGAGCGCGTTGATTTTGAAATCGGCAGCAGCGTCCCTTTTCGCAACAAACTCAATCCCGTTTCGTAAGAGATCGCCGGTCGCTTTCAGCTGCTTTTCAACCCGGGTCAAACGCTCATCAAAGCGATCGGCGCGGGCATCGGCGCGGTCCGCCCGCTGATCGGCGCGGTCCGCCCGCTGCTCGGCCCGGCGCTGCATCCGCACGATTTCCTGGATCGTCTTTTCAACATCCACAATAGTCAAAGTATAGCAACCCCGGCCGGCCGGGACGACTATAATCAATACAGGGTGGAAATCGAAAAAACACTGTTGCGCAAGGTCGGGGAGGCCGTGCGCCGCTTCAAAATGATCCGCGATGGCGACCGGGTAGCCGTGGCGCTCTCGGGCGGCAAGGACTCCCTGACCCTGCTCGAAGCGCTGCTGCTGCTCTCCCGCCGCGCCCCCATCGACTTCTCCGTATGCGCGTTTACCGTCGAGCAGGGCAAGTTCCTGCGCCCCATCGAGCCGCTCGGCGCCTACCTGAAAGAGCGCGGCATCGACTGGACTTACTACCACGACCGCCCGTCCTTCCGGCTTCTGGAAGAGCAGCCCGATCATGGATGCGATCTCTGCAGCCGGTACCGGCGGCGCGCCGTCTACGAAATCGCCCGCGGACTCGGCGCCAACGTGATCGCCTTCGGCCATACCGCCGACGACTTCTGCGAGTCCCTGCTGCGCAACACGCTGTTCACCGGACGGCTCAGCGCTCTGCCGGCCATCACTCACTCCCGCGATCGTGATTTCCGGCTCATCCGGCCGCTGGTCTACGTTACCGAGGACATCACGTCGGCTTTCGCCGCATCGCTCGGAGCGCCCGTCATTCCGTGCGGCTGTTCGCAGAAGACCGGCACGGTACGGCGCACGCTGCGGGATATCTTCCGCGACCTCGAACAGGAGCACCCGGACCTCAAACAGAATATGCTGTCCGCCATGGGCAATCTCAATCCAGACCGGCTGCTCGACACCCGCTATCTCGATATGGACAAAGGGCCGAAGGAAGCCTCGCCGGAGCTGTTTCCGATCGTCACAGAATTGTAACAATACATTTGTAGAGACTTGCTAAGATGGATGCTCTCCTGAGCAGTAAGTTCCGCTACGACGAGGAAGTATGAACCTGCTACCGCGCGAAGAAAAGTTCTTCGCCTTGTTTCTGAAGCAAGTCGAGAATATCTCGGAGGCGTCCCGTTGGATGCTGGAAGGCGCACGCGCCGGAAATTCGCAGCTCGCCAAAGCCAGTGAACAAATCAAGGCCCTCGAAACCAAGGGCGATGAGATTACCCACGACATTTTCACGCGGCTCAACCAGACCTTCATTACGCCCCTCGATCCGGAAGATATCCAGGCCCTCTCGGCCAGCCTCGACAACGTTCTGGACGGTATCGAGGACGCCGCGCACCGCATGGTGGCCTACAACCTGGAGCCGGTCACGCCAACCATGCTCGAGCTGTGCGACATCGTGAACCAGTGCGCGGCCAGCCTGCGCAAGGCGTTCGAGGCTCTCGATCAGAAGAAAGAGAAGGTGATGGAGCACTGTATCGAGATCAACCGCCTGGAGAACGAGGCCGACAAGCTCGTCCGCAAGGCGGTAGCCGAGCTGTTCATCCACGAGAAAGACCCCATCACCATCATCAAGCTCAAAGAAGTGTACGATTTCCTGGAAGCCACCACCGACTATTGCGAGGACGTGGCCGACACACTCCAGACGGTCGTGGTGAAAAACAGCTAGGGTATGGATTCTACGTTAGCCCTGGTGGTTATCATCATCGGCATAGCCCTGGTTTTCGATTTCATCAACGGATTTCACGACGCCGCCAATTCGGTCGCCACCGTGGTCGCCACGCAGGTGCTCAGCCCGGCGCAGGCGGTGATCTGGGCGGCTTTCTTCAATTTCATTGCCGCTTTCACGGCTCTTGCCGTGGGAACGGGCGTGGCCAAGACCGTCGGCGCGGGCATGGTCAACCTCAAGCTGGTTACACCCTATGTCATTCTGGCCGGACTCATCGGAGCGATCGTATGGGACCTGGTCACCTGGTATTTCGGCCTTCCCAGCAGTTCGTCCCACGCGTTGATGGGCGGTTATTCCGGCGCCGCCATGGCCCGGGTCGCGCATCTGCGCGGGTTCGATCGCTGTTTTGACGCAATTATCCCCTCCGGGTGGAACCTCACGCTGATCTCGATCGTGGTGGCCCCCATCCTGGGCCTGTTTGTGGCCTATGGCCTGATGCTGGCGGTGTATTGGATCTTCCGGCGCTCGAGTCCGCATACCATGGACGTCTATTTCCGGAGGCTGCAGCTGGTCTCGGCGGCCTTCTTCAGCTATTCGCACGGCGCGAACGACGCCATGAAAACCATGGGGATCATCACCGGAGTCCTGGTGACCGCCGGATACCTGAACAGCTTTCACGTGCCCGTGTGGGTGATCTTCGCCGCGCACACGGCGATCGGCCTGGGGACGATGAGCGGCGGCTGGCGCATCATTCGCACCATGGGCGCGCGCCTCACCAAGCTCAAGCCGCGCGGCGGATTCTGCGCCGAAACCGGAGCCGCGATTTCCATCATGCTGGCCACCTGGATCGACCAGCCCGTGTCTACGACGCACGTCATCGCCGGCGCCATCGCGGGCGTGGGCTCGGTGCAGCGCATCAAGGCCGTGCGCTGGGGACTCGCCACCAACATCGTCTGGGCCTGGGTGCTCACGATTCCCGCCTCGGCGGCGGTCGCCTGGGTCACCTTCGAAATCATCCGCCTGTTCATCGGCAGCGCATGATATCCGCCGCGGCGCAGTATCGGAATAGGCTATTTGTGCGCGCGTTGGCCGGACTGCTGGCGCTGCTGTCGGCGGCGCTCGGTCAACAGCCGCCCCGTCGGGCGCTGCTGCTCGTCTCCATCGACGGCATGGGCGCCGACTACCTGCTCAAGACCGACGAGTACCAGCTGAAAATCCCCGTCCTGCGGCGGCTCATGCGCGACGGCGCGCGCGCGTCCGGCGTCACGGGCGTGCTGCCCACCGTGACCTACGCCAGTCACACGACGCTGCTCACCGGAGCCTCGCCGGCGAAACACGGCATTTACAATAATTCGACTTTCGATCCGCTGGGCAGGAATTCAAACGGCTGGTATTGGTACGCGGAGGATATTCGCGTGCCGACGCTCTGGCAGGCTGCGTCGCAGGCCGGGTACGTCACCGGCAGCATCAGCTGGCCGGTCAGCGTTGGCGCCGCCGGAGTGCGCTACCTGATACCGGAATACTGGCGGGCGGCGCCGGAAGAGGACATCAAGCTGGTGCGGGCCCTCTCGACGCCCGGCATCCTCCAGGAGCTCGAAAAAAGCGCGGGAAAGTACGTCGTGGATCTCGATAAAGCGCTGCCTGCAGACTGGGCGCGAACCCGCTACGCCGCCGCGCTCCTCCGCGAAAAAGGGGTGCGCTTCCTGACTCTTCACCTGGGCGCGGTCGATCACGTCGAGCATGCGTCCGGCCCCTACAGCCCGGAGTCCTTCGCGGCGCTGGAAGAGATCGACAGGATGCTCGCCGTGCTCGAGGAAAGTCTCGAAGCCGCGGCTCCGGGCGCCGCCATCTGCATCGTCTCCGACCATGGCTTTGCCCGCACCGACACGCTGCTCAGCCTGAACGCGGCGTTCGCCAGGGCGGGGTTGATTACCCCCAATCCGAACAGGTCCTCGCGGTCGTCAACGGTCAACGCCTGGCGTGCGCAGGCCTGGTCGTCGGCCGGCTCGGCGGCGATCATGCTCAAAGATCCTAAGGACGAAAAGACTCGCGCCCGGGTGGAAGCTCTTCTGAAAGAGCTGGCAGCCGACCCGGCCAACGGAATCGTGAAAATTCTGGATCGTCGGCAGATCGCCGAGATGGGAGGGCCGCCCGATGCGGCATTCTTCGTGGACGTGAAACCGGGCTTCGTCATCGTCTCGGGAACGGAAGGGCCGCTGCTGCGGACCGTCCGCACGGGCGGAGCGCACGGATACTCGCCCGAGCATCCGGAGTTGCTGGCGTCGTTCATTTTTGCGGGTCCGGGAGTGAAAAAGGGGCTGGATCTGGGCCGGATCGACATGCGCAGCATCGCCCCCACCCTGGCCGGATTTCTGGAAGTTCCGCTGCCCTCGGCCGAACTGCCGCCGCTCGACCTGGCGGGCGCCGGAAGCCGTTAAGCCTGGCTGATTCCCGCCGGCGCGGCCTGGATCAGCACTTCGTTCAGCGATCCCTGCCGGTAGCCTTCGAGGTCCAGGGCCACGTACTGGAAGCCGAGCTTCTTGAAGATCGCCGTAAACTTCCCCGCCATCTCCAGGTTGAGGGCTTTTTCCATTTCGTCGCGGGCGATTTCGATTCGGGCGATTTCGCCGTGGAACCGCACCCGGAACTGGCGGAAGCCGAGCTTCTTCAGCTCCTCTTCCCCGTTCTCGACTTTCTTGATGTTTTCGATCGTAACCGGGGTTCCGTAGGGTATCCGCGAGCTGAGACAGGCGGCCGCGGGCCGGTCCCAGGTCGGCAGGCCGGCCTGGCGCGACAGTTCCCGGATCTCCGCCTTCGACAGCTTCGCTTCCACCAGCGGCGCCCGCACCTGGTGAATCCTGGCGGCGTTCTGGCCCGGACGGTAATCGCCCAGATCGTCCAGGTTCACCCCGTACACGATGTGCCCGATGCCGCGCTCGCGGCCCACCTGCTCCAGCCGGTCGAACAGCTCGTCCTTGCAGTGGAAGCAGCGGTTGGCGTCGTTGCGCAGATAGTCCGGATTCTCGAACTCGTGCGTGGGGATCATCTCGTGACGGATCCCGTAGCGGCGCGCAAAATCGATCGCGTCCCGTTTGTGCGATTCCGGGATCGAAGCGGAGTCCGCCGTGATGGCCACCGACTTGTCTCCCAACGCCTGCGTCCCCGCCCACGCCAGGTAGGCGGAATCCGTTCCGCCGGAATAGGCCACGATCACCTGGCCCATGTCCCGCAGAATGGAGAACAGTTGCTGCTGTTTCTCTTCCATCACCGTGCCTTACTGCAGCGGCAGATCCCCCTGCCCGTTCGAACCGTTCCTGCCGTTTTCGTCCGAATCCGGAATCACTCCGGCGGCGGCCACGCCGTCGCCTTCCTCCATCTTGACAAGACGCACGCCCTGTGTCGAGCGCCCCGCCTGCCGGATCTCGGCCGATTCGAGGCGAATGATCTTGCCGTCCTTGGTCACGATCATGATATCGGTGTCTTCCTTCACCGAGAGAATCGCCACCACCTTCCCGTTGCGCTGGGACGTCTTCATGTTGATGATGCCCTTTCCGCCCCGCGCCGTAAGCCGGTAGTCCTTGAGCGGCGTCCGCTTGCCGTAGCCGTGCTCGGAAATCGACAGGATCAGCCCGCTCTCCTCCACGATCTCCATGCCCACCAGGTAATCCCCGCTTTCGAGAGCCATGGCGCGAACGCCATGCGCCGGACGCCCCATCGGCCGCACGTGCTTCTCGGCGAAGCGGATGGCTTTGCCTTCATGCGACCCCAGGAATACGTAATTGTCACCGTCCGTCAGACGGGCGGCGATCAGTTCGTCGCCTTCGTCCAGGCTCAGCGCGATAATGCCCCGCGACATGGGATTATTGAACGCCGTCAGCTCGCATTTTTTGATCACGCCGTGCTTGGTGACCATGATGATGAACTTGTCCGGCACGAACTCGCCCACCGCCAGGAAGGCCTTGGCGGTCTCGTCCGGCTGAAGATTGATCAGGTTGTTGATGTTCTTGCCTTTGCCGGTAGTGGAGGCGTCGGGAATCTCGTAGATCTTCAGCCAGAAGACGCGCCCCTGGTTGGTGAAGATCAGCAGGTAGCTGTGCGTGGAGCCCACCAGCAGGTGCTCGACGAAATCCTCCGAGCGCGTCCCCATGCCGATGCGGCCCTTGCCGCCGCGCGACTGGCGCCGGTACGTATCGACGCTGGTGCGCTTCACGTAGCCCCCGCGCGTCACCGTGACGGCCACGTCTTCCACCGCCACCAGGTCCTCCAGCCGGATCTCGCCCGTGTCTTCGATAATCTGGGTGCGGCGCTCGTCGCCGTAGTCCTTCTGGATCTCCTTCAGCTCTTTGACGATCAGATCCTTGAGTACTTTCTCCGAACCGAGAATCTCGAGGTATTCCGCAATGCGGCGCTGGATATCGGCCAGCTCGTCGAGGATCTTCTGGCGCTCCATGCCCGTCAGGCGCTGGAGCTGCATCTCGATAATGGCCTGCGCCTGCTTTTCGGTGAATTCGAAGCGCGCGATCAATCCTTCGCGGGCTTCACGGGGGCTGCCCGAGGCGCGGATCAACTGGATCACCGCGTCCAGGTTCTGCAGCGCTTTCTGGAAGCCCAGCAGCAGATGCTCGCGGTCGCGCGCCTTGCGCAGCTCGTACTCGGTGCGCCGCCGCACCACGTCCACGCGATGCTCGATGAACCGCTTGATGCACTCGATCAGTCCCAGCTCGCGCGGCTGCCCGTGCACGATGGACAGCATGATGATGCCGAAGCCGGTCTGCAGCTGGGTCTGTTTATACAGATTATTCAGGACGACTTCCGCCTGCTCGCCGCGCTTCAACTCGTACACGATGCGCATGCCGTCGCGGTCGCTTTCGTCGCGGATTTCGGAGATGCCTTCCAGCTTCTTGTCGTTGACCAGCGCGGCGGTGGCTTCGATCAGCCGCGATTTGTTGACCTGGTAGGGAATCTCGGTAACTACGATCTGCTCCCGGTCCTTGCCCATGGGCTCGGTGAATGCCTTGGCGCGGATCTTGAGGTGCCCGCGTCCGGTGGTGAACGCGTCGTAGATTCCCTGCTTGCCCAGGATGAATCCGCCGGTCGGAAAATCGGGCCCGGGGACCATCTCCATGATCTTCGCCAGCGGCGTGGCCGGGTTGCGGATGAGCGCGATGGTGGCCTCGATAATCTCCGTGAGATTGTGCGGCGGAATGTTGGTCGCCATCCCCACCGCGATGCCGGAGGACCCGTTGATGAGCAGGTTCGGGACGCGCGTGGGGAGCACTTCCGGCTCCTGCTCGGTGTCGTCGTAATTGGGCCGGAAGTCGACGGTCTCCTTGTCGATATCTTCCAGCAGGGCGGTGGCGATGCGCGAGAGCCGCGCCTCGGTGTACCGTTCGGCCGCCGGCGGATCGCCGTCCACCGAGCCGAAATTCCCCTGGCCGTCCACCAGCGGGTAGCGCAGGTTGAACGGCTGCGCCATGCGCACCAGGGCGTCGTAAATGGGCGCGTTTCCGTGGGGATGGTATTTTCCCATCACGTCCCCGGTGATCTTGGCGCACTTGCGCGGGGGCCTGTTCGGCGCGAGACCCAGCTCGTGCATTCCGAACAGGATTCTTCGATGCACCGGCTTCAACCCGTCGCGGATATCGGGCAGCGCCCGGCCTACGATGACGCTCATCGAGTAGTCGAGATAAGAACGCTTCATCTCGTCTTCGATGTTGATCGGGATCAGGTTCTTGTCGCCGCCGCCTAAAGGCATCTGCGAGGGTGGTGTCTGAGGCGGGTCTTGGTCTGGCAAATTGGCTCCAAAATATAAGCGGGATTAACCCTTATTTTAGCACGCCGCACTGCCGCCGGCCGGCGCCGAATCGCGCCCGGCAGACGGCTCCGGGACCGCCGGTGGTCCCCTGCCGGAACCGCTCGGCCCGGCGCTTTCCCCGTTCGGCTCTTTTTGCAACTGATTTGCAATTTCATGTTGACAGAATGGCCGCCGGTCCCCTAATCTGAACCAAGCAGGCCGAAATCTTCATGGCAGACACTCATTTTCTTGCGACTCACTTGCAGATGGCGGAGCGCCGGGGCAGAGCGCTCCGGTGGTCGCGCGCGGCGCTGGCGGCGGTTGCGCTTCTCTGCCGGTCATGGGCGCAGGAGCCGACGCCGGCGGTTCGCGGGACCGTCCTCGACCCCACCGGCGCCCCCATCCGGGACGCACAAGTTACAGCTATCGGCCAGGGTGGCGCGCTGGAACCGCCGGCCGTTTCCGGCGCGGGCGGGGAGTTCTCGCTGCAACTCGAGCCGGGAGACTATACCCTGAGGGTTGTCCGGGACGGCTTTGTGGAGGCCACCTGCGCTGTTCGCGTGGACAGGGAGGGCGCCGCGCCTGTTGCCATTCAATTGCAGATACTGCCGGTTCGCAGCGAAGTTACGGTCACCGCGAGCGCCGGCTACCTGACGGCCGCCAGCAGCACGGCGACCAAGACCCTGACCCCGCTGCGCGACACGCCGCAATCGATCACCGTGGTGACCCAGGAGCTGATCCGGGATCAGATGATGATGAGCATCGCCGACGTGGTCCGCTACGTCCCCGGAGTCACCGCTCATCAGGGCGAAAACAATCGCGATCAGCTCGTGATCCGCGGCAACAGCACCTCGGCCGACTTCTTCGTCAACGGCGTTCGTGACGACGTCCAGTATTACCGCGACCTGTACAATCTCGACCGCGTGGAGGCGCTCAAAGGTCCGAACGCCATGATCTTCGGGCGTGGAGGGGCCGGTGGGGTCATCAACCGCGTGACCAAGGAAGCGGGCTACACACCGCTGCGCGAACTCACCCTGCAGGGCGGTTCCTTCGGCGACAAACGCATCGCCGCGGACTTCGACCAGCCGTTCGGCGAAAAGATCGCCTTCCGGCTGAACGGCATGTATGAAAACTCCGGTAGTTTTCGCGATTACGTCAATCTGGAGCGGTATGGCGTGAGTCCGGCATTGACGCTGATGGCGGGGAATCAGACCAAGGTCTCCCTCGGCTACGAGCATTTCCGGGACTACCGCACAGCCGACCGCGGGATCACCTCCTTTCGCGGGCGGCCTGCCGGCGTGGCCCTATCCACCTTCTACGGCAACCCCGATGACAGCTATGTGAGAGCCGCGGTCAATCTCGGCTCGGCGGCGATCGAGCATCAACTGGGCGATTGGAATCTTCGCAACCGTACCCATTTCGGCGGCTACGACCGCGGATATCAGAATTTCGTCCCCGGCGCGGTCACCTCCGACCAGGCCCAGGTGGCTCTTTCCGCGTATAACAATGCCACCACCCGGTTGAACTTTTTCAACCAGACGGATCTGACCCGCACGGCGTCCACCGGCCGGGTCCGGCACACGCTTCTCGCCGGCGCGGAAGTGGGCCGCCAGCTGACGGACAACTTCCGCAATACGGGTTTCTTCAATGGCACGGCTGCCTCCGTTCTCGCGCCCTACTCGAATCCGGTGATCCGGACGCCCGTCAGCTTCCGCCAGAGCGCCACCGACGCCGACAATCACCTCCAGCTCAATCTGGGCGCGGTCTACCTGCAGGATCAGATGGAACTTTCCCGCTACCTGCAGGTGGTCGCCGGCGTCCGCATCGATCATTTCGATCTGCTGTATCACAACAACCGGAGCGGCGAGGACCTCCGCCGGATCGATAATCTGATCTCGCCGCGCGCCGGCGCCGTATTCAAGCCGCTGGCTCCGGTTTCGATCTACGGAAGCTACAGCGTGTCGTATCTGCCGGGTTCCGGCGACCAGTTCTCTTCCCTGACCACCATCACCCAGCAAGTCAAGCCGGAGAGGTTCCACAACTACGAAGCCGGGGTAAAGTGGGACCTGGCGCGTCCGCTCTCGCTGACAGCGGCGGTCTATCGCCTGGACCGCACCAATACCCGGTCCACCGATCCCAACGATCCGGCCCGGATCGTGCAGACCGGCAGCCAGCGTACCAACGGCGTCGAAATCGGAGCGACCGGGAACCTCACGCGGGCCTGGAAAATCGCCGGAGGGTACGCCCTTCAGGACGCCTTCGTGACCAGCGCCACCGCCGCCGCGCGCGCCGGAGCACAGGTAGCTCAGGCGCCGCGCCATGCCTTCTCCTTGTGGAACAGCTACCAGATCCGGCCGCGGCTGGGAGCCGGGCTGGGAATTCTGAACCGGTCCGACATGTTCGCCGCCATCGACAATACGGTCGTCCTGCCGGGCTACACCCGGGCGGACGCGGCCGTCTACTATTCGCTCACGGAGACCGTGCGGCTTCAGGCCAACCTGGAGAATTTGTTTAACCGGAAATATTACCTGAACGCGGACAACAACACCAACATCTCCCCAGGCTTTCCACGGGCGGTTCGCATCGGATTGATCGCCCGATTTTAGGATGGAAAGCGCCAGATCTTCAGCGCATTCGTGCCCAATAACCGTTCCCTGTCTTCGGCGGTATAGAAGTCCAGGTGGCGGTCGACGAACTCCAGCTCCTTATCCATCGGCAGCTCCCAGCGCGGGCGAGGATATCCGGTGCCCCAGATCAACTGCTTTCCGCCGAACTCCTCGTACACGGCTTTGAAGAACGGGTACGTATCGCGGTAGGGATACTCCTTGGTCAGCGACAGCTCGTAGGGTTCCGACGCGCTGATCCAGACTTGCGGGAAGCGCTTCAGCCGGAACATTTTTCTAAACTCGGGCCACGGATCGGCCTGGCGCAGGTCGGGCTTGCCCAGATGGTCCACCACGATCTTCACGCCCGGGAAGCGTCCCGCCATCTCCTCCAGCATGGGCATTTGATGCGGCAGGATGTAGTAATTGAAGACCGCGCCCAGCTTCTCCGCCTCGCGCCACAGCGGATAGTGCTGTCTGGAGTTGAGCCAGGTGGATTTCGGATGGTAGATCGGGCTGAAGCGCATACCCTGAAATCCGTGCTCTTTCACCCAGTACCGGAGGCGTTCGGCCACCTTGGGATCTTCCGGGTCGATCAGGCCGTGCGCCACGAACAGCTTCGGATAGCGGTGCAGGCTGTGGCTGATGTACGAATTGTCCCAGCCGAAATAGCGGGGGTTGACGAGCACGGCATATTTCAGGCCGAACTCGCGCATCTGCTCCACCTGATTCTCGATCGGCGCGGCCATGGGGACCGTCAGGTTCGGGCGCTCCGGATGATGGAACGGGAAGCGCGGATCGAGTGTCCAGACTTCCAGGTGCGTGTCGATAATCAGGCGGCCGGGCTTCTGGAGCAGCGCCGCGATGAGCGTTCTTCGGCTGATCATTTGGTCAGCTTCGCATAAACGGCCTTGGCCTTGGCGACATACCCGAGCGCTTCCCGCCGGTTCTCCGGAGACGGGAACCGGGCTTTGCTTTCCGCCCAGCGCTCGAAATACCCCAGCTGATCGAGCAGCAGCGCCGCCGATTCCGCGGACTCGGCCGGGCGTCCGGGCATATCCAGATAAACCGGCGACGAATGCGCGAACACCGGCATCTTCCACCAGGTGGCTCCGTAGGGCAGCATCTTGGGGCCGTGCGCGCGGGCGGCAATCCATCCGCCCCGGTCGACTGCGATCGAATCCTCGATTACCGCATCGAAGTGATCGCCCGAGGGGGCCGCCGTGCGCACGACTTTGCCGTTGACGATGATCTCCAGTTTTTCGTACGGCTCGAGCGAGCGCGCGCGGGCCCGGACCCGCAGCTTCGCCTTGCCCGGCGTGAGCGCGATCGTGTCGCCGGCCTGCTTGCCGTCCACCGAGAATTCCAGCAGCGGGTAGGTGCTGATGAAAGTGCGGCCTTTGCGAATCCCTTCGATCCAGGAATCGTAGCTGAGCGCGCCTTCTGTTTTCACGTAAGTCCGCGCCGAGCCCATCGGCGGATTCAGCGCCATCTTGTCGGAGCCGGATGAGACCGCCACCCGGAAGCCGCAGTTCAGATAGTGGTAATACATCTCGATCGGCGGCTTCGAGTAGGCTTTGGGTCCCTGCATTTTATAGATGTCCACCAGAACGGGATGGTGCTCGAAGGGATTGCCGGTAGTCAGGATGTCCAGCGAGTCGATCCTGCCGAGCGCGATATCGAGCGGAGCTTCCATGGAGGGGTATGGCCAGTGGGCCCAAGTGACCAGGGCGCCCTGCTCGTGGGCGTCGTCGGAGGCGTGCAGCATCAGCGGCCAGTCGAAACCGCCGGCGCCGTTTTCGCGGAGCGCGCCGGTGCTGACCGGCCACACGATGGACTTCAGATTCTGGAAAATCAGGTGGGCCAGCAGGCCGTGGCGGAACTCCTCGCCCACTTTCACGAAGTGGCGCGGGTCGGAAACATTGGCCAGCTTGCCTGTGAAGTACTCGACGTTCTGAAAGTTGCCCTCGCCGGGATGCGGCGGAGCCTTGTATCCACCCTTGAGCAGCAGCAGGCTGCAGACCCGCAGGCCCTCGCATTCCATCTGGTAGCGTACGCCGTTCAGATCCGGGAAATGCATGTGCGTGTCGCCCGGATACCAGCCCTGCGCCTCGAAATCGGCGTACTTGCGGAGGGGCAGCGCGACCGTCTGGCGCTCCCCTTTGGCGATCTCCACCTTCCGATCGACGAGCTCGTATTCAAGTCCCTTGCGCGCGGCGAAGCGGTAGCTTCCCGGCGGCAGGTCGATTTCGACGCCGTCGTAAACCAGCGCGTGCAACTCGAGAGGGATCTGATCGCCGTCGCCGAGGATCAGGTCGCCGGCGGTGCGGCGGGATGGATCGGGCATGGGCAGGTGGCCGAGCGGCGCGTAGTATTCCCCGGCGGCGTTGGTGACTCGGAGACGCACGCCGGTCGGGCGCCCGGACTCGTCGCGAATCGAGAGCTTGACCCGGGTTTGCCCCGGGAAGGCGCGGCGCGTCGGCAGGTCGGCGTAGACCAGCAGGGAAACGAAGGCGGCGATGATCAGCAGGCGCACCATGCCCGCTAGTATACTCGGCCAAACGCTCCATGAATACGCGTGGGCCGGCCTCGAGGGGCCTAGCCGGGCAGATCCTGCCTCCCATGGCCACCAGGGAGAATCGGGCGGGCGCAAGGGAAAGCGATGGAATCGCAGCTATTTGAATCGGTATCCCGGGTTGAGCTCGCAGCTATAGAGCTTGATCCGATTCGAAGCGATCTGGGCGCCGCATGAGGCCCACGAAAGCTTGAGATCCGGACCCAACGGGAACACGATCTGGAGCCCGTCGACCTCCGCTTCGATGCTCGGCCCCTGGCCGGTGGGTGGCATGGTAAAGGTCATCGCGCGGCCGAAGATCGAGGGGTATGCCCGGCGAATCGTGTCGCTCAGCATGGTGTGAACCACCTCGGCCTCCACTAGAAAAGTGACCGTGTCAGACCAGGCGCGAACCGAGATGTCGATCTTTCGGCCGCCGCGGGAAAATCCGTCCGACTCGATCCTGGTGAACGGGCAGGGCCCTGCGATACAGGAGACTCTCACATTCTGAAATGACTGGCGCTCGCCGGCGTCGAGGGACAGCGAGCCGACCGCGGCCTTCCATTTGCCGTCAGGCGAGCACGGGGTCCGGCCTTCGCAAGGCACGTTGCCGACGTTGACGACTTCAAAGGTTTTTGTGGTGCTCCCAACGTTGACGACGGTGGTAGCCTTGACGGCATACCGGATGTGAATGTTCGACACGAGAACTTCCGACCCGCCGGATTTTCTATCCTGAGCGGAACCGGAGGGCTTCAGGCGGGCGATAAAAAACTCGTCGCTGAGCGGTACCGTGACTTCGAGCAACTCGTAGTCCGGATGCGAAACCCTGAGCGCAACCTGCTCACGCCGCCATCCCAGGGCGCGCCAACTCAGCCGGAAGAAGCCCGCAGCATCGGTCTTCGCCCTCGCAGCAACGCCGCCGGCTTCCGCCGTGATCTCCACGTTTTGGATGGGCAGTTGCTTTCTCGGGTCCACGTTCTCAATGAGGACAACCCCGATAAGCGATCTCTCCCGCTTGAGCCGTGGATACACGACGATGAGCACCGCGACAGCGATCACGAGCCCGACACCGAGCGCGGCCCAAAGGACAGTTTTCCTCCGTCCTGCCGATTTGTGCTCCACGTTCCGAGTGTAAAATATGTGGCGCGATCCGGCTCCCGC
>DATJFH010000214.1:0-49240 GCA_035495815.1 Bryobacteraceae bacterium
CGGCTCAGTACGATCTGCTGCTCAAGGGCGGCTACGTCATCGACCCGAAGAACGGCATCGACGGCCGCCGCGACGTCGCCATCCAGGGCGGCAGGATCGCGGCCGTCGCTCCCGACATCGATCCATCGGGCGCGCGAAAGACCATCGACGCCGCCGGGCTCTACATCACGCCTGGAATCGTGGACATCCATACGCATCTGTTCCACACTACCGGAGTTCGCGACGCCTGGGCGGGCGACAACAGCGTCCAGCCCGACGCCTTCAGCTTCCGCTCGGGCGTGACCACCATGGTCGACGCCGGCAGCTCCGGCTGGCGCAACTTCGCGACCTTTCGCCACACCGTCATCGACCGCGTCCGCACGCGCGTGCTGGCCCTGATCAATATCGCCGGGCTGGGGATGATGGCGGACGTCACCGAGCAGGTCGCCTCCGATTTCCAGCCCAAAGAGGTTGCCGCGGTCGCGGCCAGGAACAAGGACGTCGTGGTAGGCGTGAAAACGGCGCACTACCAGCTTCCGGACTGGACTTCGGTCGATCGGGCCATCGAAGCCGGCAAACTGGCCGGCCTTCCGGTGATGGTGGATTTCGGCTATTTTCTTCCCGAGCGGCCTTACTGGAAGCTGGTGACGGAGCGGCTGCGCCCGGGCGACATCACGACTCACATGTTCCGCGGGCCCGTGCCGTGGGTGGATGCGAATGGAAAGCTGTACGAATATCTCAAGCTGGCCCGTCAACGGGGCGTCAAATTCGACGTGGGGCACGGCGGGCAGAGCCTCGTGCTGCGCAACGCCGCGCCGGCGGTCGAGCAGGGCTTCTGGCCGGATACCATTTCCACCGACCTGCACGCGCAGAGCATGAACGCCCCGATGATGGATATGGCGACCACGCTATCGAAATTCCGTGCTTTGGGCATGCCGTTGAAAGAGGTGATCCTGCGGGCAACCTGGAATCCGGCGCAGGTGATCGGCCGTCCGGATTTGGGCCACCTTACCGTGGGGGCGGCCGCCGACGTGGCCCTGTGGACGGTGCTGCAGGGCTCGTTCGGGTACGGCGACGCTTACGGGGGAAGGATCGCCGGCCGTGAGCGGCTGGTATGCGAGATGACTCTGCGGGACGGGCGGGTGGCCTGGGACTGGAACGCGCGCGCGGCCACCGACTATCGCCGGCTGAGCCCGGACTACGGCATCCGCCCGGGCATCGACCGCATCCTTCCGCCCAAGTAGGCCCGCTTGTTATCATTTGGATGCGGATGTGGATCGGGGAATATAATTTCGTACTGCAGAACCTGGTGCTCAAGGATTTTCGAATCCGGTACCGCAACATGTCGCTGGGTGTGTTCTGGTCTCTGCTGAACCCGCTCGTGATGATGGCCGTGCTGACCTTCGTTTTCACAAAGGTCATACCCAACGCTCCTTCGCCGCAGTTTCCCCTGTTTCTGCTTTGCGGGCTGGTTCCGTTCAATTTTTTCACGCTGGCATGGATCTCCGGCACCACGTCGCTGATCGACAACGCCAATTTGATCAAGCGGGTACCCTTTCCGAGAGAAATCATTCCCTTGGCCAGCGTGCTTTCGAACACGCTCCATCTCCTGATTCAGATCGGGCTCCTGCTGGGCCTCGCCCTGCTGTACGGAAAGAGCGTCAACGTGCATTGGCTGTGGCTGCCGGTGGTGTGGATCATGGAGGTGATCCTGGTGTGCGGACTGGCGCTGATCTTCGCCAGCCTTAACGTTTACACGCGAGACATCCGATACATGGTGGAGTCCGCCAGCACGGTTCTGTTTTACCTGGTTCCGGTCTTTTATTTTCCGGCGGATTCGCAGAAATTCCAGCTGCTGTACAAATACAACCCGCTGGCGGCGATGATCTTCGCCCAGCGATTCATATTGATGGAGGGAATTGCGCCGCCGGCGTCGCTCATGTGGAGGCTTTCAATCGGGTCGATCCTGATGCTCGGTTTGGGCTTCCTGGTTTTCGCCAGGTTGAAGCGCGGGTTTTATAACCACATCTGAAATGGGGGCCATCCGATTCCAGCAGGTCTCGAAGATCTTCCAGCGGCACACGGGCCGGAAGCTGATGCGCCAGCATTTCCGGGACTGGTTCCGCCGCAGCGCTGAACACGATTTTTACGCCCTGAAGAACATCTCGTTCCAGATCTCCGACGGCGAGACAGTGGCCCTGGTCGGCCGGAACGGCGCCGGAAAAAGCACACTGCTGAGCCTGGTGTGCGGGCTGGCCGCCCCGGAAATCGGTTCGGTGCAGGTGGACGGACGGATCGCGGCCATGATGGAGCTCGGATCCGGATTCCATGCCGATCTTACCGGCCGCGAGAACATTTACCTGAATGCGTCCCTGCTGGGCTTCACCCGCGACCGCACCAGGGGGCTATATGACTCCATCGTGGAGTTCTCCGGCATCGCCGAATTCATCAACGAGCCGCTGCGCACCTACTCGAGCGGCATGATCCTGCGGCTGGCGTTTTCAGTCGCTCTCAACCTGGAACCGGAAATTCTCATCATCGACGAGGTGCTGGCCGTGGGCGACCAGGGATTCCAGGAAAAATGTTTCGAGAAGATCATGGAGTTCCGCAATGCGGGCAAGACGCTGCTTTGCGTCTCGCACTCGGCGGCGATGGTCATGCAGCTTTGCGACCGCGCCTTGTGGCTGGATCATGGAGAGTTGATGATGGACGGAAAAGCGGCGGACGTGCTGCAGGCCTACGGAGGACACGCGGTCTCGCCATAAGGGCTTGGCCGAGCGCTTTCATGGAATCCCCCAAACTGCCGGGACCCGCCGAAGCGAATGAGAAGCTGACCGCGCCCCGCCCTCACGCGATCTATTGGATCCTCTCGCTGGCGCTGGCGGCCGGGCTTCTTTATTACTCCCTGGGCGGGATCGAGTGGGCGCGCGTGTGGAGCATCGTCCGCGGGGCGCGGCCGCCGGAGGTGGCGCTGGCCCTGGTGTCGATTTCGCTGGCGCTGTTCCTCAGAGCGTACCGGTGGCGGGTCCTGCTGCTGGCGGAAGCGCCTGTTCCCGTGCCGCTGGCGTTCTGGGCTACCTCGGCGGGATATCTGGGAAATAACGTTCTGCCGGCCCGCGCCGGAGAAGTGGTCCGCACGGTCATGATCAGCAGCCGCTGCGGGATGAGCCGGGCATTCGTGCTGACGACAGCGCTGTCGGAGCGCGTGGTGGACGCAATCGCGCTCATCACCATCAGCGGAACGGTTCTGCTGACGCTACGCGAGCGGCCGGGATGGCTGGCCGACGCGGCACGGCCTTTCGCCATCCTCGGACTCGCCGGGGTCACCTGCATTGCCGTGGTGCCGGCTTTCGAATCGCTTTGGTTCCGCCTGCTGGGGCGCCTGCCGGTTCCGCACCGGCTGCGGGAAACGGTCGAGCACATCCTGCGCCAGGGACTGCAGGGGATCCGCAGCTTCCATGACGCCGGGCGCCTGGTCCGGTTTCTGGGTCTGACGGCCGTCATCTGGCTGCTGGACGGCCTGACGACGGTGCTCAGCGCGCACGCCATCGGACTGACCATCGGGCTGCCGCTTGCCTTCCTGCTGGTAGCCGGGCTGGGGCTGGGCAGCGCACTGCCTTCGACGCCGGGTTACGTGGGAATTTACCAGTTTGTCGCCGTAAGCGTGCTGACGCCGTTCGGATTCAGCCGTACGGACGCTATCGCCTACATCCTGTTCTTCCAGGCGATCGGGTACCTCGTGGTGCTTTCGTGGGGTTTGATCGCCTTGGGGCAGCGCGGGGGATCGTTGTATTCGAAAATGGCGGCGCAATCCGCGGGGCGCCCGGAATAGCCTGCGGTCAGCCCTCCAGGATGCCGAACCGGTCGGCCCCCATCGAGCTCCCTTCGAAGATCAGCGGCGGCCTGCCTTCGAGCCCGGCAAAGAGCTCCACCACCCGCGCCATCGCTGCTCCGGCGTCATTGCGGCCCAGCACCACGACCGTGCCTCCCGAACCGGCTCCCGTGATTCTGGCCCCATACAGTCCTTTCGACGGGCCCTCCTCGCAAACGAGGCTGACAACCTGATCGGCCGCCTCCGAGCCCAGCCCGGACTGTGTGTAGGCGAAATGGGATTGGTACATCAGCTCCCCCATCTCCTCGAAGCCCGTCCCGGCGCGCGCCAGTTCGAGGAACAGCCGGGCGCGCAGATTTTCCTCGATCACCTGCCGCGCGCAGGCCCGCGGATGGTAGACAATACCGGGCACGATCTGCGTGAACGGGTCGACGTGCGTCTGGCCGTTTCCCAGAAACTCGGCCGCGGTGAGCGTTTCGGGGAGCCTCAACTCGTAGTTCGAGCGGAACAGGGAAGGCGCGACATTGGCGAGATACCCTTTCCAATTCGGGTCCGTCCAGCGCGGAATCCGGCTCGCTTCGTCCGGCAGCACGGTCAGGCCCTCCCAATCGCAAATCATCTTGTACGCCATGAATGTGGCCGCGCGGGCCGCATCGCAATCCGGCGCCGCCGCGCGCGGCGCACTTGAAGCGACCACCCATAGTTTGAGCTCGGGAGGAAGAAGGACGGCCATTCGTGGCTGGCATGGCTGGCAGAGCAGGGGCAGGAAATGCCCTTCGTCTCCCAGCGCCGAAGCCAGCTGCGAAGCGACGCCGGATGGCGATTCGGCGATGATGCTTTCCACCCATTGGCACGCCTCTGCCAACTCAGCTCCGGCCAGCCCGATGCCGTAGGCGGAGGCGATTGTCTTCATCAGGGCCACCCCGACAGCCGCCGATGCGCCGACGCCCCTTCCCATGGGAATGTCCGATTTCAGGTAGACGTTCGCGCCGTATGTAATGCGATCCGGGAACCACTCCTTCAACAGGAAGAAGGCCCCCAGAGCGTGCGCGGACCAGCGCAGCCCCGGCGCCGAGACCAAATCCCGGACGCACTCGTCGCCGGACAGATCCGCCAATGAGAACTCCGCATGATCCCGCCAGCCGCAATCGGCCATTTGCGGGTTGTAGACGACGATCCGCGCATCCCCCCGCAACTCGGTGGTGGCCCAGGCGGCCTCCGCCGTGGTGGTCAACAGTACGAGGCTGCCCATGTGAGCGCCGGCCCCACCCATGAGATCGATGCGCCCCGGCGCGCGTCCGATCAGCCGCCGCTTTTCCTTGGTATCCACCTGCGAGCCGTCATCCAAAATTGTAGCGGGTTTACGAGAGTGACTACACCGTCCGGGCCGTGCGCCGTGCGGGCATTCGGCACAAGATCCCGTTCACGGATCACGCAGGGTCCGCCGATCTTGGAAAGCGATCTGAGCGGAGTCGAAACCTCCCGCGCGCACGGCGACCGCACCCGACCGAGTGGCCACGCATCCGGCACGGCGAGGAGCATGGATCTCGCCGGCATGGCTCTGAGGCAGCCTTTCCGAGATGCCGTCCGTTCCCCCGAAGTTGCCTTCGATCTGAAACGAGCACCCCACTGCGATCGTACAGTATCACCCGGCCATGCCGGCATTCGGTGACCGTGTCTCGACCAGCGAGCGCGACCCGCGCCGGAGAGCCGGACTCGACAGTCCGAGATGCCCGGTGCGTCCTTCTGCGCGCCGCGCAGCTCCCGGGCAACGGCGTGCAGCAATCACCAGTTGACTGGCTTGCCCGGCTCGAGCGCGAGGACCTTCGTGGGCAGGTCGGCAATCAGATCGGCAAGTTGACCGGGCCTCCCCACCAGCGGCGGGAACGTGCCGAAGTGCATCGGGATCACCTGCTTCGGTTTGAGCAGCCCGCAGGCCATGGCGGCCTCACGTGGACTCATGGTGTAGAGATCCCCGATCGGCAGGAAGGCCAGTTCCGGATGGTATAACTGCTCGATCAGATGCATATCCGAGAACACGTTGGTGTCGCCGGAAAAGTAGGCCGCACGACCGTCCTCGAAGCGCAGGACGTAGCCCGACGCCTCGCCGCCGTAGATGATCTTACCGTCGTCAAGGATGCCGCAACTGTGGACCGCGTGCGTCATGGTAACGGTCACTGGGCCGACGGTCTGGGAGCCACCCTTGTTCATCGGGGAGACGTTCTGCACTCCTTTCGATTCGAGCCAGTGACCGGTCTCGTAGATGGCAACGACCTTCGGCGAGAACTTCTTCGCCAACGGCACGGCGTCGTGTATGTGATCGAAATGGCCGTGGGAAATGAGGATGGCATCCAGGCGGTCGATAGTATGACCGGCCGGATGGGCAGGGTTGCCTTCGATCCAGGGGTCCAGAAGGAAGACTTCGCCGGCGGGCAGGCGAAGCTGGAACGTCCCATGTCCGAGCCAGGTAATCTCGACCATAGTTTCAGTTTACCGTGAGGCCGAATTTCAGACGTTTCCGCGAGCGGGCGCGGCCCGCAACTGCGCGCGGTTGATCCAGACCCAGCCGCCATAGCCCGCCGCCGGCAGGACCGCCGCCACGGCGAACGCCAGGTCATAGCGCCGCAAATCGAACAGGTGGCCGAACAGCGGCATGGTCAGGGCAACGATCGCTCCATAGGCTCCGGCGCCGATTCCGGCGATCAGGCCGGAATGGTCGGCGGCGTACACATCGGTCGCATAGGCGACCGATGGGACCACGAAGCCGACAATCACGAACATGGCGAAGAAAAGCTCGAGCAGCACCAGCCAGGTGGAGGTGAGCCAGGGCACCACGGCGAGAGGCAGGCTCATGACGACCGCGGCCAACATGAGCCGCTGCACAGCGGTGATTCTCGGAATCCCGGCCGCAGTCATGCGGTCCACCAGCCAGCCCCAGAAGAAATAGCCGACCTCCCAGCCGAGCGGCGGAATCCACAGCACCTTTCCCAGAAACGCCTGGTCCTTGCCCAGAGCCTGATGCAGGTAAATGGCGGAGGCATAGAGGACAAAGCCCAGCGGCGTGGCGCCCAGCCCGTAGGCGAGGATGAAGCTCCACACGCGGGCGTCTGTGAAACGGGGACGGGGGGGCGGCGTGGCGCCCGGGACCCGCTTGGGCTGGAAATACCTGACGTCGTCGCGGCGGCTGACGAAAAACCACATGACCAGCCAAGCCATGCCGATCGCGCCGGTGAACAGGAAAGCAGAACGCCAACCCCAGTACAGAAAGATGGGCGTCACGAGAATCGGCGTGACCAGCGCGCCGAGCGAGCCGCCGCTGTAGGCCACCGCGATTCCCCGCGCCTGCTCGGCCGGGCGAAGGGTCTGCATCACGGCGCGCAGTCCGCCGGGAAAGGTGGCCCCCTCGCCCAGTCCGAGTGCGGTCCGGGCTACGGCAAAACTGAGGAATCCGGCGGCCAGCGCGTGGCTCATGGAGGCCGCGGTCCAAAACGCTACGGCCAGAGTCATTCCCAGCCGCAAACCCAGCCGGTCGAGGAGCGCCCCCCAGAGGGGGTTGCTGATCATATAAGCAATGGAGAAAGCAGAGACGATGAATCCGTACTGCTCCGCCGAGAGATGCGTCTCCTTCATGATGGTGGGGATGAGGAGGGCCAGCGTATTACGGTCGATGTAGCTGATCAGCGACACCAACAACATCGACGTGGTTGGTACCCAGCGTGATACACTAGCGTTTCTTGTGAAGGAGTCGGACAACCAAAAGGATGCTGATCGCCAGGGAGTTTGTCGCATATCTTTCCCGTCAGGTTGCGAAAAGGCTCACGCCCACATTTATCGAGACCGCACACCCACAAGCTCTCGCGGAACAGACCACTAGTTTGATCACCGAGGAGTTGGAGGTGGAGGACCGCCTCAATGACGAGGTGCGCGACATTCTCGGTCAGTATAGCGACTATATGCGGCAGGAGGGCGTCAGCTACCAGGAGATGTTCCGGCGCATCAAGAACACGTTGATCACCCAGCGCAAGGTCATCCGCGCTTCGGGCCGTGACACGGGCGATCATATGAAGCTTTCGCGCGACAAGATCACCGACATCTCGCACAAGCTGGTAAAGAACCTGCGCACCAGCCGGGAGCTACGCTTCAAGAAGGATCCCAACGACGTGCGCCTGGAAATCGTCAAAGCGATCACGGACCTGCTCGCGATCGAAGAGAAGGTGGACCGGGCGGCGCGCGACAAGATCCGTTCGCAGAAGCGCGAAATTCCGGAAGGCAGCGAGGAGTGGGACCTGATGCAGAAGCGCTATTACGCCGAAGAGCTGAAGAAGTTCGGCATCGATCTGGCCCGTTGACCGTGAAACCCGCGCTGGTGGTGGTCGGCAGCCTGAACATGGATTTCGTGGTTTCGGTGGATCGTCTTCCGGCGCCGGGCGAGACCGTGCTCGGCCAGGATTTCAAGATGCTTCCGGGCGGCAAGGGCGCTAACCAGGCATGCGCCGCGGGCAAGCTGGGCGGACGTTCGGTAGCCGTCCGGATGATCGGCCGGGTGGGATACGACGTGTTCGCCGATCACCTCAAGGCCAGCCTGTCGGCCGCCGGAGTGGACGTCACTTTCATACATGCCACGCGCGCGCAGGCCACGGGCGTGGCCCTGATCTGGGTGGACCGCCAGGGGCAGAATTCCATCGTGGTGGCGTCGGGAGCGAATCACGAACTGGCCGCGGCCGACGTGGAGGCGATGCGCAGGACGCTGCGCGGCGCGTCGCTCGCGCTGTTCCAGCTGGAGACGCCGCTCGATACGGTGGAGGCCGCGCTCAAACTGGCCCGGGAAGAGGGGGCGACGACGGTGCTCGACCCCGCGCCCGCGCAGCCGCTGCCGCCAAGCCTCCTGGCGCAAGTGGATATCCTCACGCCGAATGAGAGCGAGGCGCTGCTGCTGTGCGGTCGGCCCGCGTCGCGGGTGACACTGGCCGACGCGCCGGCGTTGGCGGGAGAACTGCGCAAGCTGGGACCGAAGACCGTGATTCTCAAAATGGGGGATCAAGGGTGCCTGCTGCTCGACGACGCCGGCCCGCGCCGTTTTCCCGCATTCACGGTGGAAGTGCGGGACACGACCGCGGCCGGCGACACTTTCAACGCGGCGCTGGCGGTCGGGCTGGCGGAGGGCAAGCGGATGGATGAGGCGATCCCTTTCGCCAATGCCGCCGCGGCCATCTCGGTGACGCGGCTGGGCGCGCAGGCGTCGGCCCCAAGCCGGGCGGAAGTGGATGTGCTTCTGAGCAGCAGTCCGGCCTTCAGGCAGTAATCGCGGCGGCCGATCCTGTTGGCTACGGTGTATACTGTCCCGCAGATCTTCGATCGGAGGAACCCATGAACGTGTTGCTCTCTGCCGCCCTGATCGCGGCGCTTTGCTCGAGCGCCTGGGGCCAGACCGCCGCCGGATCGATCTCCGGGGCTGTGCACGACCCTTCGGACGCCGCGGTTCCGGGCGCGCATCTGAAGCTGGTCAACACGGCTACCAACGAGATCCGCAACGCCACCAGCTCCGCCACCGGCGCTTACGCGTTTCCTCTGCTCGCGCCCGCCGTCTATCGGATGGAAGTCGAGAGCAGCGGGTTCAAACGTTTCGTCCGCGAGGAAATCAAGCTTGACGTCGCGCTCAGCCTGTCGATCGACGTGGCCTTACAGCTTGGCCAGTCGACCGAAGTGGTCAACGTTACGGCCAGCGCGCCGGCCCTCGAGACCGGATCGGCTTCGCTCGGCCATCTTATCGAAAACAAGCGCATCATCGACCTTCCCATCAACGGCCGCAACGCTTACAGCTTCGCTACGCTCGTTCCGGGAATACGAGCCTCACAGGGCTTCCGCGACGTGGCCTACGGCATGTATAACGATCAGTTCATTTCCATCAACGGGTCGCGCAGCAACCAGAGCCAGTTCTACCTGGACGGCGGCGCCAATTCAACGGCCGGCTTCAACGGTCCGGGCCTGTTTCCGTCGGTCGACGTGGTGGAAGAGTACAAAGTTCAGACCAACAATTTCAGCGCCGAATTCGGCAACACTGCCGGCGGGGTGATCAACGTCGTGACCAAGGCGGGTACCAATCAGTTTCACGGCAGCCTGTTCGAATTCCTGCGAAACGACAAGCTCACCGCCAACGACTTCTTCGTGAATCGCGGCGGCCTGGAGAAGGCCGCGTTCCGCTTCAACCAGTTCGGCGGCACGCTGGGCGGTCCGATTCTGATTCCCAAGGTCTACAACGGCAAGGATCGCACCTTCTTCTTCGTCTCTTACGAAGGGCTGCGCTGGGTGCGCGGCCTGACCGCCGCCGGGACCATGCACCGAATTGCAGCGCGCCGGGGACTTCTCCCAATCGAGGAACCAGGCCGGACAGATCATCACCCTCTACGATCCGGTCACCGCCAGCCCCGATCCGCAACGCGCCGGACGCTTCGTACGCACGGCGTTCCCGGGCAACGTCATTCCGGCCAGCCGTTTCGATCCTGTGGCGCGCAACCTGCTGAAGTACATTCCTCGTGCCAATACGCCCGGCGCCCGGTTTACCGAAACGAATAATTTTCTTTCCAACTTCTCCGCCCCGATCGACAAAGACACGTGGTCAATCCGGGGCGACCACGCCATCAAGGAATCCCGGAAGATTTTCTTCCGCTATTCGGCCAATGATACGCTCAACGGCCGTCCGGACATTTACGGAACAAGCCTCAGGGTGGCGGCGCCGACCAACGGCAACGATACGCTGCTGCAGCGGCAGGCGACGCTCAATTACACGGGAATCCTGCGGCCGACGCTGGTGCTCGAGCTCAGCTCGAGCTACCTGCGCTATTACCTGTTCCGCAAAACCGGAGGCGTCGATTTCGATCCCGTGCAGCTGGGCTTCCCGTCCTATTATCACAATATTCCGCTGGTACCCTGCTTTCCCACGGTCGGCGTAACCGGACTGGGAGTCAGCATCAACGTCACCGACGTGGGCGGGGGATTCATCGGATCGTGCGGCAACCTCGGGAACTCGTTCGATACGTTTCATGAGTCCGCCAGCCTGACCAACGTGCGGGGAGCGCACACGCTGAAGATAGGCGGCAGCTTCGGCACGAACGCCTGGTCGGCGCGCAATTTCTTCGTGGCGTCGAACACATACAACTTCGCTCCGACCTTTACCCAGGGTCCGGATCCACTCACCGCCAGCAATAACGCCGGCACGGGATTCGGATCGTTCCTTTTGGGCGTGGGTGGCGGCAGCATCCGCAGCGACGGACCGGGGCAGAACATCCGCTACAAATATACCGGCGCGTACTTCCAGGACGATTGGAAGGTGACCCGGCGGCTGACGCTGAACCTCGGGGTGCGCTATGACTACAATGCGCCCTGGACCGACCGTTTCAACCGCATTTCCAGTTGGGACGGCGGATCCGCGTCGCCCCTGCAGGTCCCGGGATTGAATTTGAGAGGCGGCGTCTCCTTTCCCGGCGTGGGCGGCCTGTCGCGCGGACATTATGATTCCGACTACAACAACTTCGCCCCGCGAATCGGTTTCGCGCTTTCCGTCAATCCTAAGACCGTGATTCGCGGCGGATTCGGAATCTTCTTCGGTCCTGTCAATGGCGGGGCGTTCAACGGCAATGCGACGCCGCGCAGCGGGTTCGACGCCACCACCACGTGGGTGGGCAGCGTGGACGGCATCACGCCCAAGAATTACCTGTCGAATCCGTATCCCGACGGCTTTGAACGGGCTCCAGGCAGCAGCCAGGGGCTAGCGACGCAGCTCGGCCAGAGCGTCGCCGTCATGGATCGCGGCCGGCGTACCGCCTACGCCGAGCAGTGGAATTTCAACATCCAGCGCACGCTCCCCGGCAACCTTCTGATCGATGCGGCCTATGCCGGCAGCCGGGGCGTGAAGCTCTACGGCCCGCTCAATTACAATCAGCTTCCGAACCAGTTTCTAGCGGAAGGGGACAATCTGCGGACTTTGGTGACCAACCCGTTCTTCGGGAAGATCGCCACCGGCATTCTCAATACGCCCACGATACAGCGCGGCCAGCTCCTGCGTCCCTATCCGCAGTTCGACGGGGTAACCGCGGGCAACAACTCGTACGGCGCATCCACCTATCACGCGCTACAGGCCAAGGTTGAGCGGCGCTTCGCGCGGGGCTTCAGCGTGCTGGCGTCCTACACGTTTTCGAAGCTGCTCGACGACGTGCTGCCCACCGTGGGGTCGGGCTTTCCTGGGGAGGCGTTCAGCGCGGGCGCGCTCAGCGACCAGTACAATCGCCGCAACGAGCGCGCGGTGGCCTCTTTCGACGCGCCGCACTATCTCACCATCAACACGGTGTGGGAACTCCCATTCGGCAGGAATCGCGCGCTGCTGAACCAGGGTGGTCCGCTGGCCTGGGTTTTCGGCGGATGGCAGCTCAATGGGATAGCGATTTTCCAGAGCGGCGCGCCGCTCGGGTTCAGCACGTCCTCAAATACGCTTCGCAATAACGGAGGACCGCAGCGCCCGAACTGGAATGGCCAGACTCCGACCGTCGAGGGGCCGATTTCGGACCGTCTGAGCCGCTATTTCGACACGGCGGTGTTCAGCACGCCGGCGCCATACGCATACGGCAACCTTCCGAGGTTGTTCGCTCTGGTCCGCGGGCCGGGTCCGGCTAACCTCGACTTCTCGGTATTCAAAAATATTCCGGTCACCGAGCGTTTCAAGCTGCAGTTCCGCGCCGAAGCGTTCAATGTGCTGAATCACCCGCTGTTCGGATTGCCAAATACGGCGATTGGAGCGCCGGCCGCCGGGGTGATATCGAGCCAGGTGAATACGCCGCGGGATATCCAGCTTGCGTTGAAGCTGCTGTTTTAGGAGGACCATGCCAGCCAATCCCATCGGCCGCCGGGACCTGCTGAAGGGCGCGGCGCTTGCCCCGGCTCTGCCCGCGCAGGCCGCCCCCGGCAAACCCAACGTCGTATTTTTCATGGTGGATCAGCTCTCGGCGAAGTGGATCGAAGACCCGTGCCGCAAAGTCTGTCCGACTCCGAACCTGGACAAGCTGCGGGCACGGTCGGTCAGCTTCTCGAGTGCCATCAGCAGCAATCCGATCTGTTGTCCCACGCGCGCCACTCTGGCCACCGGACTCAGCACCCGCGGCCATGGCGTGCTGCAGAATGGCTACGAGCTGGATCCGGCGATCCCCACGTTCATGCGGCTTCTGCAGCAAGCCGGGTGGCGCACGGGAGCGTTCGGCAAGGTGCATCACCACGTCCACTTCCACGGAGTTCATCCCGATTACCGTCCTTATGGTTACGACGTGGTCTTCAATACGGAAGACGCGCGGGGCGGGGCGTGGCTGGACTGGGTGGAGAAGGAGCACCCGCGCCATTATGAGTCGGCGCTGGCGACGATCTGGCCGACCGAGATTCCCGAGTTCAAAGCCTACGGCCCGGGGCGCGTCGACCTGAGCAGCCGGATCAAGAAAATCCGCGCCGCGTTCCAGTGGGCGACGCGGGAGTTCCCTCAGAACACGGCCGGAACCTACACACTGCCTTATCCTGAGGAGGTCAGCCAGACGGACTGGATCACCGGCAACGCGCTGGACTTCATTCGCCGGACGGATCGCGCCCAGCCCCTTCTGGCGCACATCAGCTACGTGCAGCCGCACTCGCCGTTCTGCCCGCCGGGCGCGTATATGAAAGAGGTGGACGAATCGCAGATACCGGCCCCGATCGAGCCCGAATGGCTGGACGACCCCATCGCGCCCAGATGTTTTGCCGCGACGGAAGGGGCGCGGAAGGTGATTCCACCCAACTGGCGCGGCTACCGGCATTATTATTTCGCCGACCTCGTTCACCTGGACCGGCAACTGGGGCTGGTGACCAAGGCGCTCGAAGAGAGCGGCCGGCTGGACAACACCTACCTGATCTTCCTCTCCGACCACGGCGAGCTGTTCATGGACCACGGCTTCAGCGGTAAAGGGGAGCGGCATTACGACGCCTGCGTCCGCGTGCCGCTGATGATCGCCGGTCCGGGGCTCCGTCGTGGCGAATCCCGCGCCGAGATCGCGCAACTGGAGGATATTTTTCCGACCGTGATGGAGATGGCCTCGCTGCCGCTGCCCAAGGCAAGGAGGATGGGACCGTATCTGAAGCAGGAGCCGGAAGTATACCCGGGCCGGTCGCTGCTGGGGCTGTGCCGAGGCGAACAGCCGAAGGACTGGCGCGGCGCCGCCTACATGGAGAGCTACAACAACATCACCACGGTCAGAACGGGGTATTGGGCGCGCTCTGTGCGGACGCGGGACTGGCGCTATTCGATGTACCCGCGCGGCGAAGGCGAGCAGCTGTTCGATTTGCGGAACGACCCGCACGAGACAAAGAACCTGGCGGCCGATCCGGCGTACAAAGCGTCCCGCGCCGAAATGCGGGACCGGCTGCTCGAAGCCGTCATCCTGCAGGATTACCCGCACACGCCGCGGGCGCTTTACGCGCTGGGAGTCCATTAGCGCGGCTCAGCAGAGCAGCGCGTGGCGTGCCCCGGAAGTTCCTTATCCAACCGGGAGGATGGCCGAAACAGTCTCGCCGCCGCCGTCTTCAAGCAGCTTGTATATTCCGTGCGCCGTGTAGAAGTGCAGAGTCGTCCCAGCCGGCACGAAGATTACCGCGCTCCATCCGCCGTGACCGAACAGCACAATCTGGCGGGCTTCCGCTCATGGAGATTTTGAAGCCATCGATCCTGCTGACTCTCATGTGAGCCGCCCTCCGTCGGAAACAGGTCGATTCTACTGCCTGACCGGCCGCAACAGGAGAAAACCAGATGGCTCGAGAGTACGATGTGGACCCTGAAGCTCCCGGTCCGGCGGCCGATCTATGCGACCGGCTGCTGGATGGAGAACCGCGATCTGCCGGCCCTCACGGCGCCGCCTGTTAATATGGAGTTATGCGCATCCTGCTCTTTAGCGGCAAGGGCGGCGTAGGGAAGACTAGTCTGGCGGCCGCTACCGGGCTGCAGCTCTCGAAGCTCGGCTATCGTACGCTCGTGATGAGCGTCGACCCCGCTCACAGTCTGGCCGACGCCTTCGACCTGGAACAGGGGCTGTTCGATTCGAAGACCAGCGACCCCTATGTGATCAACGGCAACCTGTCGATTCACGAAGTCAATATTCAACTGGAGATCAAGCGGCACTGGCGCGAGATCTCTTCCTACGTGATATCGGTTCTGCGCACCACCGGAATCAGCGGGGTGGAAGCGGAGGAGCTGGCCATTCTGCCCGGAATGGAAGAGCTCAGCGCCATGATGTACGTCAACCAGTTCCGGCGCGAGGAGCGCTACCAGGCCATCGTGCTCGACTGCGCGCCGACCGCGGAGTCGCTGCGTTTTATCAGCATGCCGACCACGCTCGACTGGTACATGAAGCACATCTTTCCGTTTCACCGGGGCCTGCTCAAAGCCGTACGCCCGTTGGCGAACCGCGTTTCGCCGGTGGAGCTTCCGACCGACAATTACTTCGCCAATATCGCGGAGCTGTTCGGCAAGCTGGAAGGCATCCCCGAACTGCTCGAGGACGCCCACACCACCAGCGTCCGGCTGGTGACCAATCCGGAGAAGATGGTGCTTCGCGAAACGCAGCGCGCGTTCGTCTACTTTTCCCTCCACGGACTCACGGTGGACGGCATCATCGTCAACCGCGTGCTGCCGGAGGAGGTGACCGACATCTACTTTCGGGAATGGCACGCTTCGCAGGGCCGCGTCCTCAAAGAGATTGAAGCCTATTTCGCGCCGGTCAACGTGAAACGCGTGCCGCTGTTCACGCATGAAATGCTGGGCCGGGAACGGCTGGAAGAACTTGCCCGCGCTCTCTATCAGGACAAGGAAGACCCGGCGGCGGTGACCCGCACGGAGGCGCCTTACACGTTCGAAAAGATCGATGGCTTTTATGCGGTCCGGCTCAAGCTGCCGTTTGCAGCCAAAGGCGAGATCGGGCTGTTTAAGAAAGGCGACGAGCTGGTCGTGGAGATCGGGACCCTGCGGCGGCATATCGGACTGCCGACCAGCATGGCCTCACTGTCCCCATCACGGGCCCATCTGGAGAACAAAATTCTTACCGTGGAGATGAAAGAGACTGTATGAGTGAACAACAGAAAGCGGACGGCTGCTTTTGCCACGGCGCCGGACCGAGAGTATCGAATCTATTCCGGGATTGCTGGTCGCAGGCCACCAAGGACCACTTCCACAACTCCCGCGTGGAATTCTGGAAGGGAGTGCGGAGCCTGATCGACGAGCGCATCGAGCGGATGAGCCGGCAAGAGAGGAAAGGGACCACCGTTCCGGTCGAATAAGATCATCGCCGCGACTCGAAAAAATTCCGCAGCAGCCGCACCGATTCGGGTCCCAGCACTCCTTCGACGATCTCGACGCGGTGGTTGAGCAGCTCCGAATCGGCGAGCTGGAACTTGCTGCGCACTCCGCCGAAGCGCAGGTCTCTGGCGGCGAAGACCAGGACGCCGACGCGCGCGGCAACCAGCGCGCCCGCGCACATCACGCAGGGCTCGAGGGTGGAATAGACCGTGGCGCCCTCGAGACGATAGTTCCCGATGCGCCCGCAGGCTTCCCGGATCGCGAGTATTTCAGCATGCGCGGTGGGATCGCCCAGCAGAACCGTGGAGTTGCGGCCCCGTCCGATGATCTGACCGGAGATCGTCACCACGGCTCCGACCGGAACTTCGCCCGCGGCTAGCGCTTCCCCGGCCAGTATCAGAGCCTGCCGCATGAATGGTTCGTGCATCGACATGCCTAGCTTAGAATAGAAGTTCATGTTTCGGTACCTTCCTTTAGTGACGAGGAACGCCTGGCGCAACCGCCGGCGCACGGTATTGACCATCCTCAGCGTGGCCGCGTCGCTTTCGCTGTTAGGAATCCTGATGGCCATTTACGCGGCGTTTTACGCCAGCGATCCACCGCCGGAACAGGCGCTGCGTCTGACCGTCCGCAACAAAGTGTCGCTTGTGTTTCCCATGCCGGAAGCGTACCGGGAGAAGATCAAGCGCATTCCCGGAGTGCGCGAGGTGATGGCGCAACAGTGGTTCGGCGGTGTCTATAAGGATAATCGTCCGGAAAACCTGTTCGCGCGATTCGCCATCGAGCCGGAAAAGATTTTCATTGTACGCGGAGAGATGAAGTTGCCCGAAGAGCAGAAAGCGGCCTTCCAGCGCGAGCGCACGGCCTGCCTGATTGGCCGCCAGCTCGCCGACAAGATCCACGCCACATTGGGCGACCGCATCACTCTGCAAGGCGACATCTTTCCGGTGACGCTCGAGCTGACTGTCCGCGCCATCTTCGATACTCGGGAGAACAACGAGGTCCTTTACTTCAACCGCAAGTACCTCGACGAAAGCATCAAAGGCGCCTTGAAGGGCGCGGTGGGAATGTTCACTATACTGGCCGAGAACGCCGACGCCGTGCCCCGCATCGCACAGGCCGTCGACGACGAATTCCGCAATTCGACCACGCAGACAAAGACCGAGACGGAGCGGGCATTTCAGCTTGGATTCATCAATGCCCTGGGGAACGTGAAGGCGTTTCTGGTTGGCGTCTGCGGAGCGGTTACGTTCACCGTGCTGTTGGTTTCAGGCAACACGATGGCGATGTCGGTACGCGAACGAGTGCGTGAAGTGGGCGTGATGAAAACGCTGGGCTTCACCCGGGAAGCGATCCTGGGAATGATTCTTGGGGAATCGGTGGTGCTGGCGGTCGTGGGCGCCGCCATTGGCCTCGGCATCGCCACCGGACTGTGCGGCCTGGTCCGGAAGGCGCCGGGATTCGTCGGACAGCTCAAGACGCTCTCGATTCACCCTCCGGTGGCGCTGGCGTGCCTGGGGGTGGCCGTGGTGATCGGACTGATCAGCTCCGCGGTCCCGGCCTGGAACGCTTCGAATACGCCAATCGTCGAGGCGTTGCGAAGGAACGATTAGCCGCGGAATTTTCAAAAAACAATGGCCGTCCCTCTCGCTTATAACCTCCGCAATCTGGTCGTCCGAAAGACCACGACCCTGATGACGGCGCTGGGGATTGCCCTCACGGTGGCGGTTCTGCTGGCCATTCTGGCGCTGGTCAATGGCCTGCACGAGGCTTTCCGCTCGACCGCCAATCCGCTGCATGTGCTGGTGCTTCGCAAAGGCTCGGACGCCGAGTTGACGAGCGGCGTCAGCCGGCAGGCCTACCAGGACATGAAATTCAAGGCGGGTGTGTCGCGTACAGCCCAGGGAGATCCGTTGGTTTCTCCCGAGGGAGTGGTAGTGATCAATCTGCCGAGCGTCGATAACCCGGACGGCAGCAACGTAACGCTTCGTGGCATCACACCGATCGGGATTCAAATGCGCCAAGGGATCAAGCTGCTCTCCGGGCGCTGGTTCGAACCGGGCAAGCGTGAAGTGGTGGTGGGCAAATCGATCGCCGCCCGCTTTCCGGCAGCGCGGCTCGGCCGGCGCGTCCCGTTCGGACGGGGCGAATGGGAAGTGGTGGGCGTCATGGACGCTGGCAAGTCCGCTCACAACAGCGAGATCTTCGCGGACCTGAACCTCGCGGGCGCCGATTACGGCCGCACGGAGGGCTTCAGTTCCGTGCTCATGCGGGCCGCCGATCCGGTTACCGTAGCGGCGCTCGTGAACGACTTGAACAACGACCAGAGGCTTACCGTTTCGGCGCGCACCGAGAGGGATTATTACGAATCGCAAACGCGCTCCGGCCTGCTGATCGAATTCATCGGTTTGTTCGTATGTGTGATTATGGCCGTCGGAAGCGGCTTCGCCGCCGCCAATACCATGTATGCCGCCGTGGCCCGCCGCTCCCGGGAAATCGGCACGCTGCGGGTGCTGGGATTTTCCCGCGGCAGTATCCTGTTGAGCTTTCTGGCTGAATCGCTGCTGCTCTCGCTGGTGGGAGGCCTTCTGGGGTGCCTGCTGGTACTGCCGCTGAACGGATTGACCACCGGGATGACCAATTTCACCACCTTTAGCGAGATCGCCTTCGATTTCCGCATCAGCCCGCTGATCATGGCGACGGGAGTGGGCTTTGCCATGCTTCTGGGGGCATTGGGCGGATTCTTTCCGGCGCTGGGCGCTGCGAGGAAGGAGATTCTCACGGCGCTGCGCGAAATCTGATTCCATGGAAGCGGAGCTCAAAAGTTTACGGATCGACCGCAGCCGGCGGAAAGCTCCGGCGCGGTCGAAGTGGCCGTCACGATGGATCGGCGGCGGAGTGGCGCTGTTCCTTCTACTGGGCGCGGGACGGTATGCCTACCAGAAAGTAGATGCCGCTCCGGCGGTCGAGGTGATGCGCGTGAAAGCCGCGGTCAGCCCGTCTGCTTCCGGAGGTTCGGTCATTCTCAACGCCACCGGATACATCATCGCCGCGCATCGCATCCAGGTGGCGTCGAAGGTGGTAGGCAAGGTTTCCTGGATCGGCGTGGAAAAGGGCGATCGGGTCAGGGAAGGCCAGGTTCTGGTTCGTCTCGAAGATGACGAGTACCGCGCTCAACTGCAGCAGGCCAACGGCCAGCTCGCCAACCTGCAGGCGCGGCTGAAAGAACTGCAGAACGGCTCCCGGCCCGAGGAGATCGCGGCTGCGATGGCCAATCTCAACGTGGCCAAAGCCGATCTCGCCAATGCCGGAGTCAGTCTTCGGAGGACGAAAGAGCTGGCCGATTCCAAGGTGCTCGCGCGCCAGGTCCTCGACGACGCGCAGGCGCGCTACGATTCGGCGCAGGCCAAAGTCGCGTCGCTCGAGAAAACTTACGAGCTGGTGAAGCTCGGTCCGCGCGTGGAGCAGATCGAGGCCGTCAGCGGCCAGATCGAGCAGGCCAAAGGACTGGTCGCGTTCTACCAGACTCAACTCAACAATACCGTTATCAAGGCTCCCGTCAGCGGCACGATTCTGGAGCGCGCGGTCGAAAAAGGCGAGTTCGTGACGACCAGCTTTGTGGGGGACAAAGGCGCGAAGGGATACGTCGTTTCGCTGGCCAACCTGAACGACCTGCAGGTCGAGCTCGACATCAGCCAGAGCGATTTTGCCAAGCTCGGGCCGCGCCAGCCCGGCGTCGTGACCACCGACGCGTTCCCTGACCGAAAATACGAGGGTTTCATCGAAGAGATCTCTCCCGAAGCCAACCGCCAGAAAGCCACGGTGCAAGTCAAGGTAAGGGTCAACAAGCCGGATGGCTTTCTGCGTCCGGAAATGAACGCCAATGTGGCCTTCGTTTCGGACGCGAAGCCGGCCGGTTCCGCATCCACGAAGCCGGTCATCGTCGTTCCCGCTTCAGCGGTCCGCGACGGCGCCGTATTTGTGACGCTGGGCGGCAAGGCGATCCGGCGGCCGGTAAAAACAGGGCCCTCCGGCAGCCGCGGAGCCCGCATCGACGAGGGACTGATCGGCGGAGAAGACCTCATCGTCAATCCGCCGGCGGACTTGAAGGACGGAGACAAGGTAGCGGTAAAATAGGCGATCCGAAGATGAGTGAAATCGTGATTTCAACGAGGGGGCTGAACAAAGAGTTCGTGCGCGACGAGTTCCACGTGGTGGCTCTCAAAGACGTGGACATCGATATCGCGAAAGGAGAATTCGTGGCCTTGATGGGCCCGTCGGGCTCCGGAAAATCGACGCTGCTGCACCTGATCGCGGCCATGGATTCCCCGACCAGCGGTGAAATTCGCGTGCTGGGCCACAATCTGCACGAGATGAACGACACGGAGATCGCCCACTGGCGCAACGAGAATGTCGGCTTCATCTTCCAGGCGTTCAACCTGATTCCGGTGTTGACGGCGGCCGAGAACGTGGAGCTACCCTTGAAGCTGACGCATTTGAAAAAGCAGGAGCGGATGGAACACGCGGCCACGGCGCTGAAGCTGGTGGGGCTCGGTGACAGGATGGGACACTACCCGCGCCAGCTTTCCGGCGGGCAGGAGCAGCGCGTCGCCATCGCGCGCGCCATCGTGACCGATCCGGCGCTGATTCTGGCCGACGAGCCGACCGGCAATCTGGATGCGGCATCGGCGGACGAGGTGCTGACCATACTCTCGCGCCTAAACAAGGAATTCGGAAAAACGATCGTAATGGTCACGCACGATCCGCATGCGGCCCGCTTCGCCAGTAAGGTGCGGCGGCTCGAGAAGGCCGAGTTGCTACCCGAAACCGCGCTGATAGAAAAAGGTTGATCAATCATCGCCTGCGAGACCCGCGGGTGGGGGCGGGAGGACAAATCGATTATGGCGGAACTGGAAATTCATCATGAGCACGGTCCCGAGTCCGATCCGATGGGTAAGCGAGTCGGAATATTGGCGGCGGTGCTGGCCGTCTTCCTGGCGTTGGTGACGATCGAGTCCCACCGCGCCCATACCGCGGGGATCCTACTGAAGACGGAAGCCAACGATCAGTGGAGTTTCTACCAGGCCAAGAGCATCAAGTCGCATAACCTCGAACTGGGACGGGACCTGATCGGATTGCTGGCGGCCAGAGGAGACTCCGACGCATTGAAAAAGCTGGAGGCCTACAAAGCCAGCGTCGAGCGCTACGCGGAGGAGACCAAGGAAATTTCCGAGCACGCAAAAGAAAAGGAAAAGGAAGCAATGCACGCCGAGCACCAGGCTCTGCGCTTCGATTTCGGCGAAGGACTGCTCGAAATCGGACTGGTGCTCAGCTCGCTATATTTCATTGCGCGGCGGACGCTGTTCCCGATCGTCGGAATCATCGCCGGTCTAGCCGGCATCATCGCCGGAGTGGCGGGGCTGATGGTCCAGTAACGACTGGATCTGGTCGAGCATACCGCGTACACGCACGGCAGCGGAATCGAGTCCTGCGTTAGCCAATGCCGCGCGCACCAGGGTCAATCCTCCGGAGTAGGCGGGAAACTCGATGATCGCCTTCCCTTCTCCTACCGAAAAGCCGCTGTGGCAGATCTGCGGGTTGATCGGGAAGCCGACGTTCGCCAGACATTCCAGCGCCGCTTCCAGATCGAGCGGGCTCACGGCAATTGAAACGGCAACCAATTCGCCCTCCCGGCCGCCAAGCGGTGCATTCGAGGGAGCACATTGCCAGACGCTCATATTTCCTCCAGCATCCGGCGCTGACGGTCCAAAAAGCAAAAACCCTGAACTTTGGCGAAAAACGCGTCCAAAGGCCAGGGTCGAACAGCTTCAACAGACCGACACGCCTTTAGCACTTTTTTTTACGTGGTTGCAATTAGCTCAGGTCCGGTTGAGCCGGATCCCTAAATCATTCCACGTTCACCTGTACTGTACCACTGAAGGCCGGCGGAATCAAGAGGGAGTTGGCTGGCTAATAGTGTTGAGTTTTACAAATAGGATAAACTCCTGTGCGCAAGTGCGAATGCTTTGGATGGCCAATTGCAGACCAAGACGCATGGACGCTACGGACAAAATGGCTGAACGGCTCCTTGTATGGTTCCGGAAACACGCGCCGGAAGACGGAGTGCGCATCTACGACGATAATACGGACGGAGTTTCGATCGGCGTCGAGGGCCACATCAAGATCTGCAACCTGGTAGCGTTTCTGATGCACGGAGACGCGACACGCACGCCGGGCCCGCCTCCTGAGCTGGCGAAAAGCAACCTGACCGAGGATGACGTTCAGGCAGCACTGCAGAATCTGCCGAAAGGTCTGCTCGAAGACCAGGCGATTCCCACGGAAACATAGTCGCGAAGCTCACCGTCCCGCCGGTTCACAAAAATCAGGGCTGTTTCGATGGCTTATGTCCTTCCGGCCCGTATTCATCCCATCCTTGGTGTAACCGGCGACGCCACAACCGACGTCGAGTTTCGTGCCGCCGGCATTTCCCGCGAGTTGAATGGTCATCGCACTGGTAGTCCCCAACGTCATCAGCGGTCCGAGTTCGCCGTTCAAAACCATCATCTTGCCGGGGATCAGAAAAACAACTTGCATGTGCCGTACAAAACCCTGGTTGGGCAGCTTCTCGCACAAGCAGCCCAAGGGGTTTTCTTCGATGCTGAGGTTGCGAGAATCACCCGAGAACGTGTGTGAAGAGTCCCACCAATCACGCGAATCGGTAGACGGTATCCGGCGGCGCGGCGATCTCCAGTGTCATCTTCAGTGTGATTGGCCTTGAGCGCTGCCTCATCCGGCCAGCCGTCGTTGATGCGCTTGTCTAAAGAAGCATAATGCAGAAGCAGCGGGGACTTGATCTTTGCGACATCGGCCGCGGGAGGCTGCGAGCCGTAGAACGGAACAGCGGCTGAGAGCTGGCGCCGTTGCCCTGCGGAGAGGGGACGCTAACCGTTTCCGTCCTGATCCGGCTGTCGTCTTTGGGGACCTGCTGGCCCAGGCATAGTTTGGGCGAGGCTTTCAAACAGAGCCGCCGCCGTCAAGCCGCCGGTGGCGAACTTTTGAACCCGGTCGAAAAAGCCCGGCGGTCGATGTCGCCGTGGACGTAAAGGTCAAACAGGTTGAGCAGTTTGAGCAGTTCCTGAGGATAATCACTGGCTTTCTTACGTTCCATGCCGATCCCTTTCCAGCGCAAGAATAGGCTGCGGGGAAGTCGCGGAAAATACTAACCAGATACTGCGGTTTTGGAATTCAAAGAGAGTCGGTACCCCAGTACGAGCGCTGGAAATAACTCGGTGTACGTACAGTACTTGGAGGCAATGTGCATAGGGTAGAAGGCAGTTTAAAATGACCGGACAGCCCGGTCCGGAGTAAGGGCGGAAGTTCATTGTGGCAGAGACTTTAGAGGGAAACGTCTTGATCTCTCCCAGGCTCGGGGAGCTTGCAGGCACAACTGGACGAGCCGTGGAGGACAACCTTAGTGGAAGACATAAGGCACTGAAAATACAGGTTGTCTTGAGCTTGCGCGGATTAGGGAAGAAACGGAACTCTCATTACTTTTTGAGCTCAGTAGGAGGGAGGCCGTATAAGGAAATGGTTCTTTCGTACCACGGGTTGATGTAGGATTAGGTGTTAATACCGATTTCAAAAATATTGGCGTCCTGCTATGATCAATCATCGTTGCAAACTTTTGCACGGAGAAGAAGGAGACTAATAAATGAAACGTTTGACGAATCTTGCAGTTCGGATCCAGATGATCGTAAAGGATACCCGCGGTCAGGACCTCATTGAGTATGCGTTGATGGCGGGTTTCGTGGCCGTCGCCGCCGGCGCCATCATGCCGGGTGTTGCGAGCAGCATCAACATCATCTTCAGCAAAGTGAACTCGGTCATGTCCCTCGCGGCCGCCAGCTAATAGCAACTTTCCCGGCGGGTGAGCTCAGCGCTCACCCGCCTGAAATCCTCCAGTACACGGCCAGGACGGTTTATTCTGGCAGCCTCTCCTCCTAACCCTTTCACTCTTTCCAGTCCGGTAGTCAACTCTCCCTTCATCCCGATGCCAGCAACTCCTGTTCTTGTGCATGCCAGGACGCCCTGCGATATAATTCGGCTTTGCTGAGGAGGAACGACATTGGCCGAGTGGCACCACGCTGAGCAGGATCCGTCTGACAAACTGTGCCAACTGCACCATTTCGCGGTCCAGAAGCACCAGCCTGAGGGTGACATTGAATTCATCATCACGATTAAGGAGTATGTGAATCCTCCTTACCCCACGATGAAGTTCCTCGCGCAGGCGGATAAGCAGACCAATCAAAAGACGGCTCCGTTTACACCCAACGGCTGGGGCTCCTCATTGTTCGAAGCTTTGAGCGAATGTATCCGCGAGATCCACCGTTTTCCTTACGAGACCCCTGACGGTCCTCCGGTTCCAAATCAAAAGTAGAGCGGCTTTGACCATGTGTTGAGAGGGAGTCACGCCGCGTCGCGACTTTTTCACCGCCTCTTTTCCTGTGCAGGGTTCATCGACGCCGGTCCAGTGGTTGAAAGTGGCTGGTTGGTGATAAAATACGACTGTGGCCGCGGCATTTTTGCTGCTGGCAGCGTTTTTCTTCCGGCCCTGTTTGTGGTCGCAAGATGACAAGGCTCCGCTTCCGGCCTTTACCCCTGACAGCATAGTCAATTCCGCCAATGGCAGTTCCGCTTCGCTCGCCCCAAACGGGCTGACGACGCTTTACGGCGCCGATCTGGCATTCTCCACGGAGTCAATAGACGCGCTGTCCTCCCAACTACCGGTAACCGTTCAGACAGGCAGTGGTTTGGTCACGGTAAGCGTGTCCAACCCTCCCGGTGACGAGACGACCGGCGCAACGGGAAGAAAGCTCCCGAATACACTCGCGGGCGTCCGGATCTCGATCGGCGGCATCACCGTTCCCTTGCTCTACGTCTCGCCGACCCGTATCAACTTTCTGATCCCCGCCGACCTGCTCTCCGGGCCGGCGGATCTGTCGCTCACGCGGCAGGGTGTGGAACGGAACCGGGTACGGATCAATCTGCTGCAAGCGGCGCCGGGCGTGTTTGCCGTAGAAAACGGCGTCGTAGCCACGCACCCGGACGGATCCTCCATCACCGCCGCCTCGCCGGCGAAGCCAGGCGAAACCATCAGGCTCTACTGCGCCGGTCTCGGACAGACGAGTCCACCGCAGGTCGACGGCGTGGTGCCCAATGCGGCGGCTCAGATCTCGGTCGTCAAAAGGATGCAGGTCTGGCTCGACGGCCAGTTGCTGCCCCCCGAGCGGATCCTCTACGCCGGCATCACGCCCGGTTTCGCCGGGCTGTACCAGATTGCCATACGCCTTCCCGAGGACGGGGTCAGGCCGGACCCATGCATTCAGGTGACTGTGGATGACCAGCGCAGCCAGGACGATCTGATACTGCCCATGTCGCCTGCCGCGACGGCCGACGGCGCCATTAAGGACCGACCAGGAAGGGCCGCGCCTCCAGCCACATCTCCTCCAGCACGTTGATCAGTTCGTGACCGGATTCCATGATCCTCAGCGTTACCCCGGAATGCAGCGTGGCGAACTCTTCGGAATACCGGCAGGGGACCACATCGTCCTGGCGGCCATGGAAGATCAGCGCCGGCTGACGGACTTCCGGATAATCCTCGTATTGCTGTCCATCTTCGAGCAGCGCATACCCCACCCGGCTGTCTTTTTTTTCGGCGTAGTGGTAGACCGGCAGGAATCCGGTGCGGCGCCATTCGGCCGTTTTCTCCGCGCCCAGGCTCAGGGGCCAGCGCCGCGCGAATCCGAAGGCCGGCGCCATCAGGACCAGCCGGCTGACCTCCGGATGTCGAGCCGCATAGAGCGCCGCCAGATACCCTCCCATGCTCGAGCCCATAAGGCGGATGTCTTCCCCCGCCCCGGCCGCGCGCTCAACCACTTGCAACTGGCTGCTGAGCGTCAGCCCTTCGAAATTGCCCTCACTCAGGTCGGGGATGCGCAGTTCGAGGCCGCTCTCCGCCAGGCGGCGGCGAAAAAATTGGGCCTTGCCCGACATGGGGCCGGAGGCGAAGCCGTGCAGATAGATCAATTTCATGGTTGAACCGGAAACGGCGACAGGCGAGGGGGCGATTCATCGGCTTCCACCAGCCAGGCCCGGCGTCCGCGGAAGTACTCGATCAGCTCGCGATTCGCGGCCGCGTCCATCTCATGGGCCCAGACTACCTTGGCGCCGTCGATGTCGGCCCGGTTATACACCCACTCGTTCATGACCGCGTTGTGATCGGGACGGTAGCGCACGATTGCCAGATGCTTTCCGTCCATCGCGTTCAGCCGGGCGAGAACCTCCGCGCGGGCGACGTTCCCGGCCGGAGTGTGATACCACGTCATTGGCCAGGCCGGAGGGAAAAGAACGTGCAGCGGTTGAGCAGCCAGTCGCACCGCGATCATGACGACGCAGATTGCCGGAACCGCCCGGGCCAGCCTCAGCCCCGTCCCCCGGCGGCGGCGCCAGAGACGCAAGTGGCGCATACCCTGTGCGACGAAGGCAAAAATCAGAGCCGTTACCGGAGCGGCGTAGTGCGGGTAGAACCAAGCGTCGATCGCGATAGCAAAAATCGTCACACCGGCGACGACCGCCAGCGCGCGCATGCGCCGGTCGTATTTCAGCATCCGCGGAAGGAACAGGAGCGGCAGCGTGAGCGCCGGGCCCAGGAAGAACAGCCACGCGGTAATCAGTTTCTTCAGAGCGTTCCAGGCCAGCCCGGCAGCGGATTTTAGCTCCGGTATCACTTCGTCCACCTCCCAAACCGCATAGTAGCCATGCATGGAACTGTGGCGAAACTCTTGGGACGGCCGACCGCGTTGCCACAGGAAGATCGGCGCCGCTGCCGGCTTGCCTTGAAGCTGAATCTGCTCAGGCAGCCGAAAGGGGCTGCCGGTAACTCGATAGTAGAAGTAACTGAGCCCCACGCCCGTGACCATGAGGACTACCGCCATAGGTAAGAGAAACCGGGTGAGGAAGGGCATGAACGGCCGCCTTTGTTTGCCGAACATCCAGCCCAACAGGACCAAACCGGCCCCAAGACAGGTCGCGCCGCCTTCGTACGGACGGCTGGCCGCCAGAATCGCAGCGCCGAGTCCCATGACGAGCGCATGGCGGATTTGAAGCCTTCGCATCAATCTGGGCAACGCTCCCAGGACGAGCGAGCCGCCGATGGCTGCCGGCGCTCCACCCCAATAGCTGTTCATCCAGTAGCCGAACAGGCCGATGCGCAGGACCGCCAGGAGTCCGCCGAGCAGCGCCCATCGCGGTGGAAGCCAGCCCTGCAGCATCCAGCAGATTGCCGCGCACATCAGCCCGGCGCTCAAATAGACGCCAAACCAGGGATGGCCGGCAATGCGGATGCCGGCGGCCAGTACGAGTCCCTGGGCCGGCTGATACATCGACATGTAGGTGGGCGCGGAAAGGACGTGGATGGTTTCAAAATGCTTCCACATCGGGTGCTGTGGATTGCTGAGGCGTCCGGAGGCGAAGGTGTCGGCGCCTAGCAGATAACTGAACTCGTCGGTGATGACCGGTTCGCGCACCGGCAGCAGCGGGAAAAGCAGCGCCCGAACCCCTAACGCCAGCGCGCCCACTGCCAAAGCCGCGCGTCCTTTGCGGGCCGCCATTTTTCCCAGCCATCGCTCGGCGGATTCGAACCAACGGCGTCCACGATGTGGATTTTCCCGGGCCGATTGCCACGCAATCCAGACGAGCAAAGCCTCGACCACGATGAGGGAATAGAGAATGATCAGCGCGAAAAACAGCGTGACGGCCGCGGGCATGGAGTAGATGTAATTTTAGAGTATAGCTTTAGTTTAATGAGTGTGGATTTGGCGGGCGCGCTCCTCGGCCTTCCATCGCGTTTCGTATGACGAAAGTGATGAATAGTGATGAATCGAAGCCGGCGCCCGCTCAGGGGAGGCGATAAGGTGTTGTATTTTGAATGATATACGGTAATTCGCGCAGGGGGAATCGGGCCTCACCAATCGGTTGCGAGTCGAACGAAAGTGCGGACTCCTACACCCGAAGGTCCCTTGGACATGAACGGTTTGGCCTCATCGAGCCAGGCGGTTCCGGCGATGTCCAGGTGGACCCAGGGTGTGGTATCGGCGAACTCCTTGAGGAAGGTGGCGGCCGTGATCGCTCCACCCCACCGGCCGCCGATGTTCGGCAGGTCGGCGAAGGCGCTCTTCAGGTAGTCCTGATAATCCTCGTCTAGGGGCATCTGCCACATCTTTTCGCCTTCGGCGTTCGCGGCCGCCATCACTTTCGCGCGCAGCGCATCGTCGCTGGCGAACAATCCCACGTGGACGTGACCGAGAGCCACCACAATCGCCCCCGTCAACGTAGCCGCGTCCACCATGTGGGTGCACCCCAGACGCCTGGCGTAGGTGAGAGCGTCGGCCAGGATGAGCCGGCCTTCGGCGTCCGTATTGAGCACCTCGATGGTTTTGCCGGAGAGCGACGTCACGATATCGCCCGGCCTCTGCGCCCGGCTGCCCGTCATGTTCTCTACAGCGGGAATGAGCGCGGTGACGGGAATCGACGGTTTGAGCTGCGCAATCGCCCGCATGGCGCCGATCATGGCGGCGCCGCCCGCCATGTCGTACTTCATTTTTTCCATTCCGTCCGCCGGTTTGATCGACAAACCACCGGAATCGAACGTCACTCCCTTGCCGACCAGACCCAAATGCACGCCGTTCGTGCCCTGCGCCGCCGGACGGTATCGAATCACGATCAGGGCGGGCGGTTCCGCGCTGCCCATGGCCACACCGAGCAGCGCGCCCATGCCCAACTGCTTCATCCGGTCCTGATCGAGGACCTCACACTCCAGCCCCTGCTCGGAAGCCATCGCCTGAGCCCGCGCGGCCAGGATCGAGGGAGTCATGCGATTGGCGGGCTCGTTGACCAATTCGCGCGTCAGGTTCTGCGAGTCGGCCAGAACCTGGCCGCGCCTCCGCGCCTCTTCGAGCGACGCATCGCCGCCGGGAACGGACACGGTGAAGCGATCGACTGTCTTGACGTCCTTCTTGTCGCTCTTCAGCGAGTCGGTTTCGTAGTCACCGAGAACGGCGCCTTCAACAGCCGCGGCGACGGCGTCGCCGTCCGCGTATCCGGACTCGAGAAGCATGGCGATATCCCGCGAGGACTTCGACTTCAGATGGCGCAGCGCTGCGCCCGCCGCCCGCCGCAGGGTCGCGGCGTTGAATTTTTCGCGCTTGCCGCCTCCCACCAGCAGCAGCCGCCTGGCCTTCAATCCGGCAGGCTTGTGCAGCAGCGCGAGTTCCAGCGGCTTGCCGGAAAACTCTTTCGAATCGTACAACTCCTGGACGACGGCCGCCAGGCGGTCACCCGGTTGCCCTTCGAAGGCGACCGCAATCAGGGCGTCGCATTCGATGTTTTCGATGGGTTGAAAATCAAGCTTGGTAATCATATGAAATGGGAATACCGGACTATTCGCGCGCCTTCCGGGCGCGGATCGCCTCCCGGGCTTCGGTCTCTGCCGTGCGGGCGCGCTCGGCTTCCCGCTTGTCGTGCAGTTTCTTGCCCCGGGCGACAGCGAGTTCGATCTTGATGCGGCCGCCTTTCAGATACACCTTGGTAGGAATGAGGGAAAGCCCCTTCTCGCGAGTTTTACCCAGCAGTTTCTCGATTTCGCTGCGGTGCAGCAGCAGTTTTCGCTTGCGGGCCGGCTCGTGGTTGGCCCGGTTGCCGTGCGAGTACTCGCTGATGTGGGCATTCAGCAGCCAGGCCTCGTTGTTGTCGATCGAGGCATAGCTCTCCTTGAGTTGCATCTTGCCGGACTTGGCCGCCTTGACTTCCGTGCCCGTCAAGACCATGCCGGCCTCGAAACGCTCGAGGAGCAGGTAGTTGTGACCCGCCTGCCGGTTGTCGCTGAGGATTTTGAATTGTTGCTCTTGAGCCAATTTTTGCCCTAAACGCTCGCCCGCCGGCCCGCGTCAACTGTTTGAATGGACGCGCCGGATTGTCTTCATCTTACCACACGGTTCAATTAAGATGCTCTATTGCAAGAAGTTAGCTGCTTTCTTGTTGCTTGGGGCAATGCTGTCCCCGCTCCCTGCCAGGACAAAGAAAGGGGACAAGCTGCTGGCCGCGGGCCGTGCGGCGGAAGTTCGGAAACAGTACGACATGGCGCTCGATCTGTTCGAGCAGGCGCTGAGCGAGGATCCTTCCGATTCCGGCTATCAGCTCGCGATGCGCCGGGTACGTTTCCAGGCGGGCCAGGCCCATGTCGAGCGCGGCCTCAAACTGCGCGCGGACGGAAAAGCGGCCGAAGCGCTGGCGGAGTTCGAAAAGGCTTATGCCATCGATTCTTCTTCCAGCATCGCCGAACAGGAAATACGGCGGACGCGCGCTATTCTCGAACGGGAGAAGAAGCAGGCGCTGAATCCCGAAGGGGTCAAGCCGGAGGAGCGTGGACTGACGGGAGCCGAACTGGCCAGGAAGGAGTCGCAGGAACGGCTGGACCGGGTGATGTCGGTGCCGGAGCTCAAGCCGCTCTCGAACAAGCCGATCGACCTGAAGATGAATAACCAGCCCATGAAGGTGCTGTTCGAGACAGTGGGCAAGCTGGCGGGAATCAACGTCATGTTCGATCCGGATATCCCTTCCGGCGGACGGAACCTTTCGGTCGAATTCAACGGATCCACGATCGAGGAGGCGCTTGACTACCTGTCGACACTCACCAAGTCCTTCTGGAAGCCTCTTTCTTCGAATACGATCTTCGTCACCCAGGACAATACCACCAAGCGGCGCGATTACGAAGACCAGGTAGTAAAGGTCTTCTATCTGAAAAACGTATCCTCGGCGCAGGAACTGCAGGAGATCGCGACCGACGTCCGGTCGATCTGCGATATCCGCCGGCTGTTCACTTACAACGGGCAAATGGCTTTGATCGTACGCGCCGAGGCAGACCGCGTAGCGCTGGCGGAGAAAGTGATCGCGGACCTGGACAAGCCGAAGCCCGAGGTCGTGATCGACGTGCTGGTACTCGAACACAACTACGACAAGACGCGCGATCTGGCTTTCGGGCTGACCGACGGGCTGAATAGCCCCATCACCTACAACGGCACGACCACGACCCCGCCGGCGGATTCGGGCTCGGGGTCGGGGTCGGGGTCGGGGTCAACACCCAGCACACCCACTAACGGCGGCATTCCGCTGAACCGGCTGTCACGCCTCTCTACCGGGCAATACTCGGTCGTGCTGCCGAACGTGCAACTGCAGGCAACTTTAAAGAACACCAACACGCGCGTTCTGCAATCGCCGCAGGTGCGGGCGGTGGACAATCAGAAGGCGATTCTGAAAATCGGCAACAAGGTCCCCACGGCGAGCGGCAGCTTCCAGCCGGGCATCGGCGGAGTGGGTATCAATCCCCTGGTCAACACCCAATTTCAGTTTCTGGACGTGGGCGTGAACGTGGATATCCTGCCGAAGATTCACGGTACGGACGAAGTTTCCCTGCACGTCGACATGGACATTTCGAACGTGACCGATCACGTCGACCTGGGCGGAATTTCCCAGCCGGTTATCGGACAGCGTAAAGTCACCTTCGACGTGCGGATGCGGGAAGGCGAGGTGAACATCCTGGGCGGCCTGATGCAGGCGCAGCAATCGAAAGTGGTTACGGGATGGCCGGGACTTTCCTCGGTTCCGATCATAGGCAAGCTGTTTTCCCGCGAATCGACCGACAACAGCGTCAGCGAGCTTTTGTTCGTGCTGATCCCGCACGTGGTACGGGCGCCGGAGATCACCGAGACCAATATGCGCGGCGTGGCGTCCGGCAGCGATACGGTGGTGAGACTGAACTACGCGCCCAAGCGTCCGCCAACGCCGGCTGTGGGCGCAGCGGCGCCGGTCCCCACGCCGGTTACACCCTCTCCGACGGCTCCGCCCGCTACCGCGCCTCCGATGACGGCTCCGCCGGCGCCCCCCGGTCCCGCGGCAACCACGCCGCCGGCGACAGCGCCGCCTCCGGGAGTCCCCAAGCCGCCTCAGGCCGCGGCGCCCGCTGCTCAAGCCCCGACGGGACCTCCGGCATCCATCACGTTCTCACCAGCCCGCGCCGAGGAGCAGTTGGGCGGCGCCATCACGGTGAGCATGATCGTGGATAACGTCAAGGATCTGTTCACCATTCCGTTTCGAGTGAAATTCGATCCGAAAATCGTACGTCTAAACGATGTGATGGTGGGCGGACTGCTGGCCTCGGACGGCAAGCCGGTGCTGCCTCCGTCGAAGAACATCATGAACGACACCGGTGAGGCCTCGATCACGCTGAGCCGGATGCCGGGAGCAGGCGGTGTGTCGGGTTCGGGTGCCCTGATGACCTTTATCTTTCAGGCGGTGGGGAAGGGCACAACCACGTTGACTTTCACCGAATTTGCGCTGCGCGACTCGCGCCTGACGCAACTGCCCGCCGCCACGCAGCCTTTGACGATTACGGTGAAGTAGGGCCATGGCGAATTTCGGAAGCCGCCGCGGGATGACGCTGATCGAGTTGATTGCGGCCACGGCGATCATGATGCTGCTGACCTCGATGGCGCTCCCGCTGGCTCGCGGCCGCGTCCGCCGGGAGCGGGAGCGGGAATTGCGCCTCGCCTTGCGCGAGATGCGCACCGCGATCGATCAGTACAAGGATCGCGCCGATAAGGGCGATTTCGGCCCCCTGAAAGTAGGCACAGAGGGATATCCGGAGACCCTGGAAATCCTGGTGGAAGGCGTCAAAATTGCCAATCAGGTGGACAAGAAGGTGAAGTTCCTGAGGCGCATCCCCCTCGACCCCATGACCAACACGCGGGACTGGGGCAAGCGCAGCATGCAGGACGATCCCAAGTCTAACGCCTGGGGCGGTCAGAACGTTTTCGATGTATACACCAACAGCATGGATAAAGCTCGCGATGGAACACCGTACTCGGAGTGGTAGGCGCGGCGGCTTCACGCTGATCGAAATTCTGATCGTGGTATCGATCATCGGGATCCTGGTGTCGATCGCCATTCCGATTTATCAGAAGTCCATCATCCGTGCCCGGGAGAGCGTTTTGCGGAACAATCTCTTCACGATCCGGACAGTGCTGGACGAGTATACCTACGACAAGCAGAAGGCGCCGCAAACGCTCCAGGACCTGGTCACCGAAGGATACCTGCGCGACGTGCCGATCGATCCCATGACGGGGAGCAATCAGAGCTGGAAGATCGAGATGGAAGACGCGTTGCGCAGCGTCAATCAGACCGAACCGGGCATCTTCGACATCCACAGCGCGAGCGACAAGAAGAGCCTGGACGGCACCGCCTACGCCGAGTGGTGAGCTTTCCCCTGTGGACGCATGCGAAAAACGCCTCCGGCCCGGTTCCGGAGGGCGTCAGCGCCTGTTGATTCGCGCGCTCACTTGTGTTTGAGCCACAGGCGGACGTAGTGGCGCTTACGTTCCGGCTCGGGATGGTCCTTGTACTCGGCGCGGCTGTGCAGGATGAAGACGTTGTTTACGAACTGGATGTCACCGGGCTCCATGCCGAACGTGAGAGGCAGCTCCGGGCGCCGCATCACGTCGTCCAGGAAGTCCAGTGGCTCGTTGTCCTGCGGGGTGAGCGGCTTGCGGGCGACTTCCGCGCCCTTCGTGATGTAGAAGCGCAGGTAGCGGACCGTGAGGCGGTTGCCGTAGGCGAAGACCGGCACGGGCAGCGTCGGCGGCTCGCCGGGAGGCAGTTCGGCGCGACGATCCATATCGTAGGGGGCGTAGAGACGGTCGAGATATTCGGGACGCTCCTCGAGGATGGCGTTATGGACAGTGTTGGCGCTGACGATCGCGGATTCTCCGCCGGATTTGGCGGTCTGGAGCGCCAGCAGGCAGACGATGTCGGGGGTATGGCCGGCCAGCATGGAGGGCGAATCGGTGTGGTAGTTGAATCCGGCCGTAGTCTTCGAGGTGCGGACGCCCGCGGCGCCGTAATCGCGCTCCAGGTTGTAGCCCTCGTCGCGGACAGAGTAGAGCAGGCCGCCCACCACCTTCTGCCGGATCGGCCGGCCGAGGTGCGAGCCCAAACCCCAGTAAATGATGCGCGCTTCCTCTTCGGTATACCGGTCGATCGGCAGACCCTTCACGACCACGAAGCCATCGCCGTCCTTCAGGCGGGCGCGCAAGGCAGCCGCGTCCTGTTCGAAGGAGGGGAGCGGAAAGTCTTCGGCGGTCAGGGCGAAAATATCCGTTTTGACGCGCCGCAGCGCACGGTCCAGTTCGTCCAGAGTCCGGGGGCAGAGGCGGTATGTATAGTCGCCGGGTCCTGAATAGCCGGAGCCTTTCCAGGCGCCGGGACCGTTGATGGGGGCCTTGTGCGGCGAGGTCCGCAATATCTCCATATGATTCAATTCTACTTTCTCCGGGGACGGTGCTAAAGCTTCACCTTCTTGAATTGTGATCCTGATTTCGCGATCGATTGTGCCGGAGACGGCGAAGACAATTGCCGGTTGGGCCGGCTGAGGGCGTCGGCGAGGCTGCCGGGTCCGGAGGTATTCAGATTGGGGACGGTGTAAACGGCCCCCCCGCGGCCTCCGGTGGCCTGGCTAGGTCGCCTTGCAGGGCGCAGGTCAGGGCCATGAGGAGAAGCAAGAGGCGCCGGGATGAGCCTCGACAGGGCGGAATGGACGAGTGTTCCATTGCGTTTCCGAATAACGATGGTAGCGAAACCATGGCCAGGCGGCTGGAGACCGTGACGCCTGTGGGCTACTGGCGCTGCCAGACGATCTCGCCGGCTACGATCGTGGCTGTGGGGCCGCCGCGGAATTTACGGCCGTCGAAGGGAGAATTGCGACTTTTCGAGTAGGACTGGTTGACGTCATAGGTCCATTCCAGATCGGCGCTGAACACGGTCACGTCGGCGGGCGCTCCTACCGCCAGGGTTCCCCGATCGAGCCGCAGAACGGCGGCCGGGCCGGTGGTGAACAGGGCTACCAGTTTGTTCAACGAGATCAGGCCGGGGTGCACCAGGCGATCGAGCGAGAGACCGATGGCTGTCTCGAGTCCAAGAATGCCGAACGGGCACTTTTCGAACTCCTGCATCTTATGGTTGCCGGTGTGCGGCGCATGGTCGGTGGCGATCACGTCCACCGCGCCGGAGACGATGCCGTCGATCACCGCGTTCACGTCGCATTGGGCGCGAAGGGGCGGCTTCATCTTGAAATTACTGTCATAGCCGGCGACCTCCGCGTCGGTGATGGCGAAATGGTGCGGCGTCGCTTCGCAAGTGACGGGCAGGCCGAGGCGCTTGGCGTGGGCCACCATGGCGACGGAATTTTTCGCGGAGATGTGGGCCACGTGAAAGCGCGCGCCAGTGGTCTGAGCCAAGAGGATGTCCCGGGCCACCATAACATCTTCGGAACTGGAAGGAATGCCGCGCAGCCCGAGCCGCATGGAGACTTCGCCTTCGTGCATGTCGCCGCCGGCGCTGAGATTCAAGTCCTCGCAGTGATCGATTACAGGCAGGTCGAGCGAGCGGGCGAACTCCATGGCGCGGCGCATGACGCGGGCGTTCATGACCGGGCGGCCGTCATCGGAAATGGCGACAATTCCAGCCGCCTTCATCAGGCCGATGGAGGCCAGCTCTTCTCCCGCGCTGCCCCTGGTGATGGCGCCGATGGGAAAGACATTGGCGGGGGCGAACTTGCGCGCCCGGTCGACGATGTAGCTGGTGACGGTGGCGTTGTCGTTGACCGGCAGCGTATTGGGCATGCAGCAGATAGAGGTGAAGCCGCCGGCGACGGCAGCCCGGGCGCCGGTTTCAATCGTCTCGGCGTGCTCGATTCCCGGTTCGCGCAGGTGCACGTGCATGTCGATGAAGCCGGGGGCGACCACCAGGCCGGACGCATCCATGATTTGGGCGCCTGTGCCGTCCAGGTCCCTGCCGACCGCGGCAATGCGGCCGTTGGCGACCGCCACGTCGGCGACGGCGTCGAATCCCGACGCGGGGTCAATCACTCTACCGTTCTTAATGAGGAGTCTGGTCACCGATAATCCGTTCGAGCACCGCCATACGGACGGCGATGCCGTTTCCCACCTGGTTCAAAATCACGGACCGCTGCGAATCGGCCACTTCCGACGACAGCTCGCGGCCGCGGTTGATCGGGCCTGGGTGCATCACGATCACGTCCGGCTTGGCGAGCGCCATGTGCTCGAGACGCAGTCCGTAGAACTGAAAGTATTCGCCGGCCGGAAACGGCGCTTCGTGCTGTCGCTCGAGCTGGACGCGGAGCATCATGATGACGTCGGCGTCGCGGATGGCTTCCCGGATGTCGTAGGTCAGCGAGACTCCGGGAGCGAGGCGCTCCAGCTCGCGCGGCAGCAGAGGAGCGGGACCGCAGAGCACGATGTCCACGCCGAACTTGGAAAGCAGGTACGCGTTCGAGCGCGCGACGCGGCTGTGCGCGATGTCGCCGATGATGGCTACGCGCAGTCCTTCCAGCTTCTGCAGCCGGTCGAGAATGGTACGCGCGTCGAGCAGGGCCTGGGTGGGGTGCTCATGCGTGCCGTCGCCGGCGTTGATGATGGGGATGGGCAGGTGACGCGCCAGAAAATGCGGCGCGCCGGATGCCGAATGGCGCATGACAATGGCGTTCGGCCGCATCGCCCCAAGGGTGTTGAGTGTGTCCACCAGCGATTCACCTTTCGAGACGCTGGAACCGGATGCGGTGATGGAAATCGAATCGGCGCCGAGCCGTTTGGCCGCGATCTCGAAACTGGTCCGGGTGCGGGTGGAGGACTCGAAGAACAGGTTGACGATCATCTTCCCGCGGAGCGAGTCGATGCGCTTGAAGGACTGATTCTCCGGGGGCTGAAAATCGCGGGCGCGGGCCAGGATCGCTTCGATCTCGGTCCGCTCGAGATTTTCGATTCCAAGCAGTCCCGCCATCAGGCGACGGTCCCGGCGGTCCGCTCGACGAGCAGCACCTTTTCCATCTCATCGACCTCCTGGAATTTCACTTCGATGATCTCGGTGTCCGAGGTCTGGACGGTGCGGCCGACGAAGCGCGCCTCGATAGGGAGCTCCCGGTGGCCGCGGTCGATCAGGACCAGGAGCTGCACGCGGGAAGGCCGGCCGTGGTCGAACAGGGCGTCGAGAGCGGCGCGGATGGTGCGGCCCGTGTAGAGGACGTCGTCCATGAGTATGATGTCTTTGCCCTGCACGGAAAAAGGAATGTCGGTGGCGCTGACGACGGGCTTGATGTCCACGGTGGTGAGGTCGTCGCGGTAGAGATTGATGTCGAGAATGCCCACGGGGATGGCGCGCTTCTCGAGGGACTCGATTTTGCGGGCCAGGCGCTGGGCCAGCGGCACGCCGCGGCGGCGGATGCCGATAAAGGCGAGCTTGTCGAGATCCTGGCTCTTTTCGAGGATTTCATGGGCCAAGCGCACGAGCGTGCGGTCGATCTCGGAGGCGCTCATCAGTTGGGATTTTTCTCGGGTCAGGGACATAGGCCGTTTCGATTGGACCTATTATAGGACACTGCATCGGCCCGGGTTCGCCGCGCGGGACGCGCGCAAGGTTCCTCTGACGGGCCGTCAAAAACCGGGTGTTGTCCTGGACGAGGCGACCGCTGCGAAAAGCGCTTGCGGGACGGTAATCGTGACCTATATGACGAAATCCTCAGGATGACGGCATTCCGACGTGCTCGAGAAGGGATTTAAAAAAGCCCGCGCCGGACGAGATGCTTCGCAAGCGATTGTTATCTGGCTGATGGGCTATACCCGAGGGTCAATTACATCGGATCACGTCCGGGATCTCCCTCCGCCGGAGCAATAGAAAGCGCCGGCAGATTGCCGTTCTCCGACCGCAGGACGCTGGGGCTGGCAGCCCTGCGACGCCTGATTCCTAGGCTGCCGCCATGTGAGCCAGGCGGACACGCAGTGTATTGTAGGCGCGAAAAAGGAGGGACTTTACCGTCTGGGGAGAGCAGTTCAGGGCTTCGGCGATCTGGGTGTATTCGAGCTCCTCGTACTTGTGCATGATTACCGCCGCCCGCTGCCGGTCCGGCAGTTCGGCTATCGCCTGGCGGATCTCGTCGAGGCGGACTTCTTTGAGCATTAACTGGTCCACCGTGGGACGGCGGTCGGCGATCTGGCGCTCCGATTCCCGCTCGAGTCCGGCGCTCAGGCTGAGCTGGTTGGACTCGTGACGGCGATCCCGCAGCCAGTTCAAAGCGACGTGCGTGGCAATGCGAAAAAGCCAGCTGGTGAATTTGGCCGTCGGTTCATAGGTGGTGCGTGACCGGTAGACCCGCAGAAATACGTTCTGCGCCAACTCTTCGGCAATCGCCCGGTTCCGCACCATCCGGTACAGGAATTGGATCACCGGGCCGCGGTGGCGCTGGAGCAGTAAATCCATGCAAAGCGACTCACCCTGTTTCACCCCCAGCATCAGGCGGGTGTCGAGCTCGAGTGCGTGCGCTTCCAGTTCCATGGCGTTGTCAGTACATCCAACGATGAGTATACGGGAGCTGTTACAAGGATCTTGTAAGGTCTGTGTTAAAAAAAATTTACAGCTTATTTACAATCCAGGAATTGCCGGAGGGCTCGGGAGACGGGACGAATTTATAACCGCACCCGTAAACCGTCACGATATAGCGCGCTTCCTTGGGGTTATCTTCGAGCTTTTGCCGCAACTGGGCGACGTGGACGTCCACGGTCCTTGTATTGGGAATCGACTGGTATCCCCAGACCTTGTCGAGAAGTTCTTCGCGGGTGATCGCCGACTCGCGGTGGGCGATAAGGTAGCTGAGGAGTTGAAATTCCCGGGCGGACAGCTCGATCGGCTGGCCCCGGCGGGTAACCTCCTTGCGGCGGAAGTCGACTGTGAGGTCGTCGAAGGAAAAGACGGAATCGGCCAGTTTGTGGGTGGCGCGGGCTCGCCGCAAAAGAGCTTCGATCCGGGCGAGGAGTTCGGACACCTCGAAGGGCTTGGCCAGGTAGTCATCGGCCCCGAGCTTGAGCCCGGTCACGCGATCGGCGACATCGCTGCGCGCCGTCAGCATCAGGATGGGGAGGTCGATGCCGCGGTGGCGCAATTCACGGCAGATATCGAATCCGCTGCGGCCGGGCAGCATGATGTCCAGGATCGCGAGTTCGAAGTTGCCGCTGGCAGCCTGAATCAGACCATGCTCGCCGTCCTGGCAGGTTTCGACCGAGTAGCCTTCCCGGTGAAGCCGCTCGGCGAGCAGGAAAGCGAGATTACTCTCGTCTTCAACGAGCAGAATACGCGCGCTTATGACGCCACCTCCCTGATTTCTTGCTCGGCTTCGGCCGGCGCGGCCGACTCAGCCGGCAAAAAAAGGGCGAAGCAGGTTCCCGATTCGGCCGAACTCTTCACTTCGATCGTCCCGCGATGCGCCTCGATAATGCGTTTCACCAGGCTGAGCCCCAGACCCACGCCGGGGATTTGCGAGCTGCGCACGGCCTCGCTGCGATAAAAGGGGTCGAAGATATGGGGCAGATCGTCGGGGGAAATGCCGGGGCCGCGATCCTCGACGGAGATTTGGACGCGCTCGCCGTCCGAGACGGCCTCGGCGCTGACCCGCACCCAACCTCCGGAAGCGGCATATTTGGCGGCGTTGTTGAGGAGGTTCTGCACGCAATCGACGATCAGGTTTTCGTCGACCGAAACCAGCGGCAGGCCGGGACCGATGAAACGCTCGATTTCCATCCCGGCCTCACGTAATGCAGGGGCACAGACACCGATCGCGCGGCGGACGATTCGCTCGGGGGAGGCGGGCGCAAGGTCGGAACCGTGGTGCGGCGATTGAGTGCGCGCGAAGGTGAGGATCTGCTCGACCATTTCGGTGAGCCGCCGCGCTTCGCCGCCGATAAGCCGTCCGTATTTCTGGGCGTGCTGCGCGTTCTCCATCATGCCGTCGGCGAGGTTGTCGGCCGCCACGCGGATCACGGTCAACGGCGTGCGCAACTCGTGCGAGACGCCCATGGCGAATTCCATCTGCAGCTTCGCCAGGACCCGCGCCCGCTCGGTGGAGACGGTGAGCATGGTGATTCCGAGGGCCAGCACCAGCAGGACGCCAAAGCTGATGGCCATGGTGCGGAAACGGAAGGTGGCGAACGCGGCGTCGAGTGAGCCGGCGTGATGCTTCACCAGAAGCTGCCATCTGCCGTCGGGCTTGCCGATGGCAAGCGCGGCCTTGCCGCAGGGGAACGACTTTCGGGTCAGGATCTCGTAGGAGAGGTCCGGCGGAGGCTGGCCGGGAACAAAAGGCCGTCCACCGGGAGTTCCCGGCGCCTGCATTGGAGAAAAAAAGCAATCCATGCGCATGGCGAACAGACTGGCGGTCGCATCCGGATTCGCGTAAAAATTCTTTGCGGGCGCGGGGTCCGACTGGTAGATCACTTTTTGAGGATTGGTCGCGTTGACGACCAGCAGATCGTAATCGGTTTCACCACTCTGGGTAAACAGGCGGCGGGTCAGGTCGGGGAGGAATTCACGCTTGATGTAATCCGCATTGAAGACGATCACGGCCCAGCCGATAGCGCGGTAGGGAGACCGGCGGGGAGCCTCGCCGCCGCGATAGCGACCCGGCTCCGGACGCGGGGACCGGCGGCGGAACAGCTCCGGAGGCCCGCCAAAAGCTTCGCGCACCGGCGTCAGGTATACCGGGTTTCCGGCTACGCTCAGATCGATCTGGCTCGATCCGCGCCTCAAGCCGGGCTGTCCGGGGCGGTTGTTTTGCTCGAGGCGGGCCTTGATATCGGCGAACTCCTGCGGCCAGCCGTTCAGCGGCGAGATCTGACCGGATTTCTCGATGCGGCTCAGCTCCCGAGTCTCGCCGACGGTCGCGATCACGTAGACGTCCCGGATGAGCTGAGGGTAGGGGGCCAGCCGGTTCCACTCCTGGTAGCGCTGTGCAAAGCCCGCGAACGGATTCTCGGGATCCACGGGCGCCTGCCAGAAAGTCATGTGCGCGCGGGTAATTTCCGAATCGAATTCCGTGATCAGGTGCTCGAGCGAACTCTCCAGGCGGGCCTTCGCACGCTGCCTGGCGGCGTCGCCGACCTGGCCGATCCACTGATACTGAATGAAAGCCAGCACCGGCAGAAGCGCCAGGAGCGCCAGGAGAAGCCACATCCTCCTGGAAAATTGCATCCTCCAGCCGCGCGCCTTTCCGTTCCGCATAATTCCCGATGTTCATCCAATAGTAACGCGGCGGCCGGATCGGCGCCCGAGGCTCGAGGAACTTCTTACAAATACTTTACATTCCAAGGGGATGCAGGGATTCCCGAAGGACTTCTCTGCGGGCTTCCCCGCGGGCCTTGTGTTCCGGCTGTATTGGGAATAGCATAGAGATCAAAAAAGGAGGGTGATTTCAGATGAAATTGTCCCTTGTTGCCGCGTTGCTGGTGCTGAGCGCCATTGCTTTCTCCCAGGAAGGGATGCCCCGCATGACGAGTGTCGAGCCGGCCAACGGAAAAGCGGGCGACGTACTCACCGTGGCGGGTGAGAACCTGACCAAGCCCGGGATCGACAAACTGTATCTGACCGACGGCAAGAACGATGTCGAAGTGCAGGTCACCGAACAGGCGGCCACTGCGCTCAAATTCAAGATCCCGCCCGGAGCCAAGACGGGCCGCTTCAGTCTGATGGTTCTGACCGGTGGAAAGGAGCCGAAGTATATCGAGCAGCCCGTCAAAGTCACCGTGGAGTGACTTCGTTTTCAGACGCCGGCCGGGCCCGGCGGACCTCTATACTCAAGAGTACATGCCCGGAATTTTGTACCTGGTGGCCTCGCCCATCGGCAACCTCGAAGACATCACGTTCCGGGCGGTGCGGGTGCTCAGGGAGTGCGGCTCGATCGCCTGTGAGGATACGCGGCACGCGTTGAAGCTGCTGAACCACTACGGCATCGAAAAGCCGCTCATCAGCTATCACGAACACAATGAGCTGGAGCGCTCCCGGGAGCTGATTGCGCGGCTGCTGGACGGCGCGAGCGTCGCGCTGCTCTCGGACGCGGGCATGCCGCTGGTGGCCGACCCGGGGTACCGGCTGGTGACTGCGGCGGTGTCGGCCGGAATTTCCGTCCAACCGATTCCGGGGCCATCCGCATTGGTGACGGCGCTGGCGGCGTCGGGACTGCCAACCGATTCGTTTCACTTCGGCGGATTTCTGCCCGCGAAGTCCACCCAGCGGCTCAAGGCGCTGGAGGCGGTCCGGAACGAGACCGCGACGCTGATCTTCTTCGAAGCGCCGCATCGGATCCTGGACACGCTGGCGGACGTACACCGCGTGATGGGCGCGCGGCCGGTGGTGGTGGCCCGTGAATTGACCAAGACACACGAGGAATTTCTGCGGGGTACAGCGGTGAGTATCCTGGAAACGCTGGGCGCCAGGGATGTCGTGAAAGGGGAAATCACGCTCCTCATCGGGAAGGCCCCCAAACACGAGGCGCCTCCGGCGGATGAGGCCTCCATCGAAGATGCGGTTTCCGCCTGCGAGCAGGGCGGATTGAGCCGCATGGACGCCATCAAAGCGGTGGCGCGCCGCTACGGGCTTTCCAAACGCGAGGTCTATCAGCAGGTGAGCGGGCCCGCATCGAAGCCGGCGCGCCGTCCGGCCTAGCCTTCGGGATTCGGTCCCCACGGGTCGATTTGACGGAGCCCCTTCGATTCGAGGGCCCGGTAGCAATCCGGCAGGTCGAAATGTTCGAGGATCCCTGGAACCAGCAGCGCGAGCGGCCACCGGTAGACGGCGGATTCGGCTACGGCGGAGAAAGACGTCAGTGCATTCTTCAGCGTGACCTGAACCACTCCGGGAAACAACAAAGCTGCGAATGCCGCCGGAATCGCGCCCCATCCTTTCGCGGCCAGGTGGATCTCGGAGTGTCCCTGCGCCTGGAGAAAATCGAGCACGGACAGAACGTCCTGTGTCCGCTGCCCGGCATAGGGCCGGTCGAGCATGATGGAGTGGATCGCATAGAAATAGTCGCTGCCGTAGGGTTTGCGAAACGAATCGGCGCCGCCGGTGTCGGGCCGGGATTCGCCGATGCCGCGCGGGTCGCAGGTGAAGAAGGCGGAATCCGGCTCGGCGCGCATCAGTTCGGCGAGGAGCGGCTCATCGCGCAACTCGGCGTCGGCGGAGACATGCGACACATACAGGACGGCGCGCTTCGAGCCGCGGGGCGGGCGGGAGAGCAGCGGGTCATCGCTGAGGCGGTACACGATGGCGTGAATTCCCGGCTCGGACTCGACAGCGTAGGTTGCGAAGTTCTTCCTGGGGAAGCCGCGGCCGGCGACCGGACGCAGGATGCGGTAGTCGGGGACGCCCCGCCGGGAACGAAGCCGCAACGTCCGCGCCAAAGCTTGCGAGAACGCGTCGCCGGACAGCGCTTTCCGCTTCTTCGCCAGCGCTTCGGACTTCAACTTCGTGAAAGCGTACAGGGGCGTTGAACCCAGCTTCGAAACCTGCCCGTCCGGCGTGCAGAGCAGCGTTTCGTCTTTTTCGAGTGCGAGGTCCGGCTCGCGCTGCGCATTGGACACGCCGGTGATGCGGTTGAACCAGCGGTACATGGCCTCGCGATTCTCCTGCGTGTAGCCGTGATAGCCGGGGCCGATGTGCAGTCCGATGTTCTCCCGCGCGCCGAGCAGAGCGTAGAGCTTCTGCAGGCGGGCATACGCCTCTTCGAGGCCCCTGGCGTCAAAGTAGTCCTTTTCTTTGCCGAGCAGGATGACCGGCTTCGGCGCCATTGCGGCGATGAAATCGGCGTGATCGAGTCCCAGCGCAAGGGCCTTTGGCGGACACTGCTCGGTGTCGGCGGCCAGCTCATTCTCGGCGTTGCGCCGAAAAGTGGTGACGAAGCAGCCCGGAGCGGCCATGGTCCAGCGTGAATCGAGTCCGCAGAGCCAGGTGGTCATCGTGCCGCCGCCGGAATTGCCGGTCAAGCCGATGTGCTTGGGGTCTACCTCGGGACGGGTGAGCAGGTAGTCGAGCGCGCGAATGGCGTCCCAGGCCCTCCACGATCCCAGGAATTCGTCCACCAGGAACTGCTGATTGCCGCCATGCAGGTGTTCGCCGGTACCCGGTCCGATCTTCGGCCTGGCATCGACGCCGGCATATTGCAGACGCTCACCCTGGCCAATGGGGTCGAAGAGAAAGCAGACGTAACCGAGGCGCGCGAGCCCCTGGGCAAAGGACTGGTAGGTGTCGCCGGCTTTACCCGTGGTGGTATGCCCGCACGTGCCGATGACGCCCGGCGCCGGGAGTCGCCCTTTGGGAATGTAAAGATTTCCGGTGACCAGGAATCCGGGACGGCTCTCGAAGATCACCTTTTCGATCCGATAACGGTCGCGGTCGATTACGCCCGCCGTCCGCGCCTGCAGCGGCGTCTTCTCCGGGAAGGGTCCGAAGCAGAGCCTGATCTTTCGTCGCAACTCACGCACGTGCGCTTCAGCGTCCGCGCGTGTCTTCAAGGCTTCGAGCGCCCGCACACTCGCCTGGCCGGATTTGCGCACTTCGTTGACGAAGAACTCCTGGGTCATCCGCGGGAAGCGATTGAGCGGCGTAACGGGAGCTACGGCCGCCTGGGCCGATTCAGGAGAGTTGGGAAGCAGCGCGAATCCGGAGAATCCGGCGGAAGCTTGAAACAATTGGCGTCGTGAAAAGGTGTGTCGCATGACCGGTACTGTCCGAAGTTAACAGAAAATGAAATTCCTTTGTGCCTCGCGGGCGATCTGTTATTTTCCAGACTCCACAAAAAATTCTCGCCCGGTCTACTGGGCCGCGGGCGTTTCCGGGTCACGGTGCTCATTGGAATCCTGCTCGCCGGCCTGTGCTGGTATGTGTGCAGCGTCTGTACCCGGCTGTGGAATAAGAAATACCATATCACCCTCACACATCGCGTGTTGTGCGGCTTTGCCACGCTGTGCACATTATTTTTCACAATTTTGCTCGCCCGTCTCCTATATACGAAAGGCGCCGCTCTCGCCTCGATCAGCTTGTGTCAGGCGCAGCTGAACAGCTATCAAGCCTGGGCGGAGCGGACATTCGCCAGAGCGAACGACAAAGTGAAGGAACTGGGAGTCGAGGACTTTTCGAATGCGCCCCCGCCGCCAAGATCTTCTGCTGCGCTCCGGCAGGAGCTGAGCTCGCTGGCGTCGGATGTCAGCAAGTCCTCGGCGCTGATCACGGCCGCCAAGACTTTCCAGCACGCCGTGGATGCGCGCTGGGACCTTACCAAGCAGGTAGTGCGATTCTACGATCCGGAGACGTCAAGACGTTTACCAAGTCCCTGACCACCGATCTCAACGAGCAGAAGAAGCAGACCAGCAAGGTGCGGGCGCAGTTCGCCGACATCCTTGGGGAGAAGCAGAACTTTACGGCCTTCAACGCGCGAGGATCACCGAAGGGCGCTTCGTCGACGTGATGGAGAGCACCTGCGACCAGAGCGCGGTCGAGGCGCACCACGAATTCGTGGCCCGGCATCCGGACCGCGGCCGGATCCTGCAGGTGAGCGTCATCGAGATGCTGCAGAAGGAGTACGACTGCAGCGAAGAGCGGCTGCGCAGCTACGCCCAGAGCATCCTGGCGATGGTGAAGAACTGCCTGAAGCTAGACCAGGCGCAGGTGCAACTGGTCGCACCGGGAATCCCGGCGGCCAATGACGACTCGAACGCCGTATGCCGCGTCGAACCTGACGATCATCGCGCCGGAGGCTCCCGAGGCGGGCGAATTCCGTAAGAAATTCTGGTCGGCGCTGCGCAATGCCACGGTGGCGCAGACCCAGGTGGTGACCAACAAAAGCCGTCCGCAGGAAGTGACGCTGATCAACATCACGAATGTATTTCCAGCGCGATTCGTAAAAGGCCGTAATTCTGATTACCGGCGGACTCCTTGTCCGCTGTGCGTTCGGTTTCTGGCAGGATTATCACGTCAGGATCACGGAGTCAGCGCGGTGGAACATGGCGGAGGTATGGAAGCCGTCACCCGCGGTGTCGGCTGTCCTCAAGAACCAACCAGGACGCCACTTTCCCACGGCGGCGAGGAAGAAACTCGGGGCCGCGCTGCAGACGCTGCAGATTTCTATTCCCACACGAATTACATCGAGCTCAAGAAGACCGTAATCGATACGCGGCTGGGACGCTCCACTTTCACCAGGGGCCAGCCGGAGCTGTCCGGCCCCAGCGAACGAACCTGCCAGGCGGGGTATTGGTTCAACGATTCCATCGGCCTGACGTCCGGCTATTTTCCGAGCAACCACAAGGCGGTGAATCAGAACGGCAAGTGCGCGCACGGAGATTACGGAATCCTCGAGGCGAATCCGGTGCGGGGAATCAATAAAGACGCGCCCCCGATGCCAACCGGAGAAGCGGCTCACAAATTCGCGGCCTACCTGGCCTTCGAACACACTCTTATCTTCACATCCTGGCGCTCATCGGGAATGCCGATTTCAAGCCCGACAGCCTGGTGGGCCCGCTGAGCTGTGATTGCCCGGACCCTGTCCGGCCGCACGTTCACAATCCGAATCTGATCGACGTCAACGCGATGAAGTACAACGACACAGGAATCGTGGTGAAGAAGGGCGACGTCATTCGGGTGGATCTCGATCCCCGGGGGCTGATCTCCTGGGGGAAGGCGGGCACATTGTTCGGCCCGGATTTGCTGTCCGGCCCGGGGGGCAACGCGGCCGTTTCCCCGGCCAACCATCTTCTGTGGATCGACCCCCAGATGAAGGGCTATCCGATCGGCGGCGTGCTCGGCGTCATCTTTCCGGACGATTCGGCGCAGCCGTACCGCAGCGAGAGAACAACGCCATCGCGGAAGAGCACGAGTTAGGGCGACCGGTCAACCGGTCAGGATTCGCCGTCGATTGGACCACGATCTTCTGGATCGGAGCAGGCGGCACGCTGCCCCCGATGCAGGCCGACGGCCGCTTGTTCCTGACGATCAACGATGGAAATCTGACCAATAACAAAGGCTGCTTCCAGTCCCCGGTTCGCCGCCCGCAGGCCTCTCCACCTGTTACCAAGCCCTAACCCTAATTGGCTGCCGGGGGCATCCCCCGGGTGTTATTCTGTTCACACCGCATGCCGTTCAGAATTTGTTTCTGCCTGCTGTTATTTTCCGGTTGGTGCCTGGCCCAGTTCGAAACCGCTTCCGTGCTGGGGACGGTCCACGACCCATCCGGATCGGTGATCGCCGGCGCCAGAATCACGCTGCGTAACGTCAACACCGGCGTCAGCGCAACCGGCAAGACGGACGCAGCCGGCAACTACGAATTCCTGATGGTCAAGATCGGCGATTACCAGGTGAGAGCGGAGGCCGCCGGATTCACCCCGCTCTCGACCGACACGTTCAACGTGGCCGTCAGCGCCCGGCAGCGCGTCGATTTGAAGATGCAGGTCGGGGCTACAACCGAAACGGTGACGGTCAGCGGCGCGGCGAACCTGGTCGAGAGCGACAGCAGCGATAAGGGCCAGGTGATCGCCGGCGAGCTGATCGAGAACCTGCCGCTCAACGGGCGCAACTATTCGGATCTGAGCCTGCTCTCCGCGGGCGTCCAGCGGTCCGCGCTGTCTCTTGCGGACGATCCCCGCGAGGGTTCCTTCAACGTCAACGGGCTGCCCAGCTCGCACAACAACTTCACCCTCGATGGGGTGGACAACAACGCCTACGGCACCAGCAACCAGGGCTTCTCGAACCAGGTGACGCAGGTGTCGCCCGACGCGGTAGCCGAATTCAAAGTCCAGACCAACAACTTCAGCGCCGAATACGGCCGCGCCGGGGGCGCCGTCATCAATGCGTCGCTGCGGGGCGGGCAGAACCAGCTTCACGGCTCGCTCTACGAGTACCTGCGCAATACCAGCCTCAACGCCACCGGATTCTTCAAGCCCATCCTCAACCAGAAGCCCGTCCTGATCCAGAACCAGTTCGGCGGCTCGATCGGCGGTCCGATCCGGCGCGACAAGACGTTCTTTTTCGCCGATTACGAAGGCTTCCGGCGCATTTCGAAAACTCTGCAGTTCGCCAACCTGCCCACGCTGGCGCAGCGGCAGGGAATTTTCACGACGAATATCCTCGACCCGTTCTCCGGCGCCGTCTATGATCGCGTCATTCCCCCCAGCCGCATCTCTCCGTTCGCGCGCAAAGTGTTCGACGACCTGCCGGCGCCGAACAACACCGGGACGAACAACCTGCAGAATCTTCCCCGGCGGACGGGATTGAACGACAAAGGCGACCTCAAGATCGATCACGTCATGAACGCCCACACCAGCCTGTTCGCGCGCGCCAGCCAGCGGAAGCAGAACGATCTGGTCCCGGCGGCGATACCCGGCCCGTCCGGCGGAGCGTCCAACGGGCACGTGCGCGTGATCAACCAGCAGCTGACCATAGGCTCCACGTATACACCAGCGGTGTCGCAACTGGTCGAGTTCCGGCTGGGTATCTCCCGCACCAAGGCGGGCAAAACTCCCATCGATTTCGGCGCGCCTGGCATGCTGGCGGCTTACGGAATCTCCGGCATCCCCGAGGATCCTGGCGTGAGCGGCGGACTCAACACGCAAAGCATCAGCGGTTTCAGCGCGCTCGGGCGGCAGAACAGCAATCCGCAGCATCAGGATCCGCTGGTGATCAACCCGCGCCTGAATTATTCGCTGATCAAGCGGAGCCACAGCCTGAAGTTCGGCTACGAACACCAGGCCGTCAACACGGACATCGAGGACTTCCACCCGAAGTACGGGCAGGATACGTATGCCGGCCAGTTCAGCCGCCCCCCCGGCGCCGGCGCGAGCAGCAGCTACAACATCGCCGACTTCCTGTTCGGCGCCCGCAGCGCCTACAGCATCACCAACTCGCTGGTCATCAAGTACCGGCAGCGGATGCATTTCGGTTACGCGCAGGACGACTGGAAATTATCGCCGAAACTGACGGTCAACGCCGGGCTGCGGTACGAATTCTCCACGCCGCAGTATGAGGGTGAAAACCGGCTTTCCAACTTCGACCCGTCGAACAACACGCTCATCCACGCCAAGGAC
>DATJFH010000215.1:0-3057 GCA_035495815.1 Bryobacteraceae bacterium
AGCGGCAACCTGAAGCGCGCCGGAAATTCGATCCGGGCGAAATTCACCGATACCAACGACCAGATTATCGATGCCTACGTGGAAGTGCCGCTTCCGGTGATTCAGGTGCTGGGCCGGCTGGCGCGCGGCGGCGCGAGCATCGAGAGCCGCGCCAATGCCGCCCGGGCCCTGGGCATCCTGCGCGGACAGGCCGCCATTCCGGATCTGCTCGAAGCCCTCAATTCCAAGGACACCCGCCTGATGTACGAGTCCCTGATAGCGCTGCAGAAGATCCGCGACCCCGCGGCCGGGCCGGGCCTGGCCTTCCTGCTGCGCGATCTGGACGAAAAGATCCAGGTGGCCGCGTTGCAGGCGACCGGAGTTCTTCGCAACCAGGCGGCCGCTCCGGATGTGCGCAACGTGCTCGAACGCGCCCGCACCCCCCGCGTCCGGCGCGAAGCGCTGACCACGCTCGCGATGCTGGGCGATCCCGCCGATCGCGGCGTTTTTCTGCGCTACTTGAATGACCGCGATGACGGACTCCGCGCCGGCAGCGCCGAGGGACTCGCCCGGCTCAAGAATCCCGCCGATCAGCCCGCACTCGAAAAAGCTTTTGAAGGCGAGCGCAGTTCCAACCCGCGCCTATCCATGGCCTTCGCCGTAGCTTCGCTCGGAAACCACCAGATGAGCGAATTCAGCCCCCTGCAGTATCTGGTCAACACGCTCAATTCCAAGGCCTACCGGGACGTGGCGATCGCCTTCCTGACGGAGCTGGCGCGCGATCTCGATGTCCGGCAAGCGATCTACCCGATCCTGACCCACGCCACGCGCGATGAGAAAACCGGGATGAGCATTGTGTTGGCCCGGGCCGGCGATCGTGACAGCGAGCCGTACCTGGAAGCGCTGGTGAAGGACTCGGATCCCGAAGTCATGCAGGAAGGCACACGCAGCCTGCGAACGCTTCGAACCCGTGTGCGGTAGAAAAGCGCACAGCGCTGGCCGCGCTCAGAAAACCGGGAAACGATCGCGGCGCACTGCGTTGTGCGCGATGCAAGGATACTATTTCGCTTTCTTCTGCTTCTGCTGTCCGACGCGGATCTTGAACTGCTTGGCCTGGGCTTCCTGGTACGCCTTCCAGTCGAAGCGCTGGCTAGCCTCGGACAGATACTTGGTGACGTCGATGTCCTTCGGCAACACCGCCATCAGGGAAGCGGACATGGAGCCGTCCGGGCTGGTGATGCGATATCGTTTTACGTTGGGAATGGACATAACCTCTTTAGAGTACCACGGTAGGTCGAGATGCCTCAATGAACAATGCCTCAATGAACAATGCCTCAATGCACTACGATCGAGGCCGCCGGGGATGTTCGCCCGCCGATCGAAACCGTGATCGGGTAAACGCCGGGAGCCAGTGTTGGCGGCACCACCACGTTTAGCGCGTACAGTCCGCCGACCCCCGGCGTCAGGCCGCTGAACAGAACTTGCGCCGTCTGTGTCCCGATGGTCACCACGGCCGGTGACGTTTCCGCAAAGGGACCGCCGGGAGCAGGATCGCCGCTGGCCGGCTGGTTTGTGACCGGGCCCAACCCGTTGGCGTAGAGCTGGATGGCTGCGCCCGCCCGCGCGGGGTTGTCGGCGTTGATCGTTTGATAGTTGGGCAGGTCGCGAGCCGCTACGTTTCCAGCTACTACAAAGAACGCCGGCGCCGCGGCTGCCAGCGAAATGGTCACGACGTTACTCCGGGAAAAACCGACGTTCACCTTCACCTGCGCCGAGGCTTGGCCCTGCAGTTCCCAGGGAACCTGGACATTAATCTGCGTCGGACTGACATAGGTCAGGTGTCCCGGAACGCTGATATGCGCCGACGGCACGTCAAAGCTCACGCTCACAAAATCGATGGCTAGCGGAAGCGTCGCGGGTGAGGAAACCTCGGAGAGATCGCTTAGGCCCGAGCCTTTTATGCTGATGTAGGAACCGGGGGCAAAGGAGCCTGGCAGAAAAGGGCTGGCGCCGTCGACAATGCTTGAGATGACCGGTTGCAGCCGCGCGATTCCGGTAAAGCTGTAGCTCATCCCCCCCGCGGTTGCCGTGTAGGAATAACTGCCGGGCGACGGCCCCAGGAGGGGCTGGGCCGCCGCGATGCCGAACGAATCCGTCACCGTATCCGTGTGGATCAGGCTGGCGCCGGACCCTGTGCTCCAGGTGACCGGAGCGCCGGAAACAGGCAAGCCGAAGGCATCCACCAACTTGAAGGAAATCACGCCCTCGGAACTCCCGCCGCCGACTACTCCGTCGAAGGAACCGCCGCTCAGCGGAATCAGATCGGCGGCCACGCCGCTCGGACCGAAGTAAAGATACGGGATGCGCAGTGAACTCCCGCCGCCCTGCACCGTAATCGCGCCCGAATAGATTCCGGCCGGGGGAGCCGATCCGGAAAGCGTCACGGTCACCACCGTGGATGCGCCCGCCCCTAAAATAAAGCTGGGCGTGCTTACCGTCACCGATGCTCCGCCGCTCGCCCCCGCCGGCGCGACTGCCAGCGAAAGATTCACGCTCGCGGCGCCCGAGTTCTTGATGGTGAGTTGCCGCGTCGTCGGCAGCGCCGTGGCCGCCTTGATGGAGCCGAACGAGATCGTCGCGGGATCGGAGGTTATGCTGGCCGCGACGGCTGCATCTGCGGCGAGCAAGCCCGCACCCAGCCAGCGTACGTCCACGGAGTCGCCGGAGTCGTTGTGGGTCACCGCCGTAGACGCGTTGTTGACCAGCGCCGATTTCACCTGCGCCGCTGTGAATCCGGGATGTTTTTGTTTGACCAGCGCCGCTGCGCCCGATACCAGCGGCGTCGCGAAGCTGGTCCCGGCAGCGACCGCGTATCCGTCGGCGCTGAACATCTCACCCAGCGGGTCGTATCTTTGCGTGGCCATGTACATACTGGTGCCCACTGCCAGCAGATCAGGCTTCAGACCGCCATCCGCGGAAGGCCCGAGGGAGGAGAAACCGGTCACCACATTCGGGTTGACCGCTTCGATTTCCTTGCCGTGAGTATCGATATCGGCGAGCGCGGGCCTGACACTGGCG
>DATJFH010000216.1:0-61867 GCA_035495815.1 Bryobacteraceae bacterium
TTCGACATCGCTAATCCAAACACCACCCAACAGCTGCTCAGCGGGCCGCGGGCCAATGGCGAGCACGTCAGCGTGCAGCAGCCTCCCGTCCTGCGGCACGACAGCATTGCGAAAATCGACCTCGCGAATATCATTACCCAGCGGCGTCAGCCCCAGGATGCGCGTTCAATTTACGGCGCAGCCAGGCCTGGGCGAATCGCAAGTCGTGGCGTACGACATGAACCGACTTCCCCACTGCCTCGGCGATCTCTTCCGCGGTCATGCCGCCGAAGTACCGCAGCTCGATAGACTGCGCCAGCGACGAATCCTCGAGCGCGAGAGCCTCGAGGGCGCGATCGAGGTCCAGCACGTCCACCGGATCGAGCGCCGTGTCCGGATCTCCGGCCAAAGTAGTGGTCCTCAGGCCGCGCCGCCGATAGCCCGGCTGTTCGCCGCCGCGCTTTTTGGTCGCGCGGGCGCGCCCGTAGTCCACCAGCACCTGCCGCATGACGCGTGATGCGACCGTGAGAAAATGAACCCGATCCGAGAAGTCCCGGCTGCCGTTTTCATAGAGCTTCAAATACGCTTCATGAACCAGCGCCGTGGTTTCGAGCGTGTGACCGGCCCGTTCCCCCCGCAGTTGCCGGGCGGCGATGCGGCGTAGCTCCCCATACAAGACCGAAACCAGTTCGTTCATGACCGACTGGTTTCCGCCTCGCAGCCGCTCGAGCAACTCAGGGACGGAACTCTCCACCAGAAGGACAGCATACTTCTTTTTGTGATTTGCTTGCACTATAATGCCGGATTGTCGCCGCACCGGAGCGTATGGATCCGCAGATACGAGTTTTGTTCAGCGAACTCGCCGACCTTCCGCCCATCGAGCGGGAGAAAATCTTCGCGGAGCGGCGTGTCGACCCGGGACTTCGCGCCGAAGTGGAATCGCTGCTTCGCTTCGATGCAAGCCAACGCCGCCTGCTGACCGAGTGTGTCTCAAAGGCGGCCGAGGAGACGCTGCGCTCCAATGAGGCGCCGGAATTCACACACTGTGGGCCTTACCGCCTCATCCGGCTGCTCGGCTCCGGCGGAATGGGTGATGTGTACCTGGCCGAGCGCGCCGACGGCGAAATTCAGCAGCAGGTGGCCATCAAGCTCCTGCGCCCCCGCGCCGACCGGCCCGCGTGGCGCGAGCGCTTTCTGAATGAACGGCAGCTTCTGGCCAGCCTCAATCACCCGGCCATCGCCCGCGTCATCGATGCCGGAGGCGCCGGAGAGCGTCATCCGTATCTCGTGATGGAGTTCGTCGACGGGCAACCGGTCGACGAATTCTCGGCGGGTAAGGATCTTCGCGCTCAGCTCGACCTGTTCCTGGCCGTTTGCGACGCGGTGTCCCACGCGCATCAGCGGCTCATCATCCATCGCGACCTGAAGCCGTCCAACATCCTGGTAGACGCTTCGGGGCGGCCCAAACTCCTCGATTTCGGAATCGCCAAGCTGCTCGACGAAGAGTCCGAGCCCACGCAGACCGTGGAGCGGCTACTGACCCCGGGCTACGCCAGCCCCGAACAGCTCCGCAGCGGGAGCCAGACCACGGCAACCGATATCTACTCGCTCGGCGCCGTTTTGTACAAGATGCTCACCGGCCGCTCGCCGCACGAGTCGGACGATCCTTCGGCCAAGGCGATTGACGTGATCACCGGCGCGCGCGAAATTCCCCCGGCCCGGCGGTCGAATCCCAATCTGCCCGACGACATCGATTTCATCCTGCGGAAGGCGTTGCGGAGCGAGCCTGAGGAGCGCTATGCCTCGGTAGAGGCTTTCGCGAACGACATCCGGGCATTCCTCGAATCGAGACCCGTGCAGGCGCGCTCCGGCGACATCTGGTATCGCGCGCGAAAGTTCATGCGGCGGTACTGGCTGCCCGTGGCTGCGGCAGTGGTGACGATCGCGGGCCTGTCGGTGGGCTTGTATGTGGCCAATCGCGAACGCGCGATCGCGCAACGGCGATTCGTTCAGGTACGCCGGTTGGCGAACCGAGTGCTTGCTCTCGACGATCAGATCGGGGGGTTGCCCGGCGCCGCCAAGGCCCGTCACGAGATCGTGGAGATGTCAAAGGAATATCTTGAAGCCCTCGGCGCCGAGGCTCAGCGCGATCAGGACCTGGCGCTGGAAATTGCCAATGCATATGCGTTGCTGGCCCGCAGCCAGGGACTTCCCACTTCTCCCAATCTCGGCCAGTACGCTCAGGCGGAGGAGAGTCTCCGCAAAGCGGAGGCCTTGCTGGATCCGGTTCTCCAGGCCGCGCCTCAAAACCGGAGAGCGCTGCTGGCGTCAGCGCGGATCAGTTCCAACCGGATGATCCTCGCCAATACTGAGGAACGGCGCGCCGACGCGTCGGCGCACGCGGGCAAGGCGGTGTGGCGACTGGATACGCTGCTCGGCCTGGGGAAGACATCGCTGACCAACTCCGAGCTGTCGCTCTCCCTGCAGATCCTCAACAACGTCGCCCTGACACAAAAGAACACGCACGATTTCGAGGGGGCCATTCGCTCCGCACGCCGGTCAATCGAGTTCTCACGATCCCAGCCCTCGGCGGCGGCTTACGCTGCGACTGCATGGAGCATCATTGCGGATTCGCTGCGGATGTCAGGCGATCTGGACGGAGCGCTTCATGCCATCCGAGAGGCGCGGCGCGGTCTCGAAGGCGCGGATTTCCGCAGTCAGATCCGGCGGCAGGCAACCTGGTTCAGCGTTCTCTGGCGGGAAGGGGTGATCCTTGGAGAATACGGGGGAGTCAATCTGAATCGGCCTGACGAAGCGATTGAAGTGCTGCGGAGGGCGTTCGACCTGATCGACGAGTGGGCGCGCGCGGATCCCAATGACGCCTCGAGGCGTGTTCTGTTCGCACAGGGAGGCGCCGCGCTGGGAAACCTCCTCCGGGATCGGGATCCGGCGCGAGCGCTCGAAGTTTATGACCACTCGCTGCTCCGGCTCGGCGAGGTCAAGAACAATATCCGGGCGCGGCGGGGAGAGGCGGAGATGCTGGCTTACTCCTCTTACGCGTTGCGTCGTCTGAATCTGGCCCGGGAAGCCGAAACACGCATCGCGAGAGCCTTTCAGCTATTGCGCCAGACGAAGGACTATCCGGCTGCCCGGATCAAACCCGGGTCGGAGGCGGACGCCGCTCTCCGCGCGCTGGCGGATCATCACGCCGCGACGGGCCGTCCGGAGCGTGCGGCCGAGGTTTATCGGGAGCTGCTCGAGAAGATCCTGGCGTCGAACCCGGACCCGCGGAACGATTTACCTAACGCCGCGATTCTCTCGCGCACCTACGAAGGCCTTGGCGCGGCGTATCGGCGCAATCGCCAGACCGACAAAGCCGAAGAACAGTCGACGCTTCGTCTCGAGCTTTGGCGCCACTGGCAGCGAAAGCTCCCCAACAACTCCTTCATAGCGCGCCAGCTTACGGCGGCCAACTTCCATCCATAACATCCTGACCGTGCGTGGCTGAGCGCGGTTTTGCAGACGGATCCGCCGGCGCAGCAGGCGGCCACTTCCGGAATCCCAAAATTTCCTTGCTAATTTCGGCTGCGAATCTCGCTTTACGCTCAGGAGGTGGACTTGCCCGCCTCACATACAAGGAGAACCTCATGAAAATCAAAACCAAGGTCAGAGCCGGCAAGCTCGTCGGCAATCACAACCCGACGGTGCGGTAGCCGTCAACCCTGAAAGGAGAATAGCCGTGAAAATCAAAACGAAGGTCAAAGCCGGCAGGCTCGTCGGCAATCACAATCCGACGGTGCGGTAGCTGTCAACCCTGAAAGGAGAATAGTCGTGAAAATCAAAACGAAGGTCAAAGCCGGCAAGCTCGTCGGCAATCACAATCCGACGGTGCGGTAGCCGTCAACTCTGAAAGGAGAATGGCCGTGAAAATCAGAACGACGGTCAAGGCCGGCAAGCTCGCCGGCAATCACAATCCGACGGTGCGGTAGCCGTCAAGTCTGAAAGGAGAATGGCGTGAAAATCAAAACGAAAGTCAAAGCCGGCAAGCTCGTTGCCAATCACAACCAGACGGTGAGGTAGCCGTCAATTTTGAAAGGGGGCATAGCCTAGTCATGAAGATCAAAACCAAAGTCAAGGCGGGCAGGCTCGTCGCCAATCACAACGCCACCGTAGGTTAAATCCAAATCGGAAGTGCAACGGGATGCGGCCGGCCATTCCCGGCCCATTCCGCTGGAACATTATGACTGCGACGCCTTTTTCCCGAACTTACATGCGTCTGTTGAGCGACCGCGGCTGGTCCGGGACATGGACCCTGGCGGGCGCGATCGGCATGCTGGGAGCCTGGGGATGGTGGTCCGTGCACGGGCAGGTGACTCTGCGGGAGGTTTCCTCCGAGGCCCGTGTGGAGCTTGACCTGGCGTCCCACCCAGTCCAGTCTCCGCTGCTCGGGCGCGTCGTCTCCGCAAGAATGCAGGTCGGCCAATCCGTTCGCGCCGGCGACGTCCTGGTCGAGATCGATGCGATGCCCGACCGGCTGCAGTGGCAGGAACAAAGAGTCCGGGCGGAGAGTTTGGGTCCGGAACTTGGTCGGCTGCACGCTCAACTGGCGGCGGAGGAAGCTGCTCGGACCGAAGAGCGGCAAACCGCCCGCCTGAGCGCCGACGAGGCGGCCAACCGGATTGGGGAAGCAGAGACGGCCGCGCGGTACGTCGAATCGGAGCTGGCGAGGATGCAGGATCTGGCGCGCGAGCGCCTGGTAGCGGCGCGCGATCTCGAGAAGGCGGAAGGCGAGGCGAAGCGGATGCGCGCGGCGGTGGCGACCCTGAAAAGCGCGGCCCTGCGTGTGCCCCAGGAGCAGGCCACGCGGGACCGGGAACGCGATGCGCGGATCGAAAAGCTGAATTCGGAGATCGCCGGCCTCGAGGGGCGGCGCAACACGCTGCGCGCAGGAATGAACCGCCTCGGTTACGAAATTGACCAGCGCCGTGTCCGGGCGCCGGTTGACGGGCGCATCGGGGAAGCGGCGATCCTGCGAGCCGGCGCGGTCGTGCAGCCTGGGGAGAGGCTCGCCTCCATCGTGCCTGCGGGCGGGCTGTTGGTGGCCGCTCAATTCCCGGCAGAGGCGGCCTTCGGCCGGATTCGCGTAGGCCAGCCTGCGGTCTTGCGGCTGAACGCGTTTCCCTGGGCCGAATTCGGCGCCGTCTCGGCTACCGTCGCCCGGGTAGCGGAGGAAGTGAGGGAAGGCAAGGTGCGGGTGGAACTCTCGATCCTGTCGACGCCCGGTTTTCGCGGCAGGCTGGAGCACGGCATGCCCGGCGCCCTGGAGGTCCTGGTCGAGCGCCTCACGCCCCTGTCGCTCGCGCTGCGAACCGCCGGGCAGTCCCTCACTTCGCGCCCATGAGACGCCGCTTCCTGGCGCCGGAGGTAATCCAGACGTCGGCCATGGATTGCGGGCCGGCAGCGCTCAAATCGCTGTTCGGGGGATTCGGCCTCTACCTTTCCTACGGCCGGCTGCGCGAAGCGTGCCAGACCGACGTGGACGGCACTTCCATCGATACGCTGGAAACGGTGGCCCGGCAACTGGGGCTGGACGTGGCGCAACTCCTGATGCCGGCCGATCTGCTGCTGCTCGATGAGTCCGCATGTCTGCCGGCCATCGTGGTGACAAGCCTCCCTCGGGGCGCAACCCATTTCGTCGTGGTCTGGCGAGTGCACGGCCCGCTCGTTCAGGTCATGGACCCTGCAGCGGGACGCGTCTGGATTCCGCGGCGGCGGCTGCTGGAATCTCTGTACATACACGAGCAGCCGGTTCCGCGACGGGATTGGGAGGAGTGGTCGCAAACGGAGTCGTTCACAGGCGGGCTTCGGCGCAGGATGCGTGCGCTCGGCGTCAAGCCGGTCATTTGGGCGGACCGGGCGCATCTAGACGCCTCGCTGCGGCTGGCGCACATGCTGCGAGACTGTGGAAAGCTGAAGGCCGGCGCCGAAGCGCGCGAGTTCCTCGAGTTGTGCGCCCGCAATCCTGGCCAAATTCCGCCCGAACTTTGGGCGGCGCGGGAGATCGCCGCCGGTTGCGAGCAGGTGCTTGCGCGCGGCGCCGTCCTGATCGTAGCGTCGGGACCGCGGAAGGACGCGGCAGAGGACTTGCCCCAATCGCTGGCGGCCGTTCGGAACGAACCGCCTCCGCGCGTCTGGGCGCCGGTCTGGTCGGCGTTGCGGCAGAGCGGATGGATCACGCCAGGCATCGTCGCCATGGCGCTGGTGGCGGCCGCCGCCGGAACGGTTTGCGAAGCGCTCCTCTTCCGCGCTTTTTTCGATTTGGCGCGGCATCTGAAGTTGACCGCCGAGCGCATGGCCGCGCTGGCGGCGATGCTGGTGTTTCTGGGCGCGCTTCTGGCCCTGGATTGGGGCGCGGCCCTCTACCTTCTGCGCCTCGGAAGGCATCTGGAGCTGCGCTTGAAAACGCGCTTTCAATGGAAGATACCCCGTCTGGCCGATCGTTACTTTCAGTCCCGGCTCATCTCGGATATGGCATTTCGCGCGCACGCGCTGCACCTGCTGCGGGAATTGCCGGACCTGGCGGGCCGGCTGGTCCGGCTGGCCGCCAGCCTGGCGGTAACGGCCGGCGCGATCGCCTGGTTCTACCCGGAGGCAACGATTCCGGCCCTGTGCGCCGCTGCCGCGGGCATCGTCCTGCCGCTTCTGTTTCAGCCCGCGATCATCGAGCGCGACTTGCGCTTCCGCGAGTTCAGCGGGGCCGACAGCCGGTTCTATCTCGACGCTCTCCTGGGCTCGCGCGCCATTCAGGCGCATGGGGCCGCCCGCGCATTGCGTGTGGAGCAGGCCTGGCAGCTCGGACAATGGGCCGATGCCGGGCTCCGCCGGCATTCCCTGCTCCTGAGCGCGGAAGCTCTCCAGCTCACGCTGACGCTGGCGCTCGGCATCGCGCTCGTCTGGAGGCAGGCCGCCACCGCGCAACAGCCGGCCGCGCTGCTGCTTTTGGTCTACTGGGCGGTGTCGATTCCCGCAATCGGACGGCAGTTCGCCTCATTCGCATGGGGCTTGCCCGAGCTGCGAAATACGCTGCTGCGTTTTCTGGAGCCGCTGTCATCGCCCGAAGAAGGGCCCGCCGAATCCTCGGCAGTCTCGCCCGCGAAGGAGGCGCGGGGCGTAAGAATCGAGATCGATCATGTCACGGCCGTCGCCGGTGGGCATGTCATTCTCGATGACCTCACGTTTGCGGCGGCGCCCGGCGAGCATATTGCCGTGGTGGGTCCTTCGGGCGCGGGCAAATCCTCGCTCGTCGGGCTGCTGCTCGGCTGGCTCGAGCCGTCCCGTGGGACGATACGGGTCGGCGGCGCGCCGCTGAACGCGCTCCGGCTCGCCCAATTGCGTCAGGAGACGGCCTGGATCGATCCGCAGGTTCATCTGTTCAACGCGACTTTGTTCGAAAACCTGGGTTACGGCAACGGCGCCGGGGCGGCCGGACGTATGGGGCGCGCGGTCGAAACCGCGGGTCTGGGTAGCGTCCTCGAGCGCCTGCCGGACGGCTTGCAAACGCCTCTCGGCGATGGCGGCGCCCTGGTTTCTGGCGGCGAAGGCCAGCGTGTCCGGATCGGCCGTGCTCTCGCCCGTCCGGGCGTCCGGCTGGCCATTCTGGACGAGCCGGCGCGCGGACTCGACAGAGATCAGCGGCGGGAAATCGTTCGGACCGCAAGGCGCTCCTACGCGGCGAGCACTCTGCTCTGTGTAACGCATGACGTCACGGATACTCTCGATTTCGACCGCGTTCTGGTCATCGAGGCCGGGCGTATCGTCGAGGACGGTCCGCCGCGCCGGCTTTATGCCGAGTCCGGCTCGCGTTATCGGGATCTGCTCGACCAGGAAAAGGCGGTCGATCGCCAAATGTGGTCCCATCCCATGTGGAGACGGCTGCGAATGACGCGAGGGATCGTGAGCGAAGCCGCGGAGGTGCGCGAATGGACGAGCGCCTAGCGGCCTACATCGCCCAGCTCCCGCCGCCACCCGCCCGCGCGCAATGCGATCCCCTCGCCGGCACGGCGCCACACGGCTCCTTCGCCGCGCAGGTGCGCGCGGCAGGACTGTGCTGGCGATTCGGCCTCCTGATGGGCGCACACATCCTCGAGACGGGATTCCTGCTCGCAAGCTGGGTGTTCATCGGATCGGGAGCGCTCAGCGGCCATCTCGATTCCGGCTGGCTTTCGGCGTGGGCTCTGTGCCTGGCGAGCACGGCGCCGCTGCGGCTCGCTTCCACCTGGCTCGAAGGTGTAATTGCGCTGAGCTTCAGCGGCTTGCTGCGGGAGCGGGTGCTGGGCGGAGCCATGCGTATGGATGCCGAGATGGTGCGGCGAAAGGGCTCCGGTGAATTTCTGTGCGAGGTCCTCGAATGTGAGGCCATTGAACGTCTGGGCGTGAGCGGCGGACTTGAAACCGTCCTCGCCTCGATCGAGCTGCTGATCGTCCCATTTCTGTTCGCATGGGGCGCCGCGGCGACTCTGGAGATCGCACTCCTCGCCGTTTGGCTCGGACTGACGTTGATTCTTGCCGCCCGGAACTCGCGCCTCCGCTCCGGCTGGACGGCGCTGCGTCTCGATCTGACACACCGTCTCGTCGAGAACATGTCCGCCCACCGGACGCGCCTCGCACAGCGCCCGCCAGCGGAGTGGCACGACGAAGAAGACCAGGGGAACGCCAACTACGCGACTGACTCCCAACGGCTGGACGGCTCGACGGCATCGCTCTGCGCCGCCCTGCCTCGCGCCTATCTCATCGCAGCCTTCGCGGCGCTCACGCCGGCGTTTCTATCCGGAGACGCCCCGTTCGAGCTGCTGGCGGTCACGCTCGGCGTAATCCTGTTTACCACCGGCGCGCTCGAACGCTTCGCATTCGGAGTGACGCGCGCGGCCGCCGCCCGCACCGCCTGGCGCAGCGTCAGGCCCATGTTCGAAGCCGGTGGCGAAGCGGAAGCGGCTTCCGCCGTCCCCGATATGGCGGAGAGTGAAGGGAAGACCCTCCAGGTGGACCATCTGGTCTTCACGCATGCAGGCCGCTCCGAGCCGCTGCTGAAAGGATGCGCCCTCACCGTGAAACGCGGCGACCGGCTGCTGCTCCAGGGGGATTCGGGCTCCGGCAAGTCGACATTCGCTTCCGTGCTCGCCGGTCTGCGCCGTCCGTCCAGCGGCTTCATTCTGGCCGGAGGGCTCGATCTCCAGACTCTCGGCGGCGTGAATTGGCGCCGCCGCATCGCGATGGCGCCGCAATACCATGAAAATCACATCCTGTCCGCGCCCCTTGCCTTCAATTTACTACTGGCCCGGCCGTATCCTCATTCGTCCCGGGATCTGACTGAGGCGCGGGAAATATGCGAAGAGCTGGGTCTCGGACCGCTGCTCGAACGCATGCCGGATGGACTCGACCAGATGGTAGGGGAAACCGGCTGGCAATTGTCGCAGGGCGAGCGCAGCCGTGTATTTCTTGCGCGCGCCCTCCTGCAAAACGCCGAGCTTCTACTGCTCGACGAAAGTTTCGCGGCGCTCGATCCGAAAAATCTTCGCCAATGCCTGGAATGCGCGGACCGGCGCGCAAAAACCTTGATGGTGATTGCGCATCCATGAGCTCCGATCGCGCTGCCGAGCTACAACAACAGGCCTGGAGCCTGCAAGCGGAAGGAAAACTCGAGGAGGCGTTCCTCGCGGCCGGCGAGGCCTGGCGTCTGATGCAGGAGTGCGACGGACCCGTTTCGCTCGATGTCGCCAATCTGCTCAACGACCTGGCGGAGATCGAGGCCGAACGTCAGCGTTTCGGCGCCGCCTTGGCGCTGGCGGAGCGCGCACGGGAAGTCCAAGACATGCTGCGGGACAGATTCCCGGGCGAAACGGCGGCGCGCATTCGGCTCAAAACGCTCTCGATGCTCGGCTCGATTCGAAGAAACCGTGGTGAGAGTTCGGACGCGGAAGCCGCCCTCCAACAGGCGCTCTCCCTGGCGGAGCGCGAGTTTGGCCCGGCATCGGAAGAGGCGGCGGAAGCGCGCAACAACCTCGGCCTGCTCTACAAAGACCAGGGCCGCTTTGACGAGGGTCTGCAGCTCTATCGGGAAGCGTTGGAGTCTATCGTCCGGCTGCACGGCGAAGACTGTCCCTCGGCTGCGACTCTCTTCCACAACATCGGCGGCATTCTGCACGCGCAAGGCGATTTTGCGGCGGCCGAAATGCCGGGCCGCAAAGCGTGGGAAATTTCGCGTCGGCTGCTCGGTGACGATGATCCGACAGCCATCCTGCACGCGGCAGCTTGGGCGGCAATCCTCGATGGTCTCCACAGGTACGACGAAAGCGAGACGATCTACCGCCGGGCTTTAGCGATATTCGAGCATGCTTTCGGGCCCGTGCACTATGAAATCGCTGCGAACCTCCACAATCTGGCGGCGGTTCGCGCTGAGCGCGGCGACAGCGCTCAAGCCGAGGAGTACTATCGCCGCGCGCTGGCGATCAAGGAAGAGTTATTGGGCGAGGACAGCCCGGACACGGCCCTGACGCGCATGAATCTGGGAAGTCTGTTAGGAGCCACTGGCCGCAGGGGCGAAGCGTCGTCCCTGCTCGAGCGCGCTGTGACGGTGCTGGACAAGCGGCTCCCGCCGGGACATCCGCACCTCGCAATCGCCCGGAAACGCCTCCGTGAGTTTCCGGGAACCCCGGAGATCTGAGCCTTTGAGACCTGCGCCACGATTCTTCGTTCCGGAGGAGCAGGTCAACAAGCTGATCGAGGAGCTCTCCTTCGAACTGGCTCTCTAGTCGCCGATCAATGCCGCCAGGATCCGCCGCGCCGCGAGCTTGCCGCGCTCGCCCACTTCTCCGAGCGGCCCAACGCAGGACGGGCAGCCAGCGTCACACGCGCAGCCGTCCAACAGTTGCGCGGCGTGGGTCAGCAGCTTCGCCGTCATTTTGAAAAGCGGCGCGCTCTGCCCGATGCCTCCGGAGTAGTTGTCGTAAAGATACAGGTTCGGCTCAAACGCCTCCAGCCCCGTCGCGATTTCTTCGCTTATGGCAACACCCAGGTCGCGCGGATCGCACATCAGCAGCAGCGAGCCGATCGTTCTTAGAGCGTGGCCCAGTCCGATGATTCCGTCCTGCTTGTCGGTGGGCGAGAGGTCGCCGAACTGCGCCAGGAACGCCGCCGGAAAGTGCAGCCAGAACGCCGTCGTGTGCATCTCCTGCTCCGGCATCGAGAGCTTTCCCGCGCCCACGTTCTCGTTCGTATAAAATTTGATCTTCTTGAATCCCACGATCTGCCGGTTGACGCGCGCCTCGCCGTGCACGCGCCGCGCGCCGGACCGGATCTCCGCGCTCTCGAACTCCTCGAGCGTCTTGACCTGCGTGTAGTCGATCGCGTCGGTGTAATAATCGCTGTCGACTCGCCGGACGTATGCCTTGCGCTCCTCGTAATCGAACCGCTCCACCTGATACTGGCGCGCCTCGTGCAGATAAATAGCCTTCTCGTGCAGCGTGGTCAGGGCCGCGGTAAACGACACTTCCGCGATCACGGCGGGCTCGGAGGTAATATCCACCACCACGAAGTTATCGCTGGTAATCGACCGCAGGCCGATAGCGTCCGCCGGGTAGGTCTGCGACGTCCAGTGCCACGCCTTTGCCGAGTGATGCAGGAAGCCAGCCTCTTCCAAAAAGCCGCAGAGCGGACCCGTCTCGTGACGCCCGAACTTCTCGCCGTTCTGTATGGGCAGCTCGAAGGCGGCGCATTTCAAATGACCGAGCAGGATTTCAAGGTTGTCCGGATTGATGTAGGCGCTTTCCGGCGGCCGGTCGAAGAAATAATCCGGATGCTCGACGATGTACTGATCGAGCGGCGCGCTGGACGCCACCAGAACGGCGGCCGACGTGGATTGCCGCCGCCCCGCCCTGCCTGCCCGCTGCCAGGTGGAGGCGATTGTCCCCGCATAACCCGCCATCACCACCGCGTCGAGCGAGCCGATGTCAATTCCCAATTCGAGCGCGTTGGTCGCCACCACGGCGCGAATCTCCCCGTCGCGCAGCAGGCGCTCGATCTCGCGTCGCTCCCTCGGCAGATAACCGCCCCGGTAGCCGCGCACGGTCTCCGGAGGCAGCGGCTTGCGGTCGCAGGCGTCTTTGAGATAGGTCACCAGAATTTCCGTCGCCAGGCGGTTGTTGGCGAATACCAGCGTCTGCTGGCCGCGCTCGATGAACTCCAGGGCGATGCGCCTGGTTTCGCTGATGTAGCTGCGGCGGATCCCCAGCTGCCGGTTTACCACCGGCGGATTGTAGAACAGGAAATACTTCTCACCCGCCGGAGCGCCGTTGCGGTCCACCATCTCGAAGGGCGCGGCCGTCAGCGCTACCGCCAGCTCGCGCGGGTTGGCAATCGTGGCCGACGAGCAGATGAACTGCGGCTTCGAGCCGTAAAACTCGCAGATGCGAAGCAGCCGCCTCAGCAGGTTGGCGAAATGACTTCCGTAAACGCCCCGATAGTAGTGCAGCTCGTCGATGATGATATAGCGAAGCTTCTCCAAAACTTTGACCCACTTGGTGTGATGAGGAAGAATGCCGGCGTGCAGCATATCGGGGTTGGTCATCACCACTCCCGCCCGCTGGCGTATGGCCTTGCGCGCGTCCTGCGGTGTATCGCCGTCATAGGTGAAGGCGCGCAGATCCGACCCGATGTCTTCCACCAGCGACTGGAATTCGTGAAGCTGATCCTCGGCCAGCGCCTTGGTCGGATAGATGTAGATGGCCCGCGCGTCCGGATCGCGGAGCAGCAGGTCAAGAACCGGCAGATTGAAGCAAAGCGTCTTGCCGCTGGCGGTCGGTGTAACGACCACCACATTGTGGCCTGCCGTTACTTTTTCGAACGCCTCGGCCTGGTGACTGTAGAGCTTCGGTATGTTTCGCCGGACCAACCCTTCGCGCAGCCTGGCATGCGCCGATTCCGGGATGTCGACATACTCCGCCTGGCGCGCGGGTTGATGCCGGATGGCGCGAATCGGCGAATCCTCCTTCTGCATCAGCGCCCGGAAATGAGCCAGCGCCGCCTCCAGGTTCGGCTGGCGCGCGAGCGCCAGCTCTTCAGAGAAATCCGGAAAACCCAGGCTGAGATTCACCTGGCCATTTTCGCTTTTTCTTTGCCTTAAGGCAAGAGGGCGGGATGTTAGCCAATCACGGGTAACGGATTCGGACGGTGTGGACTCCACGCGGGAGCATTACGGCCCAGTTCCGGCCCGAGGAAAACAGCTCCGGAGCAGTTTCAACGCCGTCCACTTCGAGCCCAGCCGGACGGCTCTCGAGGATTGCGATCGCACGGGATGCGCTTGAATAACTAAGTGCCAGCCCGCCGTCCGGTAACGACTCCGCCGATTGGACGTCGCCGTTAAAATCGAGGATTCGAGGCGTGCTCAATGGCGAGGCTTCCAGCGTGTGCACGCCCGCCGGCAGCCAGACGGTCGTTCCATCGGTCAGCGGCCATGGTTTTCCGTCCATTGCCGCGGCGCCGGCCCAACGGACACCTGCGCCGCCGGCGGATTCGACGGTCCAGACTCCGCCGACTGTCTCCACCCTCCGCACGGCTGCGGCCGCCGCCGGCAGCAATTTCAGATCGGGCGTGAGGATGGAGTTCTCGAAGTAGAGCGCCACCCGGTCGAACGAGCCGGCCGCCAGGTTCACCAGTTGGAACAGCTCGGTGCCGGTCTGCTGTTTGGTGGGGTAGACATCCTGATACCGGTCCACCACGTTGATGTCGATGGCCAGCTTGCCTGCGTGAGGCGTGAGGGACTGGTAGCGCCGCGCGATCTCCGGATACCGCTCCGGCCCCATGTGCCACACCGTCGCCGGGTCCTCGATAAGGAAGGTGAAACCCTTTTCGCCCGCCAGGGGCAGCGCTCCCGCCGCGTCCGCGCCGATCGCGTCCTTCATTCCCGGATCGAAGCGGTCATCGACGTGCGTCAGCGCCAGGTCCAGGTGGGGACGAACGCCGCGCAGCGAGGCGATCTGATCCATCCAGTCCTGCTGCATCCGCCGCGCCAGTTCGGCGCGGAAATCGAGGAATGCGCGAAGCGACGCCTCGTCCTTGCGCGCGCCGAAAAGCTCGATCGGGTCGAATCCCCGCGCTTCGCGGAACATCTTGCGGACATCCTCGTTCATTGGGGTGAACCGCGCCGGGTTGGACGCTCCCTCGAGCGATTCGAAATACAGCTCAGCCAGGTTCACGCCATCCCAGTCGAAGCGCTCGATCAATTGCTTCACCCCTTCGGCGGCTGCGCGAAAGCAGTCCGGATTGGTGAGGTTCATCAGCTTCCGCCAGTCCAGCTGCGCATCCTGCAGCGCGGCGGTCTTCTCCCGCCATTCGGGATGATCCGCCCAGAACTTGTCGCTGACGTGAGGCAGCTCGAGCCACGCGTAGACCAGAATCCCCTTGCGGTGGCAGGCCGCGATCAGATCGTTCAAATAACGGTCGCGAGCGGGGTCCGGCTCCTGGAAATGCCACGCCGCCACGTGCAGAGCCCCGATTCCGGAGGCGCGCCAGCGGCTCGCGAAGTAATCGAGATCGACGCGCATCCGGTAGGACGAATCGAAGAACGCCCACAAGCGGGACGAGCGGAACGGCGCCTCCAGACCCAGGTCCGCCAGCGCGTGCAGGATGTACGGAAAGCGCTCGTAGCCCTGCTCTCCAGGGCTGGCCGCCACCCACAGGACCGCGCCGGCGCCGCGCCGGAACCCGGCCAGCACGGGGGCTCCGGTCCAGCGTTCCCGGGCGAATACGCGCGCTTCCGGCGGCACGGCAAAGCGCGGCATTTCCAGCGTCTTCTGCCAGATGATGGGCAGCTTGGGACGACGCTCGTCGACGATACTCCCTGCGCGGACACGGTTCTTGCCGCCTCGAAATCCGAATGATTCGGCCACCGGCGATTCGCCTTCGAGAATGACGAGGGCGCCACGCTCTACCCGCCCGGTCCATTGCGGCGAAGCGGGCGTCGCCGGACGCAGCACGAAGATGCGGGCCAGTTCCGAGTCCTGCCGCAGGAAACCCACTGATGACAGGACCCGCGGCCATGATCCCGGCTCCGGACCAATCACGGCGAAATGCAGCGCCGGACCAGAGTCCGAGGCGGCGGCCGAGGCCAGCAACAGAAAGCTAACGAGTGATCGCATACCAGAAACCTGCCCGCACATCCAGAAAATCCGCACGCCGGTAATATTGGGAGGACAGATGGTAGCCGCGCACCCCGCTTACCGAAAAGACCAGCGGCCGGGGCATCCATTGCCAGCGGAACCTGACACCCGGCCCGGTTTCGATGAAATTGGCCCAGTCGAGGCCCTTGGCGTCACGGACCAGATTGTTGTTCCAGAAGAGCTGCGTTTCTATCGAACCCAGCGGAGGCGGGGTCAATCCGATCCGTGTCTGGCCGTACAGCAGGAAATCGTTTTCGAAGCGGCTGAAGTACAGCGCATCCGCATTGGTTTCGAAAAACCATCCGGGGCTCTCCCCGCCCATGCCGTGACCGAATCCCCGACCGAAGCTCAGCCCGCCGCGATAATCCGCTGTCGTGCGGCTCTGCGGGCGCCGATCGACATAGCTGACCGCCGTGCCGGCTTCTCCCCAGAGGGTCATGCCGCGCCAGGATCGGGCGGCGACGCCTACGGCGAACAGCCCCGCGCTTTCCGAAAGGTACTGCGGTATCGGACCTCCGGTAGTAAGCCTGGTGTCTCCGAACAGCCGCAGGGAAACGTAGGGACGGAAGGGAAGATTGCCGAGCTTGACCTCGGTCTTGATCTGTCCGTAGGCGAAGACGTCGTGCCAGCGGCTGGAATAGAGCGGGTAGAGCCACAATGTGGTTCGAAAGCGTTTCAAGGCGGCACGCAGGTTCCTGAACGAACGGTCCGCATCGGCCGCAATGGCCGCGTCCGGGCTCCTGCGGGCGAGTGAGAACCAGCGCGAGGCCTCCTGATCCAGGTGCAGGATGTTGTAGGTGGAACCGAGCTTCAGCGACACCCACCCGTCGGCTGGGTCGGCGCGGTGGGCCGCGTGCAGGTACTGCAGAGCGTCCTTGAGATAGCCGGACTTGAGGCTGCGCTCGGCCATGACCTTGGGGTCCTCGGACACCGCTCCGCCGGCTGCGTCGAGCAGGGGCATTTTCAAAGCGGCTCTCACGCGGTTAGCCAGGGAGACGTCGTTGCTCTTGAGAACCTTCTCGAGCAGCGGCATGGCGCGCGATTTCTCGTCGCGCACCAGATAGAGGAAGCCCATCTGGGCGCAGGAGAGGAGATCGTCCGGCGCTTTTTCGAGCACGATCAGAAATTCGCGCTCGGCTTCCGGCTGCCGGTCCATCGCGAGGAGCAGGAAAGCCAATTCGCGGCGCAAGTCGATGTTGCCGGAATCGAGCTCCAGCGTCCGCCGGAATTCCTGGACATACGGATAGCGGTCCGGCAGCAGCTCGCGGGCCGCCTCGCGCGCCCGGGGCTCGCTGCCCCAGGCAGCAGCCAGGAGAGCCGCGTTCGCTTCATCCACGCGGTTGAGGGCCTTCCAGGTACGGCCAAGGTCGAGCAGCGTCTGACGCCGGGCGGGCAGGATCTCCCAGGCCCTCTGATAGTGCCGGGCCGCCAGTTCCAGATCGTCGCGCTGCTCGGCCAGCGTGGCCAGCTCATGGTGCGCGCTGAAGCTGGCCGGAACCAGTTCCAGCGCTTTTGTCCATCGCTCGATGCCCGCGGCCAGTGGTCCGTCGATATTCCGGAAAGCCTGTTCGGCAGTCGCTCGGGAGGGAGGGTCGCCTGTCTTGCGTACGCGGTCGAACACCCGCCGGGCTGCAGCCTTCATCCCGGTGTCATGACAAAGATAGGCGTACTCGAGGGCCACGTGAAAGTCCGCCGGATCAAGACTCATGGCTTGGGCAAACTGGTCCCGGGCCGCTTCGTTCTCCCCGACTTTCAGGTACGCATAGGCCAGATCCTTGCGAATGGCAGCCCGGCCCGGAGCCTGCCCGATCGCTTTCAGAAAGAGTTCGATCGCGGCGTCATACTGCTTGCTCTGAAGCGCCTGGTAGGCGCTGCTCAGCGTCGCATATGCCGGATCGGAAGCGGCTTCGGGGCCCTGCGCCTGAAGGAGCATCGACACAAGCAGTAACAAGCCGGGTCGCATATTTCTTATATAGTGCGCAGGGCGAAAAATCCTCTCAGGCGAACCGGACAAGGGAGAGGTCCCCGGATCGAGGGTGCGAAATCCGGATGAAAATGCATGCTCGAGAGCGTCGGGACCTGGCAACAGCCATTCCGGAAGCCGAATCGCCCTGCCTGGCGCCGGAACGAGAGTAAGCTTGAGCCCCGGCCCCGTTCCTTCCCTTTGCGTGCTTTTGAAGCTGATTTGGCGCGACTTCTCTTGTCCCCTGGAGGCGACCGGCATTCGACCCCGCACGCGCTCCCCTGGCTTAGCTCGGCGGACAGCCTAACTCGGGTCGTGCCATCCGTCGGGTGGCGCGATCTTGGACTCGGCCTCGGCCGGTCCCCAGGAACCGGGCTCGTATTCGTATACCGGTGTGTCAGCCTTCAGCGCCGGATCCACGATTCGCCATGCCTCCTCCACATAATCCTCGCGGGCGAAAAGCGTGGCGTCCCCTGCCATGGCATCTCGCAGCACACGTTCGTACGCGTCCATCTCATCCGGAACGGACTCGCGCACGGCGACTAACTCGAGCGGCTCACCATGCATTTCGTCCTCTATCGATTTGACCATCATCCCCAGTCCCAGCGTTACCTCGGGACTGATCCGGAACCGGAAATGGTTCGGCCTGAGGTCGCCGCCGGACGGAAAGATCCGGGGCGGGCGCCGCAGCCGCATCATCAATTCCGTGCACGTCACCGGCAGGCGCTTGCCCGCGCGGATGTAAAAAGGCACGCCCTTCCACCGCCAGGAGTTGATCTCCAGCCGCAGCGCGGCGAATGTCTCCACCTGTGAATCCTGCTCTACGCCCGGCTCGGACCTGTAGCCGCGAAATTGCCCTCGAACCAGGCTGCTTTCGTCGAGCGGCGCGATGGCTTTCAGGATCTTGACCTTCTCGTCCCGGATGGATTCACAATCCGTTCTCACGGGCGGCTCCATCGTCAGGTTCGTCAGAATCTGAAACAGGTGATTCTGGACCACGTCGCGGATCGCGCCCGTCTGGTCGTAGAACGCGCCCCGGCCCTGGATTCCGAACTCCTCGGCCATCGTAATCTGAATGCTTTCGACGCGTGTGCGGTCCCAGAACGGCTCCAGGAATGCGTTCGCGAAGCGCGTATACAACATGTTGTGGACGGGGCGCTTGCCCAGATAGTGATCGATGCGGAATATCGCTTTCTCGTCGAAATTCCTCAGCAGGATCTCGTTCAACCGCCGCGCGGAGGCCAGGTCCGTCCCGAACGGTTTCTCGACAATCACCCGGCCGCCTTCGGCGCAGTTCGATTTTCCCAATTGATCCACCACCAGCCCGAACAGCACCGGCGGAATGGCCAGATAATGCGCCGGCCGCCGGCTTTCGCCAAGCGCGTTTCGGATGGCGAGAAAAACGGCGGGATCCTGATAGTCGCCGTCCACGTAGCGCAGCAGCCCGCACAACTTCTCGAAGGCTGCGCGATCGAGGCCGCCGTGCTTCTCTACACTATCCCGGGCCCGTGCCCGAAACTGTTCGATGTTCCAACCCGATTTGGCGACGCCGATCACCGGCGTGTCGAGCGTGCCGCGCTTCACCATGGCCTGCAGCGCGGGAAAGATCTTCTTATACGCCAGGTCGCCGGTGGCGCCGAAGAAAACCAGGGCGTCGGAATGGGAATCGATCATGCGCTCTCCTTGTACTCGCGGTAACGGCGAATCAGGGCGTTGGTCGAACTGTCGTGAGCGAGCGGCGTTTCTTCCTGGCTCTCCAACTCGGGAACGATCCGCTGCGCCAGCGCCTTGCCGAGTTCCACTCCCCATTGATCGAACGAATCGAGACTCCAGATCACGCCCTGCGTGAAGACGGAGTGCTCGTAAAGCGCCACCAGCTTGCCGAGACTCTCCGGAGTCAGCCGCCGGGCGAGGATCGTGTTCGACGGCCGGTTGCCTTCAAAAACCTTGTGCGGGACCAACCATGCCGGCGTGCCTTCGGCTTCGACCTCGGCGGACGTCTTGCCGAAGGCCAGCGCTTCGGCTTGAGCAAAGACATTCGCCAGCAGAATATCGTGGTGGCGTCCGAGCGGGTTGATCCCCTGTCCAAATGCGATGAAATCGCAAGGGATCAGCCGCGTCCCTTGGTGAATCAGCTGATAGAAGGAGTGCTGGCCGTTGGTTCCCGGCTCTCCCCAGTAAACCGGGCTGGTCTGGTACGCGGTCTCAGTCCCGCTCAGCGTAACGTGCTTGCCGTTGCTCTCCATCGTCAGCTGTTGCAGATACGCTGGAAACCGCTTCAGGTACTGTTCGTAGGGCAGCACGGCGACCGTTTCCGCCCCCAGGAAGTTGTTATTCCACACGCTGATCAGAGCCATCAGCACGGGCAGGTTGCGCCCGAAGGGGGCGGAACGGAAATGCTCGTCCATCTGATGAAAGCCGTCCAGCAGGGCGCGGAAATGATCCGGGCCAATGGCGAGCATGGTCGAGAGGCCGATTGCCGAGTCCATGGAATAGCGCCCTCCTACCCAGTCCCAGAATCCGAACATATTGGCCGTGTCGATGCCGAATTTCGATACCTCAGCCGCATTGGTCGAGACGGCGACGAAGTGCCTCGCAACCGATTTCTCGTCCCCGCCGAGTCCTTTCACCAACCACGCGCGAGCCGTGTGGGCGTTCGTCATGGTCTCCTGGGTGGTGAATGTTTTCGAGGAGACGATGAACAGCGTCTCCGCCGGGTCGAGGTCGCGGACCGCTTCCGCGAAGTCCGTGCCGTCGACGTTCGAGACGAAGCGAAAGGTAATCGCGCGCTCGCTGTAGTGCCTGAGCGCCTCGTACGCCATGACCGGCCCCAGGTCCGAGCCGCCGATACCGGTGTTGATCACATTGCGGATCCGCTTGCCGGTATGCCCCTTCCATTCTCCCGTCCGCACCCGGTTCGAGAATTCGGTCATTTTGTCCAGCACGGCGTGGACGTCCGGCACGACATCGTGACCGTCAACCAGGATCGATGTCCCGCGCGGCGCCCGCAGCGCCACATGCAGCGCCGCCCGATTCTCGGTGACGTTGATCTTGTCTCCACCGAACATGGCTTCTATCCGCTGCCGCAAGCCGGATTCCTCCGCCAGTTGCAGCAGCAACTCGATCGTCCGGTCGTTAATGCGATTTTTCGAGTAATCGAAGTAGAGCCCTACCGCTTCTACGGTCAATCGCTCGCCGCGCCGGCTGTCGGCGGCGAACATCTGACGCAGATGAAGGGGGCGAACCTCCTGTCGATGACTTTCCAGCGCCTTCCAGGCCGGCCTCTCCGTGAGCGGTCGATCGGGTGATTCCATATTCGTGCTCCTTGGGTCCTTTATGGCCGGGGCGCTTGGGAGGGGATGTACGGATCCGGCGTTCCCGCGCGAATGGGAGGCTCCTTCTTCAACGATGCCTGGTGCTCCGTCAAAACCTTACCGACCGGCCAGCGCACCCATCCATTTTCGACCCACCTCGGGTCCAGCGGATTCTCCTCCTTGGGATCGGTATGCAAGTCGAACCACACCGGATACGAAAACTGTTTCACGCCTTCGCCGAATCCGCGGTCCACCTGTTTCGTCATCATTTTCCAGTTTCGCCATTTGACGCCGTAAATTTCGGCGCCCACATAAATCACCACTGCCTCGCGGTTGGACGCGGGCTGCGCGCCGCGGAAGAAATCGAGTTGATCCACGCCATCGATGACCCGATCCTTCGGAACCCTGCCGCCCGCCGCTCTGGCGAATGTCGGGAAGAGATCCATCTCGTGCACGATCTCATTGCTCACCGCGCCTGCCGGTATCTTGCCCGGCCAGCGAATCAGGAAGGGCGTCCGCAGCGATCCCTCGAAAGCCGTGAAGTACGTGCTGCGCCACGGACCGGAAAAGCCCTGGTAGGGCGTGGTTGCCTCGGGGCCGTTATCGGAGGTGAAGATGAAGATCGTGTCGTCGCGAATGCCCAAACGGTCGACTTCGTCCAGCAACCGGCCGACGTAGGCGTCCATCTGCGCCAATACGTCGGCGAAGTCCCCGTTGCGGGTCTTGCCCTTGAATTCCGGCTCGGGCGTCACCGGCATGTGAGTCTGGGTATAGGGCAGATACAGGAAGAAAGGCTTCCGGGCCGCGGTCTGCCTGCGCATGAAGTCCAGCGAGCGGTCGGTCAGTTCGCGATCGATTCCGGCCCGCGCCGCGAGGTCGTAAACCTTGACCTGCCTGGGCTGCTCCCCTTTTCGCGACTGCAAAATGTAAGGCAGCTTGACGAACGGATGAGAGCCCGGCCGGAAGCGCGGATTGTCCGGCCAGAAGCTGTCGTTCGACGAGTTCGGGATTCCGTACCATTCTTCGAAGCCCTGGTCCGTCGGGAACCGCCCCGGTGTCTGGCCGAGGTGCCATTTTCCGTACATTGCAGTTGCGTAGCCGGCCTCCGACAGCATCTCGGCCAGCGTGTATTCCCACTGCGTCAGGCCGTACAGGGGCGATTCGAGGGGCACGGTCGAATTGCCTGTGCGGATCGCGTAGCGGCCGGTCAGCAGAGCGGCGCGGCTCGGTGTACACTGCGCCTCCACGTTGAAGTTGAGCAGGCGCAGGCCCTCGCCCGCCAGCTTGTCGAGCCTTGGCGTAGCCGCCCCGCGCAGGATGCCGCCGCCGTAGACGCCCAACTCTCCCCAGCCGAGGTTGTCCATCAGGATCAGAACGATGTTGGGTTTGGCGGCGGACTGCGCCTTGGCGGCCGCGCTAAAACCGGCGGCGCCGAGGCAGAACGCCCTGCGGCTCGACTGCGGAGGCATCTCAAAAGTATAGATCCATCCAGCGCGTTATAATCGGCGTCGATGATCGCACGACGCGCTTTTCTCGCCTCACTGATGGCGGCTCCGCTTCTGCCGGCCGTGGACGGCCGCCGCTGGATTCCAGTTCCCTCGCCGGAACTCGAAGTGAACGGGCTCCCCTGGTTTCAGGCTAACGGCAACGAGTTCTGGCGTCTGCCGGCCGCGTCCAAGGCGAGCTTCCGGCCGCCTGTGTGGAGCCTCGCCCAGTCGCCTTCGGGCGGGCGCATCCGGCTGCGTACGAACTCGACCGCCCTGGCCGTTCGCCTCGAATACCCGTCACCGCCGAATATGGCGAATATGCATGCATTCGGACAGACGGGCGTAGACCTCTACGACGGCGCCGTCTATCGCGGCACGGCAGTCGCCGATAAAGAGGCGAAGCCCGGCAAGATCTACGAGCATGTTTACTTCAACGCGCGCCCCCGCGAGTGGCATGAGGTGACGCTTTATCTCTCGCTGTACAAGCCGGTGAGGGTCCTATCCCTTGGCGTCGACAGCGAGGCTCGTCTGGAGAAGGCGGCGCCCTTCGCGCTTCCCAAGCCTGTCGTTTTCTACGGGACCTCCATTACGCAGGGCGGCTGCGCCAGCCGTTCCGGTATGAGCTACCAGGCGATCCTCGGCCGCCTGCTCAATATCGACTTCGTCAACCTGGGATTCTCCGGGAACGGAAAAGGGGAGCCGGAAGTGGCCGGGGCCGTCGGCCAGATCGACGCTGCCTGCTTCGTGCTCGACTTCGCGGGGAACAACGTGACGGTGGCGTCCCTGCGCGAGGTATATGCTCCCTTCGTCGATCATTTGCGGAAAGTCCATCCGGCGACGCCGATCGTGGCCGTCACTCCGATCTACTCGGCGCGGGAAGCTTCCGGTGGAACCGAGCACGACGGGATGCGCGAGCATATACGCCAGGTCGTCAGCGCACGGATCGGAGCCGGCGACCGCAACCTGCAACTGGTCGAAGGGACAGACCTGCTGGGTCCGTCCCGCGGCGACGGGCTCGTGGATGGCTCGCACCCCAACGATCTCGGCTTCCGGTGGATGGCCGAAGGCCTGGCCCCGCGGCTGCGGACCATACTCAAGCTCACAGCGTAATCCCTGCCGAAGAACGGCGTCGAGACGCATCCCACAGCCGAATCTCGTAGCGCTCCCACTCGTGCGGGCCGAACTGATCTCGAGGCCTGGTGTGCGATGCCGCCTTCCATGCTGCATCTCGCGTGTAGCCGTTTAAGCCGTACTGATCCGAACCAGGGCATCGAGCCTCGCCCGGGCCGCTCCCGAGTCGATGGAGCGCGCTGCCAGCGCCATCCCTTCCAGGAAGCCTGGCGCCGCTCCGGACGCCACCAGCGCCGCCGCCGAGTTCACCAGGACGATGTCCCGTTTCGGACCGGCTTCGCCGCCCAAAATGCGTAGAGCGATGTCGCGATTCTCGCCGGCGTCGCCTCCAGTCAGATCTTCCGGCCGCGCCACAGCCACCCCGAAATCCTCAGGCTCGAAAACCCGCCGCAGCACACGGCCGCCCGTGATTTCAAACGCCAGCGTCGGCCCCGTGGTAGTGATTTCGTCCAGACCATCCGAGCCGTGCACTACGAAGCCGCGCTCGAGTCCCAGCTCGGCCAGCGCGCCCGCCATGAGCTCAGCCGCAATCTCCGACGGAGCTCCGGCCAGTTGAAATGCGGCGCCTGCGGGATTGGTCAGCGGCCCCAGCAGGTTGAAGGCAGTCCGCATCTTCAGCTCGACCCGCACCGGCTGCGCGTGCTTCATCGCCGTGTGGATCGCCGGGGCGAACAGAAACGCGATGCCGGCCTCGCGCAGCGCGCGCGACATCTCTTCGGGATCGAACGGGATCCTGACGCCCAGGCTTTCCATCAGGTCGGCGCTGCCGCACCGGCTCGAGATCGACCGGTTGCCGTGTTTGGCCACACGCACGCCGCAGCCGGCGATCACGAACGCCGCCACCGTGGAGATGTTGAAGGTGCAGGCTCCGTCTCCACCCGTGCCGCAAGTATCGATCAGCGGCCCTTCGGCCTCCACGCGTCGGGCGGCGCAGCGCATCGCGCGGGCGAACCCCACCAGCTCGCTGACGGCTTCGCCTTTCATGCGCAACGCCACCAGAAACGCCGCAATGGAAGGAGACGACGCCTCGCCGGCAAGGATGATCCGCATGGCGGACTCCGCGTCGGCGGCGGTCAGATCGTTTCTTCCGGCCGCCTGGTGCAGGTAGGGGATCAGCGACATGATATAGTAAGGAATTCCAGCCTACTTACACAGTAGCTGAAGTCGGGCGCGTTACGCTTCCATGAAAATACACGAATACCAGGCCAAGGCTATCTTGGCCAAATTCAATGTGCCTGTGCCGCGCGGACACGTGGCGACCTCCACCGCGGAGGCCGAAGCCGCGGCCAAGGCAATCGGCGGCAGCGTGGTGGTAAAGGCGCAGATTCACGCCGGAGGCCGCGGAAAAGGCGGCGGAGTGAAGGTGGCGCACGACGCCGGGGAAGCGTTGAAAATCGCCGATACGATCCTCGGCATGACGCTGATCACGCATCAGACCGGACCGGAGGGCCGTGTGGTTCACCGCCTATTGATCGAAGAGACGCTGCCGATCGAACGCGAGTTGTATCTCGGAATCGTGCTCGACCGGGTCCAGGGAAAGCCGGTGTTCATGGCGTCCCAGGCCGGCGGCATGGATATCGAAGAAGTCGCGGCGAAAACGCCCGGCCTGATCCTCAAGGAAACGATCGAGCCCGGCTTCGGCCTCTCCTCGTTCCAGGCGCGCAAGCTCGCGTTCGGCATGGGCATCCCGCCCGCGTCCGTGAACGGAGCGGTGTCGGCCATGATCGCTCTCGCCAGGGCATACGAAGCGATCGACGCTTCGCTGGCGGAGATCAATCCCTTCATCCTGACCAAGGACGGCAAAGTCTACGCGCTCGACGCCAAAATCACGCTCGACGACAATGCGCTCTACCGCCACAAGGACCTCATCGAGCTACGCGACCTGAACGAAGAGGATCCGCTCGAAGTGGAAGCGTCGAAACACGGGCTGAACTACATCAAGCTGGAAGGCAACGTGGGCTGCATGGTGAATGGAGCGGGCCTGGCGATGGGCACCATGGACATCATTCAATACGCGGGCGGGAGCCCGGCGAACTTCCTCGACGTGGGCGGCGGCGCCAGCGCCGAGCAGGTGAAGAATGCGTTTCGCATCCTGCTCTCCGACGCCAACGTGAAAGCGGTGCTGATCAATATCTTCGGCGGCATCCTGCGCTGCGATACGCTGGCCACCGGCGTGGTGGGAGCGGCCCGGGATCTCAACATCAAAGTGCCGATCGTGGTGCGGATGGAAGGAACCAACGTGGAGCAGGGCCGGAAAATTCTGGCGGAATCGGGATTCAACTTCACCGTCGCGGACGGAATGCGGGACGCGGCGGAAAAAGTGGTGAAACTGGCGGTGCAACAGTGAGCGTCCTCGTCGATCAGAACACGCGTCTCATCGTGCAGGGCTTCACCGGCAGGGAGGGCACGTTCCACGCGCTGCAGGCGATCGCCTACGGGACCAACGTGGTGGGCGGCGTGACTCCCGGCAAGGGCGGGACCACCCACTCCGATCGTCCCGTATTCGACACGGTAGCGGCGGCGGTGAAGGCGACCGGAGCCAACGCGAGCGTCATTTTCGTGCCGCCCCCGTTCGCTGCCGACGCCATCATGGAAGCCGCCGACGCCGGCATTCCCTTGGTGGTCTGCATCACCGAAGGCATTCCGGTGATGGATATGGTAAAGGCCTGGCAGTATCTGCAGGGCAAGTCGACCCGCTTGATCGGTCCCAACTGCCCGGGCGTGATTTCGCCGGGGAAATGCAAGATCGGGATCATGCCCGGCGCCATCCACAAAGAGGGTCATGTAGGCGTGGTGTCGCGCTCGGGAACGCTTACCTACGAGGCGGTCGGCCAGTTGACCAAGCTGGGGATCGGCCAATCGACCTGCATCGGAATCGGAGGGGATCCCATCATCGGAACCAACTTCGTGGACGCCCTGAAGCTGTTCAACGAGGACCCGGACACGCATGCCATCGTCATGATCGGCGAAATCGGCGGCAACGCCGAGGAAACCGCCGCCAGGTACATCAAGGAGAACGTGAAGAAGCCGGTGGTGGGGTTCATCGCCGGCCGGACGGCGCCTCCGGGACGGCGCATGGGCCATGCCGGAGCGATCATCTCGGGCGGCTCGGGCGCGGCCTCGGACAAGATCGCAGCCATGCAGGCGGCGGGCGTGACGGTATGCGAGTCCCCCGCCGACATCGGACAGAACATTCAAAGCAGACTATGAGCCAAGTGGAACGTACCTTTTCGATCATCAAGCCCGACGCAGTGGCCGAGGGCCACGCCGGCGAGATCCTCACCATGCTGGAGCAGGCTGGATTCCGCATCATCGGAATGCGCATGGTGAAGCTGAGCCAGGCGCAGGCGGAGGGGTTTTACGCGGTTCACCGGGAGCGTCCGTTCTTCCCCAGCCTGGTGAAGTTCATGACCGAAGGCCGGATCGTGGCCCTGGCCCTGGAGCGCGAAGACGCAGTGAAGAAACTGCGCGAGGTGATGGGCGCCACCAACCCGGCCAATGCGGCCGAGGGCACCGTTCGCAAGCGCTTCGCCGCCGGCATCGAGCGGAACTGCATCCACGGATCCGACGCGCCTGAAACGGCGGCGGTGGAGTTGAACTACTTCTTCAGCGCGCTGGACCTGCAGTAGACCCGCTGATATCGATGCCGAACAGCGCCAGCATTCCGGGAGCACCCCGGCGGCGTCACGCTTGCATTCGTCGATAGGGCGGCATCTTCACGGCAGCCGGATCTCGACCAGCAATCCAGGATTCAGGTTACGCGCGCAGATTTTTCCTCTGTGCAAATCCACCGCCCGCCGGGCAATGGCCAGGCCCAACCCCGCGCCGCCGCTGTTACGATTGCGGTCGTTCTCCACCCGGTAAAAGGGATCGAAAATCCGGTCCAGGGCTTCCTCGGGAACGCCGCCTCCCGAGTCCCGCACGCTCACCGTCGTTCCCGCCACGGTGACCTCCACCGCGGTTTGTTCCGGCGCATGGCGAATGGCATTGCGGATCACATTCTCCACGGCGCGCCGCAGCAACTCGGGCTCACCCTGAATGCCGGCGTCGGATCTGACATCCAGCTTCAACTCCACGTTGCGCGCAGTCGCTTCGATCCGGTTGGTCTCCACGATGTCGGCGACCAGCTCTCCAATCTGGACCGGCTCCAGCCGTAGTGACGACGGATCGCCTTCCGCCCGAGTCACCTGCAGCAGCTCCCCGACGAGCGCATTCAGCCTGTCGGCTTCCTTCTGAATGCGGTCGAGGCTGCTTCCATTCCCCGCGCCGGAGCGGGCCAGTTCCACCGCCACGCCCAGACGCGCCAGCGGCGAGCGCAGTTCGTGGGAGATGTCGAGCAGCAGCCGGCGCTCGGCGGCCAGCAGCGTCTGGATGCGGTCCGCCATCTGGTTGAACGAGCCCGCCAGCTCTCCCAGCTCGTCGCGGCGTTTCATGTCCACACGGGTCGAGAGGTCGCCCTGTCCGAACTTCTCGACGGCTTTCCGCAACCGGCGCACCGGCGACGTCAAGTGCATGGCCAGCCAGTAGCACAGCAACACCACCGCGCCCAAAACCCACAGATCGTTCGGCGTCAGAACCCAGTAGCCAAGCCTTCGGTACACCACCGGGAGAAAGAACCAGTACTTGCCGTCCTCCGTGCGGCGCCCGGCGATGACGTGATTGCGGCGGAGATGAAACGAGCTTGGATTGCGGCGTGACAGCCGCACCAGGTCCGAATAATCTTCGCCCGTCAGCAGATTGCGTCCGGACGAATCGGTGAAGACGCCGTTCACCTCGTAGACCGCGCGGAGCCTTGCCATCAGCGCCGCGAGCGCGGGCTTGCCCCCGGTCTCGTAGGCATGGCGGGCTTCCGCCAGCAGGAAGGGGAGCGTGCGCGTAAACGGCGCCTGCCGGCTGGAGGCGGCGTTCAGGCTCAGCGAGCGGGTGATGATCAGCCCCAGCCCTGTAATGGTCGTCGTCGCCAGGAACCATAGCAGAATCCGGGCGAAGAGCGTCCTCAATCGTTCACCTCTTCCTTCGTGCGGCAGAACTGGTAGCCGACTCCCCGCACCGTCTTGAATAGCGTTCGATCCGTCTCCAGCTTCTTGCGCAGGTGGCTGACGTGCATGTCGATCGAGCGGTCGAACGGCGTGGCTTTGCGGTTGTAGAGCTTCTCCATCAGGACGTCGCGCGACAGCACGCGGCCGGCGGCGCGCATCAACATCTCCAGGATGTCGAACTCCAGCGTGGTCGTTTCCACCGGCTTGCCGTCTTTGAAGACTTCGCGGGTCCCCGGATCGAGCGCAACTCCGTTGATCTCCAGCCGCCGCGAGTCGGCGGCGGGACGCGTCTCCACGCGGCGAAGAATGGCGTGAATACGGGCCGTCAGCTCGCGCGGGTTGAACGGCTTGGGCAGGTAATCGTCCGCTCCCAGCTCCAGGCCCACGATCCTGTCCACGTCCTCGCCGCGCGCCGTCAGCATCAGTACGGGGACCTTGCTGAAGCGGCGCAACTGGCGCAGCACGTCGAAGCCGTCCAGACGCGGCAGCATCACGTCCAGCACGATCAGGTCGAACGGACCGCCCGATCGCGCGCGCTCCAGTCCATGAGCGCCGTCGTGCTCCATCAGGACTTCGAATCCTTCCCGCTCGAGCAGTTCCTTTAGCAGGGCGCACAACTCGACGTCGTCGTCCACCAGAAGGATACGCATGCCCAACAAATAGCATGAGTTCCGGCTTGAGTAAACGTCCGGCGCTCACATTTACATACATTTACAAGACAAGGCGACTCGCATCTGCCGGCAGGCGCCGGTTCAACGAAGGGCTTCGCGAAGATCCGACGAGAAGCGCCGTAACGCTTCCACCTGCTCCGGCCGCGCCTCGAGCTCGAAATTTTTCGCGACGAAGTAAGCCCGTCCCCCGCGCTCGAGCAGCACGGCGAACCCGGCGCCCGTCAGCAGACCGGCGCTGCCGATTCCGCCGAACCCGTCATCCCTGCGCTCGACGAGGGCCACAAACCCGTCGCGCTCGAATACGTAATGTGTGGTGATTTCGAGCGCCGGCAGCAGTTGGATTCCTGCCGCCGCAAGCCGCTCGAGTTTCGCGGTCACTGCCTACATCTTGTAGCGGCCGAGATCCTCGTCGTTCAACCCCTCGAGCCACTTCCGCAGCTCCTCGTTGTTGACTTTGTCCGACACGTTGGTAGTGAGCTTGGACGATTTCAGGACCGTGTCGTCGACGAAAATGGGACAATCGAGGCGCAGCGCCAGGGCCAGCGCGTCGCTGGGCCGGGAATCGACGCTGATCAGCTCGCCATCGCGTTCGAGCCAGATCAGAGCGTAGAACGTGTCCTCTTTGAGTTCGTTGACCACAACTTTCTTGATCCCCGTATTCAGTCCCAGCAGGAGGCTTTTGATCAGGTCGTGCGTCATCGGGCGCTGGGTGGTTACTTTTTCGATCTCGAGGGCTATGGCGTTCGCTTCGTAAATTCCAACCCAGATCGGGAGAACACTGTTGCCACTCACGTCCTTCAGAATGACGATCGGCATGTTGGTGACCGGATCCATCATCAGGCCGCGAATTTTCATTTCGAGTTCCATTAGCGCCTCCTGTTGACCATTACACCACACTCATCGTACTCTCTCCGACGAGAGAGTTCGGACCCGCTCGGGTCACCATGACAGGCAGGTATTTTCCGATCAGCGCTTCAGCGGATCCGGAATGCGTGAAATTGAGCGTGCGGTTCTGCGAAGTGCGGCCGATCCATTGATTCAGAGCCTCGTTCCGGCTCTCCACCATCGTCTCTTCGATGGTCCCGATCAACTCCGAGTTCCTGCGAATCTGGATGGCCCGCTGCTTTTCCAGCAGAATCATAATGCGGCGCGTCTTCTCCTCCTCGGGAACTTTGTCCTCCATCGTCAGAGCGGACGTGTTCGGCCGCGGTGAATATTTGAAGGCGAACAGCGAATCGTACTCCACTTCGCCGAGCAGGTCGAGCGTGGCCTGAAAATCCTGCTCGGTCTCGCCGGGGAATCCGACGATGATGTCCGTGGTGATGGAGATATTCCGGCGCGCGCTCTTCATCCAGTCGATGCGCCGCATGTATTCGTCCCGCGTGTAGAGCCGCTGCATCCGCGCCAGCACCCGGCTCGATCCTGACTGCACCGGAAGGTGCACGTGGTTGCACAACGCCGGGTTGGCGTCGATGGCTTCCACGATCCCCTTCACGAAATCGCGCGGATGCGACGTCGTGAACCGGACGCGCCGGATGCCCGGGATGCGGCCCACCCGGTCGAGCAGCGTGGCGAAGTCCCAGCCCGCCGGCGAAGGATCGCGATAGCTGTTCACGTTCTGTCCCAGCAGCTGAATCTCCGTGTATCCGGCCCCGGCAAGCGTCTCGGCCTCCCGCAGCACGCTCTCGCTGGTCCGGCTGCGCTCCGGTCCCCGCGTGAACGGGACCACGCAATAGGCGCACGATTTGTCGCAGCCTTCGATAATCGTGATGTAAGCCCGGTGCGGATTGTCCCGCCGGGTGAAGGGCGTATCGAACGCCTCCCCGTTATCGAGGTCGAGTCCGGTTACCCGCCGCGCGCCGGCTTCGAGTTGCGCCAGCATTTCGGGCAGCCGGGTATAGCTGGCCGATCCGGCCACCAGGCTCACGTGCGGCGCTTTCTCGAATATGCGTTCGCCCTCCTGCTGCGCCACGCACCCGATGACGGCGAAAACCTTGCCCTTTCCTGCCGCCCGCTTGAAGTGATCCAGCCGGTGAAACACCTTCTGCTCGGCCTTGTCCCGGATGCTGCACGTGTTGTAGACAACCAGCCCGGCCGCCTCCGGAGTGTCCACCTGCCGGTAGCCGCTGTGCAGCAGCGTGCCGGCGACCTTCTCCGAATCGTGCGCGTTCATCTGGCACCCGAAGGTCTCGATGTAAAAGGTCTTCCCGGAAGTCCGCTCCCCGGCGGTCAGGGTTTCGTTGCTCGAATGGATTGCAACCATCTCAGACCCATTCGAGCGCGCCCTTCTTGTAGGCCCACACGTAGCCCACAATCAGGATCGCCAGAAACACCACCATCTCCGCCACTCCGAACCAACCCAGCGCTTTGTACCGGATGGCCCACGGGAACAGGAAAATGGTCTCCACGTCGAAGATGACGAACAGGATGGCAATGATGTAGAAGCGCACCGTGTAGCGGCCGCGGGAATCGGACGCCGCTTTGATTCCGCATTCGTACGCCTCGAGCTTGGTGATCGAAGGCGCGGAGGGCCGGATCAGTTTGGCGACGATGATGGTAACCGTCGGAAACAGGATGGCAATAGCCAGAAAGATAAAAATGGGCAGGTAGCCGCTCGGCATGCCGTCAATATAGCATGAACGCTCGCAACCGGCGCCGCCGGCGAGGATCCGGCCAACATCACCGGTCTTGGACCCGTGCCCGCGCGCTTCCTCATTGCCCGCCTAAAAGTAAAACTTGGCCGCGACCTGAATGATCCGTGGATCGCGGGCGCCGTTGTACTCACCGAAAAACTGGCCCAGCGGCGCCGAAGAGCCGGCCGGCCGGACATTGTTCGTGATCCGCAGATTCGTGTAATCGTTGAAAATGTTCGCGCCGATCTGCCCCGTCGACGTAACCACCTGCGTCCCGGAGTTGATCGTCGTAAACTCGGTGGCGTTCAGAAAGTTGAACATCTCGACCCGCAGTTGCAGCTTTCGCGTCGGGCTGTCCCCGATGGGAAAATTCTTGAAAACCGACAGATCGTTGTTCAAGAACGAGGGATTCCGCAGGTACATCCGCGGGTAGGGCCCCACGTCGCCGATGGCCGGAATCGCGTACCCCGCCGGATTGATCTGAAGATTACCCGGCGGCGCCGCCGCGCCACCCACCCGGTACAGCCGCACCGGCAGGTTGTAGGAGCCGACGATCCGCTGCGCCGGGGTGATGCCCTGGATCCCCAGACCCATTTCGAACGGTTCGCCCGTATAAAACTGCGAGATCCCCGAAATCTGCCAGCCGGAGAGGACGTGCTTCCCTACCGGATTCGATTTCCAGCGCCTCGGAGAAGGCACATCGTAGACGTAGTTGGCGACGAAAGTGTGCGTTCGGTCGAATGTGGCGAGCCCGTAATCATAGGAGCGCGAATTGTACGGATGATTGGAATCGAAGTCCATGTTCCCGGTGTCCATCGCTTTCGACCATGTATAGGCCGCTTCGAAGGCCAGCCCCGAAGAAAGCCGCCGGCTTACCGAAACCTGCAGCGCGTGATAATTCGACGAGCCGGCGAACTCGCGATAGTTGATCTCGGCGATCCCTGGATACGGCCGCAGAAAATTCACCGGAAGCGCGTTCGCCCCGCTGAAGTTGAATCCCGCCTGCCGGTAAACGGCCGGCAGACCCGGCTCGACGTCCGGAATGGGTCCAGTAAACCGCGTTGGGTCCTGCGCCGGCTTCTGGAACGTAGTGAAGTACGGAATCGAATTGAGGTTCCGCTGCTGGACCAGGTGGCGCGAAAGAGTTCCGACGTAAGCTACGTCGACGACCGTGCCGCGGCCGAGATTTCGCTGGATACCGATCGATTGACTGTAGATGTTCGGAATCTTGCCGTCGCGGGAATAGCCGACCAGATTCACCGGGGCCAGGGCGCCGGAACTGCCCTTCAGATCGGCAAGCTGTCCATAGAACAGACGCGGCACGGTGATATTGGGGGGCAGGCTGAGCTGCGCCAGCATGACGTTGGCCTGCACGCGCTCATAGCTGATCCCGAAACCGCCGCGAACCACGGTCTTGCCGTTGCCGAGAACGTCCCAGGCAAAGCCCACGCGCGGGCCCCACTGCGGACCGCGGGCGTCCATCCCTGCGGCGGGGTAGCCGTCGCTCGGCGAGACAAGACCATTGTTCGGATTTCCCGAATTGGGAACGATGAGCCCGACGAACGCCTGCGGCAGCGTATTTTCCGCCGTCGGGTTCGCCGGAAGCGAGGCCGGATCCGCGGCCCGCGTTCCCGTGCCCACGCGAATCGGCGTATACAGCCGGACGGCCTTCGAAAAATCGAAGCGCTCCGGCACGAACACCGTGTTCAGGCGGTCGGCCTCCGTCAAGGGACCGAGATAGGACACTCTCAGTCCCAGGTCGAGCGTCAGCCGGCGGTGAATTTTCCAGGTGTCCTGGAAAAAGCCTTCCACGGTGTGATAAATCACACGGCCGGTCACTGGGGCGTTGGCCTGCGAGAACTGCGTGTAGATTCCCAGCAGGGCGTTGGCGTACGGATGACCTGTATTGAGTGGATTATTGGCGTCATTACTGAAAGTGATGTCGCCGTTGATCGCGTTGCGCGGAGTATACAGGAACCGGTTGCGCATGAAATAGAAACCGGTTTTGAAAGCGTGCTTGCCCCAGTATTTCGACAGGTTGTCGGTAAGGGTAATGTTGTTGTCTCCCGACGGCGCGGGCAGATCGCCCCCGGCGATGCTGGGGAACGTCTGGTTGGCTATCCCGGCGAAAGTGAGCGAGGGCAGCAGTTTCTTGGCCAGGGGATTGTCGAACAGCAGCGGAAAGCCAATGTTATAAGGCGCCCGCTGCAGCTTGTCCGTCGCCGTATCGCAAATCGTGTAACTGCGGGTCGGAGCGACCGTGAGTTCGTTGATGAGAGTCGGGGTGAAGGTGTGGACCAGGTTGAATGACGCGTTGCGCGGCGCCTGCGTCGACGTCATGTCGGTCAGCGGGAAGTTATAGGCGACATTGTTGCAGCCGCCGTAGCGCTGCACCGTCAGTTCGGAGTTCTGTATATAGCGCCCGGCCAGTCGCGTTTTCGACGAAATGTTCCAATCGACACGGACAATGTCCTCCCGGCGCGGCGTATTGTTGGAGAATTGCGAAGAGAAGTTATAGCGCGCTCCTCCGCGGGTGTCGTTGGGAGCGGGATAAATGTTCAGTATCTTCTGTCCGTCGGCGAAAAAACGGTTGGCCGGAATCGTGTTGTTCGGGAAGCAGCCGGCGCGATTCTGGGCAGTGCAGGGCTGATCGGAGAGGGGATCCCTCACGAAGACCGGGTTGCCGTTGCCGTCGGTGGTCTGCGAAAAGTCTCCGCGGCGCTCCGCTTCGGTCGGAACGCGTATGGTCGACGCGCTGGAAGGGATCACCTGCCGGTAGAACTCCTGGTTCCAGAAGAAGAACAGTTTGTCCTTCTTCCGGTTGAACTTCCCGGGGATATACACCGGACCGCCGATGTCGTACCCGTAGTAGTTGTAGCGGTAGATCTGCCGCGAAAACCCCTGAGCGTTATTGAAAAAGCTGTTGGCGTTCAGCGAATCGTGCCGCCGGAAGTAACGCGCGCCGCCGTGGAAATCGCTGCCTCCCGAACGCGTCGTGTACTGGATGTAGCCTCCCGCCGTCTTGCCGTATTCCGCCTGGTAGTTGGAGGTCAGCACTTTGACTTCCTGAATCGCGTCCGGGTTCACGGTCACGTGGACACGCTGATTGGCGCCGGAAATCACGTTCGAGGATCCGTCGATGGAGACTTCCTTCTGAGTTCCCCGGGCGCCGTTGATGTTGAAGAGTCTCACGCCGCCGTCGTTCGATACCTGGCCGCTCACGTTCGATACCACGCCGGGCAGTACTTTCATCAGATCCAGAATATTGCGCCCGTTGAGAGCCAGATCGCGTATCTGCCGGTTCGTGATAACCTCGGACCGCTCGCCCGATTCCAGTTTGAGCTGCAGAGTTCCGGCGTCGGCGGTGACCTGGACGCTGGCGCTGCTCGCCCCCACCGTGAGCTCGATGTCGAGACCGGTGCGGGCTCCGACCTGGAGCACGATATTGGTGATCTCGACCGGGTTGAAGCCGTCGATTACGGCGTTGAGGGTGTAACGGCCGGGTGGTATCAACGGAAACGTGTACACGCCGTCCGCCGTGGTGGTAGTGGTCTGCCGCACTCCGGTCGCGGCGCTCCTGATGGTGACCCGCACTCCGGGGACAACCGCGCCCGACGGGTCGATAGCCCTCCCCGTTAGCGTGGCGTTGAAAGTCTGGGCGTTCAGCCCAAAAGTCATTGCGGTGTAGATGAGGCAGGCGAGCAGCGCGGCGTTCGGCATACGGGGCAACTATACTGCGAAGCCCGTTTCGCGGTCAATAAGGATCTGCGGGCCTATGGCCTGACGATGCTGCCGTCCAGGCGGCGGTCGTTCCCGCGGCTCCCGCCCGGAGTCTTGTACGGGAACTTGGCCGCGATCTTCTCGTCCACATCTACGCCCAGCCCCGGACGGTCGTTCGAGTACATGTACCCGCCCCGGATCTCCGGCGCTCCGGGGAACACCTCCCGCACCGTCGGCGAGAACACGTTTTGTTCCTGGATCCCGAAATTGGACACTGCCAGGTCCAGGTGCATATTGACGGCGTGCCCCACCGGCGACACGTTCCCCGGCCCGTGCCAGGCTGTCCTCACATTGAAGAACTCGCAGCAGGCGGCGACCTTGCGCGCCATGTTCAATCCGCCCGCGGCCGAAATGTGAATGCGGATGAAATCGATCCACCGGTTGGTCACGAGCGGCAGCCACTCGTGCCGGTTGACGAACAGCTCTCCCATCGCGAGCGGCGTTGTCGTCTGCTGCCGCATGATCTGGAACCAGGCCACGTCCTCGGGAGCAAAGCAGTCCTCGAGGAAGAACAGCCGGAACGGCTCGACCGCCTTCGCCAGTACGAGCGCCTGCGCCGGCGGGACGCGCTCGTGGACGTCGTGGACCAGTTCCACGTCGAACCCCAGCTTCGACCGCAGGTGCTCGAACATCCTGATCGTGTTGTTGACGTACGGAGTCGGCTCGAACACGGGCGACGGCGTGACCCCCGCCGGCCGCGCCTTGAGTGTCTGCTCCGACGTGGGAGCGCTGATCCCGTATCCCGAAAATCCGGGCACGGCAAGCTGCACGCGGCAGTGCCGGTATCCCTGGCTCATCCACTTGCGCACCTGGTCCTCGAGTTCGGGCAGTTCTCTTGCGCTGGCGTGCGCGTACAGCGGAACCGCGGCTCGCGCTTTGCCGCCGAGGAAGTTGTAAACCGGAACGCCGGCGCGCTTGCCCAGAATGTCCCACAGCGCGCCGTCGATTCCGCTCTGGCAATTGTTCAGCGTCACCCCGCTGCGGAAATAGGAGGACAGGTAGGCCGACTGCCAGATGTCCTCGATCTCGTCGCAGTTCCGCCCCATGACGAACGGCTTGTAGTACTGCTCGATCGCGCTGGCCACCGCCAGTGGCCGCTCGCGATGCGTGGCGCAGCCCACGCCGTACAAGCCCGGTTCACTGGTAAGCACCTTGACGATGACCAGCTGATCCGGCCCCGGCTGGGTCAGGATAACTTTGACGTCGGTGATCTTGACGGGCGGCAGCCCGCGCCTGACGGCGGTCTGGGCGGATTGAAGCGGTCCAGGCGTCGCGCCCAGCATGGCGGCGAGTCCCGCGCCCGCTCCGCTGAACATCTGCAATGCACTGCGTCGTTTCATGTGGCTCCTAGGCTCCTCAAAAGATACTGCAATGGGAGCCGCCTGTCACGTGCGGCGTAGGCAGGCCAAATGAAACCGGATGTTATAATCCGGTTGAGCCCCTCCAGAGCGAACGTGGCGGAATTGGCAGACGCACCAGACTTAGGATCTGGCTCCCGAAAGGGAATGGGAGTTCGACCCTCCCCGTTCGCACCATTTACAAAACAGCCGGATGGAAGAGCGCTGGCAGCCGGCCCCCTTGCATTCCGTTTTAAGTCGAGCTACACTGCTGAGCCGTAATGGATGTTGAGAGGCTGCGAGAAATCGAAACGCGCCTCCGCGATGCCGTGGAGCAAACCAAGGCGCTCCACGACGGCGCTAAGGAAGCTTTCGACCGCGCCAAGGAACTGCAGGAACAACTCGGCCCCAATCACCCGGACGGAAGCCTACGGCACGCGACGCGAGTCTATACGTTTACCCAGCGGAACTTCAGGAAGGCCCTTATGGAGTTCAACCGGTTTATCCTGGATAACAAACTTCCACCTGCACGAAAACCGGGAAAAAGCACGGGACCGAAAACGCGGGGGGGGGGGCGAGCAGTTGACCCATCCCGTCCGCTGACTGTAAGCGAAATTTCAGCCGTTTTCCCGAACCCGTTCGCACCAAACCGAAAGTGGCGTATGTGAATTCGCGAGCGGCGCCCGGACGAGCGCCAGCCAATCGGTTGCAAAAAGGTTGTTCACGGCCCCGGTCCGGACGACGCCACCGGAGCCGTGAACATTCAGATTAGTAGCGCCCTCTTCCGCCACCGCCGGAACTCCGGCCGCCGCCGGCGGTCTTGGGTTTGGCTTCGTTGACGTTGAGCGTTCTGCCGTCGACATCCCGGCCGTTTAGAGAGCTGATTGCACGATTCCCTTCGGCATCGTTCGTCATTTCCACAAACCCGAAACCGCGGGGTTGGCCGCTGTCCCGGTCTGTGACGATGTTTACACGATCCACACTGCCGTGAGCTTCAAACAGCGTACGGACATCCTGCTCGGTTGTTTGGAAACTGAGGTTCCCAACGAATATATTCTTCATTTTTTTCCTTTTGATTTGAAGGCGGGCAATTCGGGTGGGCGAGGGAACTCGTTTGCCTAAATTAGCGGAGCGGTCAAATACCGTTTCAGTATACCACGCCGCCGGAATGTGCTGGGAAACTACCGGCGCCGGCCCGATCACGATTTGGCGGCCTGATTGTCGACCGTAAACGGCCTCGTCATTACCGGTACAGCAGCGCGTTGAAGAACAGCTTGAAAGTCAGATAACTTTGAGCCCGGTATTGCGGCCGCATGCCGAACAAGATCACGTGGCCTTCCCCGAGCCTGGCATCCACCAGCGCCGACCTGTTGGCGATCACCGCTTCGCCCAGCAGCCAGCCCGAAGCCAGCAGCCCCGAATCGCCGTATCGCGCAACTGTCTTCTCCCCCGTCTCCCACGCCGGACTGCCCTCCGACCAGATCGAAATCCCGGCCGGCAGGCCGTAGCTGAGCGGATGCTGCTGATCGAGCTGCACGTTCAGCAGCGACCCCGGCGAGTAGAATTCCCGGTCCGGCACGCCGCTCGTCACGTCCCTCGCCTTCACTCCCAGTTGCTCGATCGCGTACGCCGTGGACCGGTTGAGGAACAGCAGCGTGCCGCCCGCCGATGCGAATTCCTTGAGCGCCGCCGCGCCTTTGGCTCCCAGTCCGCCGGTGAACTCGGCGGGCATTGAGTCCGCCCGGAAACCGCTGCGGATCGAGGACGCTGTCTGATCGGGGAAGACAATCACGTCGAACCGCTCCCGTAACCCGCCCGCCAGGATGTCGGCGTTGCCGGCGCTGGTGTACTCGAATCCGAACTGCTCGAGCAGCCAGCGCGTCCAGCCCTCATCCATCGTGGGCATGAAACTCTTGTAGAGCGCGATGCGCGGCCTGGCGACGCGTTTCCACGCCGGCCCCTGCGACGCCGCGGAGAAATCGCCGCTCACCGTGTCGCGCCATACAGCTCCGCCCAGCTTCCACATGCGGTTCACCGCCATCCAACTGTCCGTATCGGAAGCCGGCAGCCGGCCGGGCATTTCCACCGCGGGAGTCACCACCCGGGGCGGGGCCGAAGGCCGCGTCACCGTGCGCACGTCCACGCCCATCAGCAGCGGCAGCGTGTGCGCGGTGACGTCATACGGTTTTCGCGGTGGCCCCCCCGGATACAGACGCAGGTCCGGATAGTGCTGGCGCTCGAGCAGCGCCTTCGCGTAGCCGCTGTAAGGCTGCGACATCCGGATGGTGTGGGCGCCGTCGGACTCGATCTCCACCTCCACCATCCCCGCCACCAGCGTGTCGATCAGCTTCCGTGTCGCGCCCGGGTCGGCCTGCTTTGCGGGAATGTAGAAGGAATACGGAGTCTTCCGCTCGATCTGCCGCCGCCCCACCTTGTAGAAGTTCCGGAGCATCTCCTCGCGCCGCTCCGCCGCCTGGTGCAGGACGGACTCCATGGCGATCAACTGATAGTCGATGATGTCGCGGAGCCGCCACACGCCGCCCGCCCAGGGCTCGATGTGGTTCCAGGTCCGCTCCTGTGGATTGTAGCCGAGCCCGCCCGCCCGCAGGTCCTCCTTGCGGATCTCGACCGGACTCGCCAGGCGGGCGCTGGCCGATTCGGTCAGAATGCGCAATCCTCCGTGAAACGCCTGATAGTGCCGCGCCGGCGTCCAGAAATCGTAGGAGGAGTTTACCGACACGCCCGTCTTCCCGGCCGCCGTGAGGTCGCTCGCGATCCCCATGCCCACCAGGTTCATCTCCTGCACCAGGATCGCGTCCACGTTGGGCTCGATCGGATCGAGCCACGGCGGCGCCATGATGCGCGAGGCGGTTGCCTGCTGCTGGTGCACGTCGTAGACGATCTGCGGATGCCAGACATTGTGCAGCTTTCCGATGACAAGCCGCGTCTCGGGCTGCGACAGGATGTACCAGTCGCGGTTGTTGTCGTGCCCGACGTACTTGTGATAGAGCTGCGGCGGAGCGGTTCCTTCGAACCTGCTCCCCAGCGTCTTGCGATACCATTGCGTGACGATATCGACCCCATCCGGGTTGATCGACGGCGCGAGGATGAAGATCGTGTTCTCGAGGATGGCCCGGAACCGGGGCTTGTCCTCGGTCAGCAGCCGCCAGGCGAACTCCACCGCCGTGTGTGTCGAGGCCAGTTCCGTGGAATGAACCGAGCAGGTGATCAGCACCACCGTTTTGCCCTGCGCGATCAGGGACTCGGCTTCTGCCGGCGGCGTCATTCGGGGATCGGCCAGCTTTTTCTGGATTTCCAGATATTTGTCCAGCCGCGCCAGCGTCTCCGGAGCCGCGATGATGGCGGCGATCAGCGGCCGGCCTTCGGCGGTCCTGCCGAGCTCCTGAACCTTGATGCGCGGGCTGTTCTTCTGCAGCTCCTGGAAATAGGAGACCACTTTTTCCCAGTCGAGAACCGTACGGTCCGCGCCGATTTCATGTCCGAAGTGGCTTCTGGGTGTGGGGACCGCGGCCGAGAGGGACGCGCCGGCCAGCAGCGCCGGCAGCACGGCCGCGAGGCTGGCAGCTATCCGCATTTACGCTTGAACTCGGTCCAGAGCGCGCGGTAGTTGCGCATGTAGCGCTCCGGCTCCTTGCTCTCCGCGGCTTCCATCAGGGTGTAGCGATCGTACTTGTTCTGCTGCAGCAGCGTGAAGAACTCGCGGTACGGATAACCGCTGGAGAGCTCGTTGATGTGGCAGTTGCGGATATGCTTGCCGAGCAGTGCGAAGCTTTCCTTGACCGATCCGTTGACCACATCGCCCGGATTGGAGTTCCAGCACAGGCCGACGTTCTTATGACCGGCGGCTTTCATGATGGCGGCGGCGACAGGCGGGGCGCTCGTGTCCTTGCCGTGGACTTCCATCCAGATCTCGACTCCCCTGCCCTGGCCGTAGTCGCCCAGCTCCCGCAGACCGGTGGAGATATTCTTGATCGTGTCCTCGCGCGACAGCTCCTTCGGAAAGCCGTTCGGCCTGACTTTGACGCCCCAGGCGCCGGTATCGTGCGCCAGGTCGACGAACTGCTTTCCGGTCTCGACCTGCTTGCGCCGCTCCGCCGGGTCCGGGGAATGGAATTCGCAGGTGGAGCCGAAGCTCAGCAGCCGGACTTTCGATTTCGCAAAGCGGGCCTTGACTCGCTCGCGTCCGGCCGCGTCCAGGGAGGGCTCGACGCCGTGCTTGTGCCCGGTGCGCAGTTCCACCGCCTCAAAGCCGGCGGCTTCCAGCTTTTGAATGACCGTCTCGAGGTCCCAGTCTTTGAGAACGTTATAGGTGACGGCGCCCAGCATCATAAATGGTTCCTCCGGAAAACAGCCATTGTAGCGCCTTCCGGCAAGTGTGTGACAGGAAGCCCGGACGCTCGTCAACGGAGACTTCTTCCGAGATCACCTCCGGCGGCCTCGATCTAACAATCGGAGCGGAAACGCGCGACCGGGGTCCGAAGGCCGGCATGCGCGTCGCGCTGCTCGAAGCCGGTTCCAAAATCACACCTGATCATTTCAGCGAGCACTGGCAGCTTCCTGCGGGAGCACGTGCCGGACCAAGCCTGGAGCCGAGGAGTCGCAGAGCAACTCCGGGAAGTCAATGGTTTCCCCCTGCGGGGGAGGCCGCGGGTGTTGCTGGCCGGCTGGGGGAACAGCACGGCTGCGCGCTGGTCTCGCTGGCAGGCGCTGCCACTTTCCGGCAGCATGCGTGATCGGACAGCGCGTCAAAAAGCGCGCACCCACCCGACGCAGTCAGCAGAAGCAGCATCGCGAGCGCCAGCGCGAAACGCCCGGCGGACCTCCCTCGAGATCGCGTTGCACGGAACTTCTGGATCTGGTCAGCGCACGCTTGACGCCATTCACCAAGGTCGTTGTTTTCAACATTCCTCGCGATGTGGAGGGTCCTTTGGCGAATGGGAGTGGGCAGTTTGACCCAATTGGGCCGGAAAGAGTTGGCTGGGAGGCAGGGATTCGAACCCCGATAGGCAGATCCAGAGTCTGCAGTCCTACCGTTGGACGACCTCCCAGTAAGCCATATCTTAGCACTGGTCGGTTCCAAAAAACCAGTTGCATCCCCCAGGTGAATCCTAGTGAATGCTCCAGTTCTGTACTCCGTCCCGGGCTGTTAGGCTAACCAGATACGACTGTGAATATCGTTTTGCCGCTCCAGCCCTGATGCCTCGGGTGGGGCGGAGCCGTCTGGAATCCACCGCACGAGGAGCCCGGAGGCCTGAAACGATTTTTCAGCCGTCGCTGCCAGCGCGGGTGGTGGTGGACTCGGAGGCCATCTACCTCCCGCATGGCAATGGCGCCGCCCTGTCTTGCGCTTCCCGAGTAGTTTCTTTCTATTATTGCCGGGGGTTTGGGATGCCCGCATAATGAAATGAATTCTTTGGAGCTATGAGATCCCGATTACTGCCCTTCAGCTCGATTGCCGTTCTGATAGCTGGCTGGCAGGTTGGCGTCGCTACCCATCCGGACTCCCTGATTCCGGGTCCCTGGGCTGTGGTCCTGGGGATTCTGGAATTGGCGCGGAAGGGCCTGCTGTTGAAGTACGTGGTGGCGTCGCTCTTCCGGGTAACCTGGGGATACGTTTCAGCCGCTCTGTTGGCCATTCCCTTCGGTCTGCTGCTGGGCTGGTATCAGAGAGGCGAAAAATCGTTCAATCCCCTGATTCAGATCTTCCGTCCGATCTCACCGCTGGCCTGGATTCCGATCTCCATCCTGTGGTTCGGAGTAGGTGATCTCGCCGCTGTTTTTTTAATCTTTCTGGCTTCGTTTCTCCCGCTTACTGTCACTGCGACCAACGCGGTCCGCAATATTGCTCCGGTCCATATCAATGCCGGCCGCAACTTCGGCCTCTCCGAAATACAGCTCATCTACCGCGTTCTGTACCCCGCGGTGATGCCGCAGTTGATCGTGGGCTTGCGCATCACTTTGGGGATCGCCTGGCTGGTGGTGGTGGCGGCGGAGATGATTGCGGTGAATTCCGGGCTCGGGTTCCTGATTGTAGACGCGAGGAACGCCGGCAACCGCTACGACCTGGTGATTGCCGGTATGGCCTTGATCGGCGTGATCGGGTTGATGCTCGACATGGCCATGCGAAAACTGGAAACATTGAGATCCCTGCGGTGGGGATATGGAGGAGATTGATGCAAACCGCCACTGCGGTAGCCGAAAAGACCGTCAAGACCAAGCTCGCCATCGATTGCGTCAACATGACGTTCAACCGCGACGGCAAATCCGTCAACGTGCTGGAGAACATCTATCTGGAGGCGAAGGAGGGAGAGTTCGTTTGCATTCTTGGGCCTTCCGGATGCGGCAAATCGACCCTGCTGAACATCGTGGGAGGCTTTCTCAAGCCCACCAGCGGCGCCGTAACCATTGACGGGGAGACGGTCACGCAGCCCGATCCGAGGCGTATCTTCGTATTCCAGGAACGCGGCGTCTTTCCCTGGCTGACGGTGGAAGGGAACATCGGATTCGGACTGTTCAAGCTGTCCAAGCAGGAGAAGGAGAGGCGGATCGCTCATTATGTAAAGCTGGTGGGGTTGACCGGTTTCGAGCAGGCTTACCCGCAGGAATTATCCGGCGGAATGAAGCAGCGGCTTGAAGTGGCCCGGGCGCTGGCGGTCAATCCCGACATGCTCTTTCTCGACGAGCCCTTCGGCGCGCTCGATTCCATCACCCGCTTGATCATGCGCAGCGAGCTTCTGCGCATCTGGGAAGCGGAGCGGAAGACAATTCTTTTCGTCACCCACGACATCGAGGAATCGGTGCAGCTTGCCGACCGCGTAATCGTGATGTCGGCCCGTCCCGCTACCATTCGTACCGAAGTGGTGATCGATATCCCGCATCCCCGCGACATCAGCTCGCGGCGGTACCTCGAGCTGCGCGACGGCATCTTCGAAGAGATCGGGCTGGCGCACAAAGTATGACACGACGCTGGGAGACAGCGTTCTGGCCGCTGCTGGTAAGCGCGGTGTTCGTCGGGCTGTGGCAGTCCGGTGTGGTGGTCAGCCATACACGCGTGTTCCCCGCCCCGGCCGCTGTGGTTCGAGGGTTCGAGGAGTTGATTCGGAAGGGTCTGCTCTTCAACTACACGAAGGACTCCCTGTACCGGGTCGGCGTCGGCTACTCGCTGGCAGTCGTGCTGGGAATTCCCACCGGTCTGCTGCTCGGCTGGTATCCGGTTGCCGCCCGGACTGTGAACCCTCTGATCCAGATTCTCCGACCGATCAGTCCGCTGGCCTGGATACCGCTTTCCATTGTCTGGTTCGGGATCGGTGACCTGGCGGCCATGTTTCTGATCTTCCTGGCGTCATTTTTTCCGGTGGTGGTATCCACGATCAACGGAGTGCAGAACGTGCCGCCGATGTTCCGGAACGCGGGACGGAATTTCGGGCTGTCGCCGGGGGCGCTGCTGGCGCGAGTGATTTTCCCGGCCGCTCTGCCGCAGGTGCTGGTAGGGCTGCGAATCGCGCTTGGCATCGCCTGGCTGGTGGTCGTGGCCGCGGAGATGATCGCGGTGGACTCCGGACTCGGCTACCTGATCATCGATTCGCGGAACGCCGGCCAGCGCTATGACCTGGTGGTGGCGGGGATGCTGCTGATCGGCGTCATCGGACTGATTCTCGATTTCGGGATCCGGAGAATGGAACGGTGGAAGTCCGTCCGGTGGGGGTTCAGCAATGGGTGACGCGAGACGGATTTTACTGGGTTTGCTGCTGTGGTCGACAGTGGTATCGGCTCTCCACCTGAGCTTGAATTTCGACTGGTCGGTAGTGGTCAACGACAGACTGCCGGAGAACAAGCGAAAACTGAATGTGGCGTTTATTCCCGTAACATGCCACCTGGCTTGTCCTGTGACGGACTACATCTCCAGTAAGTCCGACAGCGGGAACCTGTTCCTGCCGCGCATGTTTCAGGGTTTTCCCGAGATCAAGGAAGCGTTGATCGCCAACAAGATGCAGGCGGCTTTCATGGTGGCCCCCATGGCGATCGCGCTGCGCTCGCAAGGGGTGCCGATCCGCATCGTTTATCTGGGCCACCGCTACGGCAGCGCGGTGGTCACGCATAAGAACGGGCCGGTGAAGACCTTTGCCGACATGAAAGGCAAGATCATCGCCGTCCCCAGCCGGTTTTCCGATGAGCGGCTCATCGTGTTTCAAGCGCTCAAGAAATACAACATGAAGTCCACCGATCTGAAGATGGTGGAGATGGCGCCTCCGGACGTAGCCGGAGCGCTGGCTGCACGTGCGATTGACGCATTTTCGATGGGTGAGCCTTACCCATCCCAGGCGGAGATCGGCGGATTCGGCCGCGTGTTGTTTCACGCGCGCGAGTTGTGGCCCGACTTCATGTCCTGCGTGCTGGTAGTCCGTCAGGACATGATCGACCACCGGCCGGACGCCGTGCAGGTTCTGGTCGACGGTATCGCGCGTTCCGGGTTGTGGTTGGAGAAAGGCAAGCCCTACCGCGAGCATGCCGCCGATTTTACGGCGCGATTCTATTACAATCAGGATCCGCGGCTTCTTCGCTGGGCTCTGACCAACCCGATTGACCGGGTGATGTACACGCCTCTGACCCCCCGCAAGGCTGATTTCGACCTGGTGCGCGACCTCATGATGGAAACCGGCGTTCTCGACAAGAAGATCGAGTTCGAAGAGTACACCGACGTGCGTTTCGCGGAAGGAAAAGGCCCGCGGACCGCCTGGAAATACGAACCGGGAGACGCGCGCTCGGAGTAAGGGCGCGACAGAGTCGCATGCGCTATCGGTGCGATTCGAAGATACGCAGCGCGCCCGAAGCGGACTCGAAAACCGGCTTGAATTCCAGCGCCGGCGGAGGCGCCAGGCGGGCCGGATCCCAGACCACGACATAATCGATACGCGACGGATCGAGGTGGACTCGCGGAGGGGATTCCTCCATTGCCCCGACGAGTACGCCGGGATTGTGGTCCGGCCGGAACTTCACCGGGAACAGGTCCGTCTGCGCTTCATAGTTGTCCAGATTGACCGCGCCCCGGAGGACCGCCAGGTATCCTGACGTATGGCGCAAGGGTTCCCCGTAGAGCCGCCGCATCGGCCCCGGTCCGCGTGCTTCGTAGATCAGGGGCACGAAGACGCTGCCCGTCCTCACGTGTCCTGCGCCGGAAAGGAATTCCGCGATCAGGCGGTTCGCCTCCAGATACCAGGGCATATTCAACGCCAGAAGGGCGAGGCAAAACAAGGCGGCGCCCGCCACCAGGATTCGCCGCGCCCCGCGAGACCAATCGCGCTCCGCGATCCACGGAAGCAGGCTGAGAAAGAAGTACAGATTCAGACGCTCCAGTAGAAACATCCCCCCGAACGCCTGAGGCGGAATCGCAAAATAGAAGATCAGCAGCAGCGCCGAGAACAGAGCCGGTCCCTTGGCGGCGCAGACGATGGCAGCGCACAGCAGGAAGAGAGCGAAGGCGGTTCCGATCCACTGGTCCGGCGCGCCGTAAGAAGAGACAGCCGTGCTGAAATGCCACAATCCGCTCCAACGCGCGGCCAGGGGCACTGCCGGACCTGCGGAGCCACCGTGCCGCCCGGCAAAAAACCAGATCGCCATTCCAGCCGACGGCGCCGCAGCCAGCGCGAGCGGCACGGCTTGACGTGGGCGCAGGATCACCATCGCCAGCAGGGCCAGTGCCCAGGAGACCACGTGGCAGCCGTACAGCACGGCCAGGATCGCCGCCAGAGCCGCAGTTTCCTTCCAGCCGGAATCGCCCTTCCGTCCGCGCCGGTACCCGAGCGCGACGAAGAACAGTGCGATGCTCAGGCAGAAGTTGTAAAAGCCATAGTGGAGCAGGCAATTGTAGAGAAACGGAAAACTGAGCACGGCGAGCGGTCCCGCTTCGGGTCGAGCCGCGCGGAAGGCGTATCGGACAGCGAGGGGCAGCGCCACGATGTAGACCGTCAGCAGCAGCTTCTCCGCGATCAGCGGGCCGGCGAGCAGCATCAGTCCGGCAAGCGCGGCATGACCGAGCCAGTTTGGCGTAGGCGCCGTGTTGATGGAAAAGTATTGGCTGAACGCCGGCGCCCCTCCGCGCAGCAGAAGCAGCAGGATGTTCGAGTTCTCCAGGTGCGAGGGACCGTCCTGCGTGGGGAAATAAGGCAGCGCCCAGACCGGGGCCAGCTGCGCCAGGAAGAACGCAGCCCATACCAGCCGTTCGGCGCCGCGCGACATCACGGGAGTCCCGGCTTCCTGAGATCGAATAACGCGATCGAATAGCCCACGTTTCCGATCGGCCTCATCTCGCGCAGCCAGGCGTACTCGCCGGGTCTGAGATAGACGTCGTGCAGCAGCGTAACGCTGATCGCCCCGATGCAGTCCAGCCTCGCGCGCTTTTCGGCTTCCCAGGTCGCGGGCAGCGAGTTCTGTGGAAGGCCGTACAACTTGGGGTACCCCATTCCGAAGTATTGGACACAGACCGGTGGGCTTCCGTGCTCGTCGAGCCAGCGCCTGAGGTTCTTCAGGTCCTGCCCCCAGTCGATGTTGGAATCGAGTAGGTAACGGGCGCCGTGCGAGGGGCCGCCGGAGGGGAAGTTGAAGAACGCCAGATAGTGCGGGTAGATTGCGGCGCTTTCGGCCACTTCGATCAGAACAGCGGCGGCCAGCAGGACGGGCAGGGCTTGGCGGAATTTGGGCCACGGCGCATTGAAGAGGGCCGCTGCCACGAACACGAATAGAAACGGATACACCGGCAGAATGTGCCGCAGACCGATATTGATGTGGCCGCGCATGCTCAGAAGGAAATAGGCGGCGATGGGAACCGTTAAAACGTACCAACCCGTAGGGTAGGCAGTCTTGCCTCCGGATCCGCCTGCCCGCGGGTCCGGCCGAATGAAAGGCAGCCGCGGCCAGGATTGGCCGACACAAATGACCACCGAAAGCAGAAGCAAGAGCAGGACGGCAGTGGGGGTCTTGACCGCAAACGCCACCGGGAAGTAATACCACCAGCCTTCTTTCCGGATTTGTCCCAGCAGATAGGACGGATGCCCGTCGCGGTCATGCCGGATCACGGTCTCGAGTCCCAGCAGGTAGCTGGAACGGCCGCCGTGGGCGATCTTCATCGTTTCAGGGCCGTAGCAGACGGCGATCACCGCCAAGCCCAACCCCAGCACGGCCGAGGTGGAAATAGCCAGGCGACGCCAGGAGAATCCGGCTTGTCGATCCCGCTTCCATCGGAGGACATACAGGATCAGAAAGATCGGGATGAGAATCAGCCCCGAAAACTTCGTCGCGGCGGCCAGGCCCAGCGCCACACCGGCGCCGGCCAGGTGCAGATTACGGCCGCTCGAAAGAAACTCGACCCAAAGGGCGACGGCGACGAACATCAGGCAGGCCACCAGCAGATCGCTGGTCACGTAATGGCCGTGGGCGATCATGTTCGGATCGAAGGTGTACAGAAACAACGCCAGCATTGCCGGGCCCGGACCGAATCTGCGGCGTGTCCACAGCGCCAGGAACAGGCCGAAGGAGAGGGCGCAGAACAGGATGACGCAGCGCGCCGCATGGAGCATCGTTTCGGCCGGTACGCGATTGAAGTAGAGGAATATGGCCCCGAAGTACACCGTGTCGCCGTTCGACCAGCTCGGGTCCTCGACCGGCAGATGCGGCTTCAGCAGCAGAAGCGGCGCGGCTGCGAGCAATTTGGACAGCGGCGGGTGCTCCGGGTTCAACCTGTAGTCGCCGGTGGTGAGATAACTGTACCCCGCCGCCAGGTGTACAGCTTCGTCATAGATCTGGCTTTCCCGCAGCATCGAAGAGGCCTGCGCCGCCAGCATGGCGGCCAATAAAAATACAGTGACAGGCCAGAAGATCCGCTCACCGGTCATGAGGAAGCTTTCATTATCCGCGATGATCCATGGCGCCCTTCGTACAGGAGCGTGAATTTTATACCTTGTCTCCCACGGTTCCGGACCATGGAAGTAGACGTAGGGTTGGCGCCCTGAATGCTGTCACCGTGCGCAGTAGGCCGTACGAGAGCCAACGCCATGCGTCCGGTTTCCTTGGGATTGACGGTTACTGCCTGGGTTCTCTTCCTATCTCCCGGCGCCATCGCGCAAGTGGATGGAGTAATAGGGAAGCGCATCGTTGACATCCAATTCACCCCCGCTCAAATCCTGGATCCCGCGGACCTGGCGATAGCAGTGCCCATGAAGAAGGGCGATCCACTGCGGACGGAGGATGTGGCCGCCGCCCTTGACGCGTTGTTCGCGACAGGAAGGTTCGAGGATCTGGTGGTGGAAGCCGAGCCTTCCGGGGATGGCGTCGTCGTCAGGTTCGTTACGAAGAATACGTGGTTCGTCGGAGGCGTCTCGGTCGATGGCAAGGTAGCCATCCCGCCGAGCCGGGGTCAACTGGGCAGCGCGGCGCAGCTCAGACTCGGCGCCCCTTTCCAGGAAGAGGACGTGACGAAGGCCGTCGACAGCATGAAACATCTCCTGGATTCCAACGGACTGTACGAAGCGGAAATCAAACCCTCGGTCGAGCGTGACGACAAATTCCAACACGTGTTTATCTCGTTTACCGTGAAGCAGGGCAAGCGGGCGAAATACGAAAAGCCGGTCGTGGAGGGGGCCTGCGGCCTTTCGGACGGCACGATCCTGCGAGCCACCGGCTGGCGCATTCCGATCATCCACCGTTGGCGCCGGGTAACCGATTCGCTCACGCGAAAAGGCGTGCAAGGTCTCCTTGGCAAATACCAGAAGGACGATCGTCTCAAGGCTACTGTCGAGCTGAAGAAGCTCGATTATGACGCCAGCCGCCGGCGGGTCCGTCCCAACCTGAGTGTGGATCCGGGTCCGAAAGTGGAAATAAAAGCCGTCGAGGCAAACGTCTCCAAGCGGACGCTCAAGCGCTATGTTCCCGTGTATCAGGAGCGCGCCGTCGATAACGACCTGCTCGTGGAAGGCAGGCGTAATTTGAGTGAATACTTTCAGAGCAAGGGTTACTACGATGTGGACGTCGACTTCCGCGTCCTGCCGGCGCAAGCCGATCACGAGACCATCGAGTACGTAATCTCCCAGGGACCGCGCTCGAAGATCGTCCACCTGGCGATTTCGGGTAACAAATACTTCACCGAAGACACGATCCGCGAGCGGATGTTCATGGAGCCCGCGACATTCAATCTGCGGCGCGGGCGCTACAGTGAAGCATTCCGGAGGAAGGACGAGGAGAACATCATTAATTTATACAAGTCGAACGGATTCCGTGACGTGAAAGTGACCACGCTCGTGGACCGCAGCTACAAAGGCAGAGCCGGACGGATGGCGGTCACGGTAAGCATCGAGGAGGGGCCTCAATGGCTGGTCGAACAGTTGACTGTGAACGGAATCCGCCAGGTGGACCGCGACGAGCTGGTTTCAGGATTGGCGTCCGCGCGCGGGCAGCCCTTCTCCGAAGTGAATCTCGCCGGCGATCGTAGTCAGACACTCACGTATTACTACGAGCGAGGGTTCCCCGCGGCCGATTTCAAAGCCGAATGGACGCCCGCCGGAACTCCGCACCGCGCCAACGTCGTATATACCATAACGGAGGGTGAACGCCGATTTGTGCGCGGCGTTGTCACCACGGGATTGTCCACGACCCGGCAGCGGCTGGTGAACAGGAGAATCACGCTGCACGCCGGCGATCCGCTTTCTCCGGTGGAACAGGCCGAAATTCAGAGGCGGTTCTACGACCTGGGTATTTTCGCCCGTGTCGACACGGCGATTGAGAATCCGGATGGTGAGACCGATCACAAGTACGTCCTCTACAATTTCGAGGAAGCGAACCGTTACACGGTGGCCCTCGGCGCCGGCGCTCAATTGGGGCGCTTCGGCACGCCGAACACGGCAGATCTTTCGTCGGCTGGGGGAGCGACGGGCTTCAGTCCGCAGGTTTCCTTCGATGTCAGCCGGCTGAACTTCCTGGGCATCGGGCATACGGTGACACTGCGGGGCCTATACTCCAACATCGATAAGCGCGGCTCGCTGAGCTATCTCGCGCCCCGTTTTCAGAACATCGAAGGGCGCAATATTACATTCTCGGCTCTGTACGAAAACTCTCTGAATGTCCGTACCTTCGCTTCCAGACGGGCAGAGGCCTCCATTCAGATTTCACAGAGGCTTTCGAAGCCGACCACCGCTCTATTACGCTATGCGTACCGCCGGGTGAGCGTGAGCAGCGTGGTAATCCCGGTGCTGCTCATTCCGCAATTGCTCGCGCCCGCCCGGATTGGAATGGTCTCGGCCAATCTCGCCCAGGACCGGCGGGACAATCCCTCCGATCCGCACCGCGGGATCTACAACACAGTAGACGTCGGACTCGCCGGCAGGTTCTTCGGCTCCCAGCGGGGTTTTGGCCGCGTACTCGGCCGCAACGCCACCTACCACAAGGTGCGGCGGAACACGACCCTGGCAAGGCAGACGCAGCTCGGCCTGATCACCCCGTTCTCCGCGCCGAACGGGCTTACCGAACAGCAGTCCGTTCCCCTGCCGGAACGGTTTTTCGGAGGCGGGGCGGATTCCCTGCGGGCATTCCCGTTCAACCAGGCAGGGCCCCGCGATATCGGCGCGCCGGTTGTTCCGGGCGGACCGGCTTCGTCGCCCACCGGCTTTCCTCTGGGCGGGAACGCTCTTTTGTTCAACAACGTCGAGCTGCGATTTCCATTTATCGGCGAAAACATTCAGGGCGTGCTCTTCCATGACATGGGGAACGTCTTCAGCACGCTGAGCAAGATCTCTTTCCGCTTCAAACAAAGGAACCTCGAGGACTTCGATTACATGGCGCATGCGGTCGGCTTCGGTATCCGGTATCGCACTCCGATCGGGCCGATTCGCGGAGATCTTGCCTACAGCATCAATCCCCCGGCTTTCATCGGCTTCAAGGGAACACCCGAGCAGCTTCTGCAATGCAATCCCAATGCTCCCGTGGCGATCGGTGTCTGCCAGGGAGTGAGGCAAAGCGTAAGCCATTTTCAATTTTTCTTTTCGATAGGACAGACATTCTGATGCTGCCTCGAATCACACTGCTGTTCGGTCTAACCAGCGCATTGCACGGGGCAACCGTGGTGGACCGCCTGGCCGTGGTTGTAAACAGGAATGTCATCAAGGCGAGCGACATCGACCGGGACCTGCGAGTGACTGAATTCCTGAACGGTGAGGCCGCTGACTTCAGTTCCGCGGCGCGGCGCAAAGCCGCCGAACGCCTGATCGAACAGATCCTGCTTCGGCAGGAGATCTCGAGCGGCGGTTTCAGGCGGGCCTCCGCCGAGGAAGCCTCGGCGCTGCTGAACCGGATTCGGCAGGACCGTTTCGGCGGGTCGCAAGCCCGGATGCGCGCCGAACTCGCGAAATTCCGGCTGACGGAAGACGCTCTTCGGGAGCAGTTGCAGTGGCAACTCACCGTGCTGCGCTTCATCGACCAGCGTTTTCGCAGCGGCGTGCTGGTGACCGACGAGGAGGTGCGCGCTTACTACGATCAACATAAGGCGGATCTCGAGCGCCAGTACCCGCGCGACAATCGCTTCGAGACGCTCGCCCCGAAGATCCGAGCCTCGCTCGAAGGCGAGCGGGTGAACCAGAACTTTGCCGAGTCCATCGAACAGGCGCGTAAGCGGAGCCGCATCCGATTCCTTCAGGGGGCGTTTCAATGAGCAGGCCAATGAAAATCTTGCGCAACGCCGCCATCGGACTGGCGGCGCTGATTGCCGTAGTGTTGATCGCCGCTTTTTTCACGGTCCGGACGCAGTGGTTTCGGGACTTCGTGAGGGAAAAAATCATTACGGCCACGGAAGAGGGTACCGGCGGCGAAGTAGACCTCGGTTCTTTTAACTTCGATTGGTCGCACCTTCACGCTACCCTGACGGATTTTGTCATCCACGGGAATGAGCCTGCGGGATCGGCCCCCTTCGTGCGCGCCGCCAGGGTGGAGCTCTATCTGCGGCTGTTCACAAGGATGAATCCGCCGTTTGAACTGGCCTATCTCGGCGTTGACCAGCCGCAGGCGAACATCCTGGTCTTTCCGGACGGGACGACCAACGTTCCCACTCCGAGGCGAAAGAAGAAATCAGAAACCACTCCGCTCGAGACTGTTGTGGATCTGGCGATCGGACATTTCGAGTTGACCAACGGCCTGGTGAAATTCAATTCGCAGCAGCAGCCGCTCGACGTGAAAGCCAACAACCTGCGAGCCCAGCTCTGGTACAACATAGTGAACCGCGGATACCGGGGACAGCTCTCTCTGCAGCCCGTGTACGTGGCCAGCGGACGGAATACGCCGGTTGCGATTACCGTGTCGCTGCCGTTAACGCTGAAGAGGGACGGCATCGATGTCCGGGACGGCAGCCTGTCGACGGCAGCTTCTCACCTCGCCATCAACGGTTCTCTGGAGGATCTGCGCAATCCGAGGACGTCCGCTCACATCTACGGGCGGATCGCCATGGCCGACCTGAAGAATCTGGGCGATCTTCCGGTTACCGTGAATGCGCGGAACGTACCGGACGCGCTCGATCTGGACGCGAACGCCACCGTGGCGAATAACCGGATCGAGGTAACCGGGCTCAGGCTCGCAGCCGGCGAATCGAGTATCGAGGCAGCGGGAGTCCTCAGGGATCCGGACGGCAAGGGGGCGCTTCGGTTCAAGAGCCGGCTCGCACTGGGCGAAATCGGACGGATGGCGGGCGTCGCGGCGCGACCCGAAGGCAGAGCTTCGGTGAATGGCACGGCGTCGCTCGATGCGAACAACAGCTACCTCGTGGCCGGGAACATTACTGCGCGGGATCTCTCGTTCAATCAGGGCCGGCAGCGCATCAGCCGCATCAATCTCTCGTCCGGCGTGCGCCTCGATCCGCATCGCCTCGACCTGAACGATCTGCGATTGGCCGCGTTCGGCGGAGAGTACGCCGGCGACGCATCGCTCGAGGACTTCGCGCGCTTCAAGGTGAACGGGACTCTGCGGCATCTGGATCTGGGCACGGTGGCGCGCTCGTTCGGGCAGAAGAATCTGCCGTACAGCGGCGCGGCGTCGGGCCCAATCAACGCCGCAGGGGACCTGAAAACGCCCGGCGCCGCGAGCATCAGAGCCCAGGCGCGGCTCACGATAGCGCCCGGAAGAACCGGCGTCCCGGTCTCGGGACGGTTGAACGCCGGCTACGATGGCGCGCGCGATAACGTCGTCATCGATGACTCGTTTATTGCGCTGCCTCACACCAGGCTCAATCTGCGCGGCTCCCTGGGGACACGGCTTGACATCGAGCTCACGACGCGCGACCTCAACGATCTGCTCGCAGCCGCCGGGCCGGGCGCAGGCGCTCCTCCGGTTTCGCTGCAGGGCGGGCAGGCCAGTTTCTCCGGCGTGGTCACCGGGCGGCTGACCGCTCCCCGCATCAGCGGACACCTGGCCGCAAACCAGTTCAAAGTGGACGGACGGCAGTTCGATGCTCTGGCAGCCGACGTCTCGGCCTCGAGCGCCGCGGCATCCATTGCAAACGGCAGCTTGAACCGTGGACCCATGCAGGCGCGCTTCTCCGGCGCGGTAGGTTTGAGCAACTGGAACCCGGCGCCGAACCAGCGTCTCTCCGCGGACGCCTCCATACGCAATGGCGACCTGGCGGATGTGATGGTTCTCGCCGGGAAGCCGGACTCGGACTACTCCGGCGCCTTGAGCCTGAACGCTCGCGTCGCGGGCACGATCGGAAACCCGGCGGGCACGGCCGATCTGCTAGTCGAGAACGGCGCAATCCAGGGCGAGCCTTTCGACCGCATCCAGGCCCAGGTCACGATGGCCGATCAACTGATCGCCATACCAGGCGCGTATCTGGCCGCGGGCAAGGCGCGGATCGATCTCAGCGCCGAGTACCGGCATCCGCGGGACAGCATGTCGACAGGCCAGGTTCACGCGCATGTTCAAACCAGCCGGGCCGACCTGGCGCAGTTCCGCGTGCTTCAGCGGAGCCGCCCCAACACTTCCGGCCAGCTGCAAATGTCTGCGGACATCGCCGGAAATGTTGCGAACAGTGAATTCCAAGTGACTTCCGTAACCGCGGACGCTTCCGTTCGTAATACCCGTGTCGAAGGACAGAATTACGGAAATCTCGACGTGAAGGCGCGGACGAACGGACAGACCGTCAGCTACAACGCCGTCTCCGATTTCGCCGGATCGAACATCCGGGTCAACGGCGCCACCGAGCTGGCGCGGAGTTATCCGACGAAGGCCGACGCGAGCATCAGCAAGCTCCCCATCGAACGAGTCCTGGCGCTCGCGAAAAGCACCGGTGTCCCCGTCAAGGGAAGCCTGTCCGGAACCGCGCGCGTCTCCGGAACGCTCGACAAGCCGGAGGGCAGCGCCGATTTGGAAATCGTCAATGCCGTCGTCTATGACGAGCCGATCGACCGCCTGCGGGCGAGAGCCACCTATCTCGCGCGGAGCATTGACGTGCAGCAGGTCGAGATTACGGCGGGCCCGTCGCGCCTCGATCTGACCGCACGGTTTACACATCCCGACGGGAACCTGCAGGCCGGCGATCTGCAATTCCGCGTGAACAGCAATACGATCGATCTGGGCCGGATTCGAAACCTGCAGAAAGCCCGCCCGGCATTGGGAGGCAAGCTGCAGATCTCCGCCAGCGGGGCGGCCACTCTTCGCCAGTCCGATCCACGAGTCACTTTCCGAGATTTGAATGCGGATCTCTCGGCCACGGGAATTTCCGACAAGCGCAAGTCTTTCGGCGATCTGACGCTGGCCGCCAGGACCACCGGGCAACGGCTGAACTTCACGCTGAACTCGAACCTGGCGAATGCCGCCGTCAAAGGGTCCGGCACTGCGGAGCTCGGCGGCAACTTTCCGGTGAACGCGGAAGTTACCTTCGACAATGTGACCTGGTCCGGGATTCAGGAACTGATAACCCCAGGGGCTGCACCCGCCTTTGAAGCAGCGGCCGCAGGACGGATGACGGTCAGCGGTCCCGCAACCAAGACGGCCGAGCTCAGCGGATCGTTTCAAATGACCCGGCTGCAGATCAACACGATTCCCGCGGCCGGGCCCGCAAAGAAGAGCAAGCCCGTCGTGATCCAGAACGAAGGACCGATCCAGGTGACCGTTTCCAAAGGCGAGGCGCGCATCGCGGGCTTTCATCTGACCGGTCCTGAGACCGACCTGCAAGCCAGCGGTACTGCCTCGCTTCAAAGCCAGGCGCTGAATCTTTCCCTCCGGGCCAATACAAATCTCGGCCTGCTTCACAGCTTCGACCGGGACGTGACTTCATCCGGCAATCTTACGCTTGCCGCCACCGTGCGCGGCACGACGGCCAAGCCATTGATCAACGGCCAGCTCGCGCTGAAGGACGTCTCGGTTAACTACACCGGATTTCCAAACGGCATCTCCAACGCCAACGGCGTGGTGGCTTTCAACGGCAACAGCGCATCGGTCCGCAATCTGACGGCTGAGTCGGGTGGCGGGACCGTCACTCTCGGCGGATTTGCCGTGTTCGGAGAGGCATTGCGATTCGGACTGCGCGCGAACGCGGCGAAGGTGCGGGTCCGTCTGGAACCTGGCGTCAGCGTGGTGAGCGACGCCAATATCCGGCTCACCGGTACCGGCCAATCGAGCATCGCGTCCGGGACCATCACGCTCGATCAGGTGACATATGCGCCGCAGAGCGATTTCGGGTCGATGCTTTCCCGGGCCGCGCCTCCGGTTCAAGCTCCCGCCCGCCCATCGCCCATACTGGACAATATGAAGCTGGACATACAGGTGCGGACCTCGTCCTCCACGGCTGTGCAGGCGTCGGTGGCCCAGAACCTCCAGCTCGACGCCGATCTGCGCGTGCGGGGCACGGCGTCCCAACCCGGCGTGCAAGGCCGAATCCTGATTACGGAAGGACAACTCGTCTTTTTCGGATCCACCTATACGGTCAATTCCGGCACGGTGTCGTTCTACAATCCGCTGCGCATCGAACCGGTGCTGAATGTCAGCCTCGAAACCAAAGCCAAGGGAGTCGAGGTCTCGCTGAACGTGACGGGTCCGATCGACAACATGAAATTGAGCTACACGTCCGATCCGCCGCTACAGTTCCAAGAGATCGTAGCGTTGCTGGCTTCGGGCAAGACGCCGACATCCGATCCCAACCTGCTCGCGAACCAGCCCTCGCAGCCCCCGCAGAGTTTCCAGCAGATGGGTGAATCGGCCCTGGTAAGCAAAGCCCTCGCGGATCCGGTTTCGAGCCGCCTGGAGCGGGTGTTCGGCGTCAGTCAATTGAAGATCGATCCTACGTTCACCAGCGGTTCGGAACTGCCGCAGGCGCGACTGACGCTGCAACAGCAGATTTCAAACAGCATCACTTTCACCTATGTGACGGCTCTGAACGATCCGAATACTCAGATCGTACGCGCCGAGTGGGCGCTGAATCCCCAGTGGTCAGCCATCGCGTCCCGGGATCAGAATGGGCTGGTAAGCCTCAACTTTTTCTATAAAAAGCAATTCCGGTAGAAGCCGCGCTGAAGCTCTAAGTTGCCGGCCAATTTTGGCCCTATAACTGCTCTTGTGAGACGCTAGGCTCAGGAGAGCACCCATGAAAGCAATTTACCTGTGTACTTTTTGCATCGGCGTCGCGAGTTTGGCAATTGGCGCGGACGCCGGGCGGGGCATCGACCTGTACAGGAAGAATGATCTGGGAGGCGCCGTCTCCGCGCTGCGTCAGGCCGTAAAGGCGAACCCGGACGACGCCCGCGCCAACGCATACCTCGGCATGGCGCTGGCCGAGCAGGGCAAAGCCTCCGAGGCTGAACCGTTCGTCCAGAAGGCGAATGAGATCGATTCCGGCGGTGAATCCAAGCTGGCTCTGGCGCGTCTGAATATTGAAAAGAAGGATTATGACGGCGCAGCCGCGGCGCTGGCGGACGCCCAGGGAGAGGAAACGGCTTACGTGCGCGGCCTGCTGGCGCTGAATCGGAAGGAGTACGATGCCGCCGCCAAGGATCTGGATTCGTTCGCGCAGAGCCATCCGGATTTCGCCTATGCGCACTACTACGCAGGGCTCGCTTACAACGGTATGAAGCGGCCGGACAAGATGCTCTCGCACTTCGAGATGTTCGTGCGCATGAAGCCGGATGCGCCGGAAGCAGGCAAGGTTCGATCGATTCTTCGCACAGGCCGGTAGCATCCCGGGATTCAGGTGTGGAAGAACTCCAAGCTCCGCTTGGCGGCGTTCATTCTTGCGGGAATTCTTGCGCTGGGCGCGGTTCTGATCGCCGTCCTGCACACCCCGCCTGTCCGGCGCTTCGCACTGAAACAACTCGTTCAGATTCTGGACAAACAGGGAGTAGATTTTCAGGCGGGCGGAATTTATTACAATCTGCTGGCCGGAACCGCCACGCTGGAACGCGTGACTGTCCGTTCCACGCAGGCGCCGGACTTGCCGCCGATCTTCACGGCAGACCATGCCTACATTTCGGTCAGCCTGACAAAAGCGCTATCCGGAACTTACTGGGTACGGGACGCGGACTTTGTGAATCCCGCCATCCACCTGGTAATCGATCCCCAGGGCCGCGACAATCTTCCCCATCCGCCCGGCCCGTCGAGCGATTCGGAAATCGACTATCTCATCGACCGTTTGGTCGCCACCGGCGGCTCGTTGCTGATGGAGGACCGCCGGCAGCAGATTGTGGCGTCGCTTCCGCGCTGGCGGCTTTCCGTGGACGGCAACCCCGTCAGCCGGGACCACCAGGTGAAGCTGGAGACGGAACAGCCGGGAGGAGTTTCCTTCGAGCAGCGCGAAATGCCGGTCCGCCAGATCACGGCCGACCTGTTGCTCCAAAAGAACGCGCTGGACGTGCGGAATCTGCGCCTCACGCTCCGCGATTCGACAATCGCGCTGGCGGGAAGGCTGAACAACTTCAAGGACCCGCGGTATGACTTCAAGGCCGAAACGGATCTGGCGCTCGGCTCGCTGGCCGGGTTCGCCGGCGTCCGGCAGCGCATCAGCGGAACGGTGCACGCCTCGATCGCGGCCGCTGGCCCGCTCTCCGGGATGACCGTGGCGACGCGGCTCGACGGCCGGGATCTCGTCGTCGATCGATTCGATCACCTGAACCTCAAAGCCGAGGCGCAATATTCCGCCGCACAGGAGCGGGTGAACGTCGCGTCCTTCAATCTTTCGTCTCCCTCCGGCACGGTTCAAGGCAAGAGCAACATCGCGCTTAACACCAAAGCGGGCGCCAGTTCGCTGAACGCGGCCGTTAGGAACCTGGACCTGAACCGGCTCTCGACGGCAATGCAACTGCCGGTCAAGGTGTCCAGCATCGCGTCCGGTGAGGTTTCGGCGCACTGGCCGGCGCTCGCCTTCGACCAGGCGGCGGGGGACGCCACGCTGCGGCTAAACGCGAGCCGCCAAGCGCCCGCCAGGAATTTCCTCCCGGTGTCCGGGAATATTCAGGTGCAAGCGGCCGGCGAACGTGTGACTGTCGGGATCTCCTCCCTGCGCGCGCTGCAGGCGGAGGTGGCCGGCCAGGTTACGCTGGTCAGCCGGCGAATACTGGGTGGCGACATTCGTTTGAACGCGCCCGACCTGGCCGGCTCCGTCGCCGAGGCCGAGGCGTTTCTGGGCCGGTCGCCCGGGACATTGGCCGGCACGAACGTAGGCGGATCTCTTCAGGCCGCCGCAAAGCTGAGCGGCACGGTCCAGAGTCCGGCGGCGGCATTCACATTCGATTCGCCGGCCGTGCAGGCCGGGACGCTGACCGGTATCACCATTCACGCCTCGGGCGACTACAATCCGGCTCGCGTCGCCATCCAGGACGCGAAAGTGGAGTGGCGGGACCAAAGGCTTACCGCCTCGGGGACAGTCGGACTTCGAGGAAAGTCGCAGGAGCTGAACCTTCAGGCCCAGACGTCGGATCTTTCGATTCCAACGCTGCTGGCCGCGGCAGGCAGGCCGGATATTCCCGCCACCGGGAGCGTCCGGCTCGATGTCACGGCCACCGGGACTATCGACCATCCGAATGCCCGAGCGGAAATTACGGGAGCAAATCTGGAGGCCTACCAGGAAGCCTTCGGGGCGCTCACCGCCACCGCCCTGGTGACCGATCAGACCGTGACGCTGACGGCGCTGCGTCTCGAGAAGCCGCAGCCGGACGGCGCCGCCGTACTCGAAGGTACAGGCTCCTACAATCTCCAGTCCAAGGACTATTCGGCGAACCTCGCCGGCCGCAACCTGCGCCTGATTTCGATGGTCCTGCCGAATGGCGCACCCGTGCGCGCCGCGATCGATCTCAACGCGAGCGGCCAGGGAAACCTCGACAACCCGTCCGGTTCCCTCCGGCTTTCGGCCGATCAGGTTCAATACGGAGAGCAGCAGTACGGCGCCGTCAATCTGACGGCGAGCGTCGCCAACCAGCAGGCGGCGATCGAAGCCGCCGCTCCCGCGTTTAACCTGACCGCGAAAGCGAACGTCGGGATCAAGGACCCCAATCCCGCCAGCATCGAAGCGACAGCGAATAACACAGATCTCGAAAAACTACCGTTCAAGCTCGACGTCCCCCTGGTCGGAACGGTCAGCGCCACCGTGCGCGGCACGGGCGACCTGCAACACTACCAGCAGGGTCAGGCAACCGTCGAGATCAACCAGCTCGATCTCAGTTATAACCACCAGCCGATACGGACGGACGGTCCCCTCACGGCGAGCTATCGGAATCAGCAGCTGACCATCGAGCAGGCCACGATACTGGCTCGTGATTCGCGTATCAGCCTGAAAGGCACGCTGCCGCTCGACGCCGCGGCTGCGGCGGGACGGATCGACGTTTCCACCACACTGAACCTGGCCAGCCTGCTTCAGTACTTCCCTACCGAAGAGCCGCTCACCGCGCAAGGTACCGCCACCATCAACGGAACGATTTCGGGCACGCTGAAGCGCATCGATCCGGATCTGACCGTCACGCTGGCGGACGGCTTTTTCTCCAGCCCGACGATCGATCCGCCGGTCGCCAACGTGAACTTGAGCGCGCAGGTCCGGAACGGCGGCCTGGAGATCCAGAAGCTTACCGGAGACCTTGGCCCGGCCACGTTTCAAGCTTCGGGCGACATACCCTTCGCGCTGCTGCCCGCAAAGCTGCCGGTGGAGCTGCCCCGGAGGCAGGGCGCCGCAGAGTTCACCGCGCAAATCAACGAGCTCGACCTCGACTCCTTCGGGAAGATTCCGGAGAACATCAAGGGCGCGGTTTCCCTGCGGGTGGACGCGCAGGCGACCAGGCCGGAAATCGAAGCCGTCACCGCAAAGATCACGTTTCCGGTGCTGAAGCTGGGAGTGGGGGCCGTCGACTTACAGCAGACCGGCACGGCCGCGGTCCTGATCTCGAATGGAACCGCCCGTATCGATCAGTTCGGATTGACCGGACCGCAAACCGACATCCGACTGTCCGGAACCGCCGGGCTCACCGGGACCCAGCCGCTCGATTTGAAGCTCGACGCGAACCTGAACGCTTCGCTGGCCGGTGCGTTCACCGAAGCGGTGAAAGCCCGCGGAGCCACCGAAGCGCACGTCTCGCTGACCGGGACTGTCAAGGAACCGAAAGCGCAAGGCTACCTGCAGCTCGCCGACGCTCAGATCAGCATGCAGGAGCCCAGGGTCGGGCTGGACAACCTGAACGCGCGAATCGATCTGGCCGGCTCCCGATTGACCCTGTCCCGTCTGGATGGCTCGTTGAACGGCGGAACGCTCTCCGGCGGCGGAACGGTCGAGTATCTGAACGGCCGGTTTCAAAACACGGCGCTCACCGTCAAAGGCGACGGAGTCTATCTGGATTACCCGAAAGGCCTCAAAACCATTTCCAATATCCAGCTCAACGCCGCCAGCGCCGCGGACAACCTGATCCTCGGCGGAAGCGTGTTGATCGCCGACGGCGGCTTCACCGACGACCTCAATCTGGATTCCGGCATCCTGGCCGCAATCACCGCCCCGCGTGGCCTGGATCTGACCGAGGAGCGGAATCCGCTGCTCGAAAGCATCCGGTTCAATCTCGGGGTCAAGACGGAAAATCCGATCGTCGTCAGGAACAATCTGGCCAAAGCGGAGGTCACGGCGGACCTGCGTGTGCTCGGGACCCCCTACGAACCCGGGTTGTCGGGACGGCTCACGATCGAGGAAGGCGGCGAGCTCACTCTGAACGAGCGCAAGTATTCCATCGAGCGCGGCAACATCCTGTTCACCAGCGAGCGGCGGATCGAGCCTGTGCTCGACGTCCTGGCGACCACGAAGGCGGCGGCATACGAG